>CAZGUW010000057.1:0-20468 GCA_964528705.1 uncultured Geminicoccaceae bacterium
CGGTCGGCCATTAGGGTGGCCGCGGCATCGTTCGCAGAACAGACATCGATGGGGGAGCACGTTTTCATGGTCGAGCTGGCAGGACAGGTGGCGATCGTCACGGGGGCCACATCGGGGATCGGCGACGCCATCGCCCGGGCCCTCGACGCGCGCGGCGTCAGGCTGGTCCTGACCGGCCGCCGCGCCGATCGCCTGGACGCACTCGCGGCCGAGCTCGCCGCCGCCCGCACCGTCGCCGGCGACATCACCGACCCGTCCCTGCCGAAGCAACTGGTCGAGGCGGCGCTCGAGACCCATGGCCGGCTCGATATCGCCTGCAACAATGCCGGGCTCCTCGCCTTCGGCACGATCGAGGAGATCGACCTCGAGCGCATGGCCACCATGGTCCGCGTCAATGTCGAGGCCGCCTACCGCTTCGCCTACACCGTGCTCCGCCACTTCAAGGCCGAGAACCGCGGGCATCTCGTCAACACCTCGAGCGTCGCCGGCACCAAGGTCCGCCCGACCATCGGCGCCTATGCCGGCACCAAGCACGCCATCGAGGCCCTGGCGCACGGGCTCCGCATCGAGCTGGCCGAGACCGATGTCAGGATCTCCAACGTCCAGCCCGGCCTCGTCGCCACCGACATCTTCGCCCACATGCCGGCCGACGAGCACCCGGGGCGGCAGCAGGGCATCGACCAGCCGCTCAGGCCCGAGGACGTCGCCCGCGCCATCGTCTTCATGCTCGAGCAGCCGCCCCACGTGAGCATCCCGGCCCTGATGCTGAAGCCGACCCACCAGCCCATGTGAGCGGCTAGTCTCCGCCCTTCTCGGATGGTCGCAGCTGGCGGACGACAAGAGCGGAGACGAAGGGTTCGCTGATGGAGCACAGCAGGCCGATCATGATGCCGATCGCCGGATTCTCTAGGACGTCGTTGAGATTGAGGTTGCCGACCCCCAGCACGACGATGTTGAAGCCGACAATGGCGAGTACCGTAAGTCCGAGGCAGGAGATGAAAAGCAGGTAGAGGCTCGGCGCCATCCGGTAGCGGAAGATGCTGTCGAAATTGTCATAAGAGATCAGCCGGTTTCGCAGAAAACCGATGAGCAGCAGTCCGAGCGCAATGCCGACGAAGGCGAGGAGTGCTGCGCCCGAGAGGTTCGAGGCGGTCCGGAAGGCTTTGACCACCTCGGCGCCGGGAGCGTTGTCGAACGTCGTCCAGCCGGCGAGTTCGAGTGCCAACCGGATCGGGGCATCGGCACAGACCGAAGGCGCTCCGGCGGTGCCATCGCAGGTCGCGAGCGCCGTTGCGACGTTCGTGAAGACGAGCCCGTGCATCGGCAGCCAGATGGCGAGGAGGAACAGGGCGACAGCGATCGCGATAAGATTCACGACGATCGTCTGCGACAGGAAACGGCCGCGGATGATGTCGGCCGCTGCCGCCACGCTGATCTTGAAGTTCTCGAAGTCGATCAGCGCCGTCTTCGGATGCGGGTGCTGGCCCACGAGGCCGTTGTCGGCGATCGCCTTCAGCCCGTCGAAGAGCCGCCGCCGCTCCGCCGGGAAATCACGGAACGCAATCTGAACGCGGATCGAGGCGAGATTGATGGTGGCGAGAAGCTGCGCGGCTTCCGCCGACAGGTCGCCCTCGTTGGCGCGGCGCAGGGCCACGTCGATCGGCGCATTGTCGCTGCCATAGACAAGTCCGACGTCGCTGAACCAGGGCAAGCCCTGTCCTGCCGCCGGAATCTCTACCGCGGGCTGCGGGGCCGCAGTGTCGTCTGCCGCCGCGTCGCCATTGGCGTCGCCCGGCCCGTGCTGATCGAGGCTAGTCGTCGAAACGTGCTCCGGCATTGAGGTGATGCGGGATCAGGTCCGTTCCTCCCGCCGCTCCGGCTGCTCCTCGAACGGTCGCCGATCAGGCTCGGGTTGCGGCTCCGGCCCCTTTGGCGGCCAAGGCGCGTGATCCGGCACCACGATCTGGATCCGCTCGTCGCGCTTTCTCTTGACCTTGTCCCGATCCGTGCTCGATGGCATCAGCAGCCCACCCCCCACTTTATCGACTCTACCTATTCTACCACAAGACGTGGTGATTCCCAAGAATCCCGCCATCCCGAGTTGCCAGGGACTGCATGGCCGGCTTCGGCCGGGACTTCCCCCGCCCCAGGGTTCCGGCTAAATCCGTGACCTTCGGGATCGGTCCCGAAAAGAAACGACATCCGGGAGGTAAGGAACCATGAAACGCATGCTGCAGGGTGCCTCGCTGGCGGTGCTCGCCATCGCCCTGGCGGGTGGCACGGCCATCGCAGACACCTCGGACAAGCGCATCGCCCTCTCCAACAACTACGCCGGCAACTCCTGGCGGCAGGCGATGCTCAGGAGCTGGGACAAGGTGACGAGCCAGGCGGTGGCCGATGGCGTGGTCGCGGCCGCGGACGCCTTCACCACGGCCGAGAACCAGGTCACCGAGCAGGCGGCCATGATCCAGAACCTGGTGCTCCAGGGCTACGACGCCATCGTGCTCAACGCCGCCTCGCCGGATGCGCTGAACGGCGCCGTGCGCGAGGCCTGTGACGCCGGCATCACCGTCGTCTCGTTCGACGGCATCGTCACCGAGCCCTGCGCCTGGCGGATCGCCGTCGACTTCCACCAGATGGGCAAGGACGAGGTCCTCTACCTCGCCGAGAAAATGCCGGACGGCGGCAAGCTCCTCGAGATCCGCGGCCTCGCCGGGGTCTTCGTCGACGACGAGATCTCCAACGGCATCCACGAGGGCGTCGCCGAGAACCCGCAGTTCGAGATCGTCTCCTCCGTGCATGGCGACTGGGACCAGGCCGTGGCGCAGCGCGCCGTCGCCGGCATCCTGCCGAGCCTGCCCGAGATCGACGCCATCGTCACCCAGGGCGGCGACGGCTACGGCGCCGCCCAGGCCTTCGACGCCGCCGGCCGCGACATCCCGCTCATCATCATGGGCAACCGGCACGACGAGCTGACCTGGTGGAAGGAGCAGAAGGACGCCAACGGCTACGAGACCATGTCGGTCTCGATTGCCCCGGGTGTCGCCACCCTCGCCTTCTGGGTGGCGCAGCAGATCCTCGACGGGGCGGAGGTGCCGCAGGACCTGGTCGTGCCGTTCCTCAGGATCGACCAGGACAATCTCGAGGAGAACCTCGCCAACACCGAGCCCGGCGGTGTCGCCAATGTCGAGTACACGCTCGAGGACGCGCAGGCGGTGATCGCCGCCGGCGGTCAGTGACGGAACCAACGGGGCGCCGGCACCGGTGACGTCGCCGATCGTCGAGCTGGACGGCGTCGCCCGGAGCTTCGGCGCCGTCCGGGCCCTGGCCGGCGTCGATCTCGCGGTCGATGCCGGCACCTGCCTCGGGCTCGTCGGCCACAACGGCGCCGGCAAGTCGACGCTGATGCAGGTCCTGGCCGGCACGCTCGCCCCCGACCGGGGGCGGATCGGCGTGGCCGGCGAGGACCTGACGCGGGGCTACGACGTGGTGACGGCGCAGCGCCACGGCATACGCTGCGTCTTCCAGGAACTGTCGCTCTGCCCGAACCTCACCGTCGCCGAGAACGCCCGGGTCTTCCACCCCTCGATCCGGGGCCTCGGCTGGCGGCGGCGCGCCGGCGCGCTCATCGGGGCGGTGCTCGACCGGATCTTTCCGAGGCACGGCATCAAGCCGGATGCCGTGGTCGGCGACCTCTCCATCGCCCGCCGCCAGATGGTCGAGATCGCCCGCGCCTTCTCGGTCACCGACGTGCCGGTCCGGCTCGTCATCCTCGACGAGCCGACCTCCTCGCTCGACGCCCTCGTGGCGGAGCAGCTCCTCGCCTTCGTCCGCCGCTTCGTCGCCGAGGGCGGCAGCACCATCCTGATCTCGCATCTGCTCGGCGAGATCCTCGAGACCGCCGACCGGGTCGTCGTGATGCGCGACGGCCTGGTGGTCGAAACGCGGCCGGCCAGCGAATTCAGCCGGGAAAGCCTGGTCGCCGCCATGGGCAGCGTCGCCGAGGCCGCCCCCGGCGAGGCCGCGGGCTTCGTCTCGAGGCGCCAGGGCGAGCCCGCCTGCCGCGCACGCCCGGCAGACCAGACCGAGGGCCCGGAGCTCCAGGCCTTTCCGGGCGAGGTGGTCGGCCTCGCCGGGCTCGCCGGACACGGCCAGACCGACATGCTGGTCGCGCTCTTCGAGGCGCTGGGGCCGAAACGCTCGGCGCTCGTCGCCGGCGACCGGCAGACGGACGGCATCTTCCCCCTCTGGTCGATCGCCGCCAACATCTCCATCGGCTCACTGCGCGACATGTTGCGCGGCCTGCTGATCGAGCGCGGTGCCGAGGCCGAGCTCGCCGAGGAGTGGCGGCGGCGGATCGGCATCCGCACGCCCGACATGAACGACAACATCCTCTCGCTCTCCGGCGGCAACCAGCAGAAGGCGCTCTTCGCCCGCGCCCTCGGCTCGACGGCGAGGATCGTGCTCATGGACGACCCCATGCGCGGCGTCGACGTCGGCACCAAGCAGGAGGTCTACGCCATCATCCGCGCCGAGGCGGCGAAGGGCCGGACCTTCGTCTGGTACACGACTGAGATGGACGAGCTCGCCCATTGCGACCACGTCTATGTCTTCCGCGACGGCCGGATCACCGCGTCACTCGCCGCCGACACGCTCACCGAGGAGCAGGTGCTGCACGCCTCGTTCGCGGACGAGGCGGCGTGAGCCAGGCCCTCCTCGCCCCCCGCACGCTCCGCGCCATCCTGCCGGCCGTGTCGCTCGCCCTGCTGCTCGCCGCCATCTTCTGGCTGCAGCCGCGCACCATGAGCTACACCGGCCTCAACCTGATGCTCAACCTGGCGATCCCGATAGCGCTCGCCACCATCGCCCAGATGTTCGTGCTCTGCGTCAACGAGCTCGACCTCTCGATCGGCGCCTATGTCGGCTACGTCGCCTGCGTCACCGCCACCTGGCTGGTCGACAGCCCGCCCCTCGGCGTGGCCGCGCTTCTGGCCGGCATCCTCGTCTATGCCGGGCTCGGCGCGCTCATCCATCTCCGCAACCTGCCCTCCATCGTCGTCACCCTCGGTATGAGCTTCGTCTGGCTCGGCGTCGCCGTCCTCATCCTCCCCCGGCCCGGCGGCACCTCGCCCGAGTGGATCCGCTGGCTGATGAAGCTGCACACGCCGGTGGTCCCCTTCCCCATCATCGCCGCCACCGTCATCGCCCTCGTCGTCCACGTCGCCCTCATGCGCACCGCCTACGGCTCCATCCTGCGCGGCGCCGGCGGCAACCCCCGCGCCATCGACCGGGCCGGCTGGTCGCTTCTGAAGATCAAGGTCGTGATGTTCGCGGCTGCCGGGCTCTTCGGCATGCTCGCCGGCATGGCGCTGATCGGCCTCACCACCTCGGGCGACGCCAATATCGCGGCCCGCTACACCCTCCTCTCCATCGCCGGCGCCATCCTCGGCGGCTGCGAGTTCGTCGGCGGCCGGGTCTCGCCCGCGGGTGCGGTCATCGGCGCCATCACGCTCACCCTCGCCGGCTCCTTCCTTTCCTTCCTCAGGATCTCGCCGGACTGGCAGATCGGTGCCACCGGGGCGATCCTGATCCTGGTCCTGGCGCTCAGGGCGCTGATCAACCGGGCAGAGGAGCGGCGGTGAACGCAGCCCGCCCCCTGGCCCGACTCCTCGAGAAACCCTGGCTCTGGGCCTTCGTCGGCGCCACCCTGGTCTGGCTCGCCACCATCCCCTTCACGCCCGGGCGCGGTGCGGGGGACGTGCTGACCGCGGCCTTCACCTTCGCCACCTTCTTCGTCATCGTCGGAATCGGCCAGATGTTCGTCATCACCCTCGGCCCCGGCAATGTCGATCTCTCGATCCCGGCGACCATCACGCTGGCCGGCTCGGTCGCGACCAAGCTGATGGACACCCAGGATTCGCTGATAGCGCTCGGCTTCGTCGCCGCCATGGGCTGCGGCCTGGCCGTCGGCGTCGCCAACTACGCGCTGATCCGGGCCCTGCGCATCCCGCCGATCATCGCCACGCTCTCGTCGAGCTTCATCATCCAGTCGACCGCCATCGCCTATGGCCGCGGCCTGCGCATCAAGCCGCCGCCGATGCTCGCCGAGTTCACGACGGCCCGGGTCTTCGGCATGCCGGTGCTCGCCATCTGCGTCATCGTCCTGGCGGCTGTCATGGCGGTCGTGCTGGAGCGCACCATCTACGGCCGCTCGGTCATCGCCATCGGCCAGAACCAGCGCGCCGCCCGGCTCGCCGGCATCGGCGTCGACCGCACCCGCCTCGCTACCTACGTGATGAGCGCGCTTTTCGCCTCGCTCTGCGGCTACCTGCTCGCCGCCTTCTCGGGCGGCGCCTCGCTCAACATGGGCGAGGAGTACCTGCTCGCCTCCATCGCCGTCGTGGTGATCGGCGGCACCTCGGTCGCCGGCGGCTTCGCCAACCTGCCGGGCCTGTGGGGTGCCGCCCTCTTCCTCTTCCTCATCGTCACCATGCTCAACACCTACGGCCTCGGCGCCGGCATCCGCTACGTGCTCACCGGCCTCATCATCATCGCCGTGATCACCGCCGCCGGCGGCCGCAAGCCGCTGCGCTGAGGACGCGGCCATGCGCCCGCCGCTCCCCGCCTTCGACGTGGAGGAATTCCGGAGCCGGACGACTGCCCTGCAGGCGGGCATGCAGCAGGCCGGTATGGACGCCCTGCTGCTGACCACCGAGCCCGATGTCCGCTATGTGAGCGGCTTCCTCACCCGGTTCTGGGAAAGCCCGACGCGGCCCTGGTTCGTCGTGGTCCCGTCCCTGGGCGAGCCCGTCGCCGTCGTCCCGGCGATCGGCGCCGCTCTGATGGCGACGACCTGGATCGAGGACATCCGCAGCTGGGACTCGCCCGATCTCGCCGATGACGGGGTGACGCTGCTGGGTGATGCTCTCCGCGAGCTGGTGCCGGAACGGGGCCGGATCGGCCTGCCGATGGGCCCGGAGACCCATCTCCGCATGCCGCTCGCCGACTTCGCGCGGCTGCGCGAGCGCGTCGATCCCCGGGACTTCGCCGATGCGACAGCGGTCGTCCGCCGGGTCCGCGAAGTGAAGTCGCCGGCCGAGATCGCGCGCATCCGGGCCGCCTGCTTCATCGCCGATAGCGCCTTCGCTGCGGTCCCCTCCTTCGCCGGCACGGGAGAGCCGCTCGACGAAATCTTCCGTGCCTTCCAGATCGCCTGCCTCGAGGCCGGCGCCGATTGGGTGCCCTACCTCGCAGGCGGCGCCGGCCCGGACGGCTATGCCGACGTCATCTCGCCCGCGACCCCGGCGCCGCTCGTCACGGGCGACCTCCTCATGCTCGATACCGGGCTCGTGAAGGCCGGTTATTTCTGCGATTTCGACCGCAACTTCGCCGTCGGCCGAGCCAGCGACGCCGCCCGCCGCGCCCACGAGACCCTTTACGCCGCCACCGAGGCCGGCCTCGCCCTCGCCCGCCCCGGCATCACCGCCGCGCGGCTCGATGCGGCCATGCGGAATGTCATCGTCCGCTCGGGCTGGAAGTGCGCGGGCGGGCGGCTCGGCCACGGGCTCGGGACCCAGCTCACCGAATGGCCCTCCCTCATGCCGGGCGACCGGACCCGCCTGCGCGCCGGCATGGTGCTGACCCTCGAGCCCTGGCTGGAACTCTCGCCCGGCCGGCTCATGGTGCACGAGGAGAACATCGTGCTGACCGAAAGCGGTGCCGAACTTCTCTCCCGCCGGGCACCCGCCGAGCTGCCCGTGCTGGACTAGAGAGCGGCACGCCCATGACCCGCCTCGCTTACGAGCTCACCGGCCCGATCGGCGCCCGCGCCAGTATCGGCCTCGTCGTGCTGCAGTCCGACGAGGTGATCGAGCAGGACTTCCGCCGCCTCTTTCCGGCTGGCGACACCGCCCTCTACGTCACCCGCATCCCGAGCGGCGCCGACGTGACCGGGGCGACGCTGGCCGCCATGGAGGCCGCCCTGCCGGCCGCCACGGCCCTCCTGCCGCCGTCGGTCGACTTCGCCGCCATCGGCTATGCCTGCACCTCCGGCGCCACCGTCATCGGCCCGGCCCGGGTCGCCGACCTCGTCCGGGGTGCCGCGAGCGTCGCCGCCGTCACCGACCCGCTCTCGGCCACCCTCGCCGCCTTCGCCGTCCTCGGCTGCCGGCGGATCGGCCTGGTCTCGCCCTATGTCGCCGAGGTCTCCAACGCCCTGCGCGCGGCGCTCACCGCCAACGGCCTCGAGATCGCCGCCTTCGGCTCCTTCGAGGAGAAGGAGGAGGCCCGCGTCGCCCGCATCGATCCCGCCTCGATCCGCGCGGCGGCGCTGGCCATCGGCCGCCGGGAGGAGGTCGACGCCGTCTTCCTCTCCTGCACCAACCTGCGCACGCTCCCCATCCTCGCCGACCTCGAGGCCGAGCTCGAAAAGCCCGTGGTCAGCAGCAACCAGGCCCTCGCCTGGCAAATGGCCCGCCTCGCCGGCACCGGCCCGCTCGATCCGGCCTTCGGGCGGCTGATGACCCTCGCCTGAAACGGGCCGCCTCGCCTTGACAGCCGCACTGACACCCACCTAACATTTCAGTGCAAGATCAGGGAAATCAGGTGGACGAAGCGCGAAACCGCGCCCCTTCGAGTCATGTTGTGGCCGAGTCCGTCGCCGGCGACGGCGGCCGTGCGCCCATGCTGCGCGAGCAGGCGGTCATCGCCTTCAAGGAGCGGCTCTTCCGGGGCGACCTCAGGCCCGGCCAGTTCCTCAGCCAGCGCGAGCTGACCCTCTTCCTCGGCCTCCCTCTGGCGCCCGTCCGCGACGCCGTCCGGCGCCTCGAGAGCGAAGGCCTCGTGCGCGTCATCCCGCAGCGCGGCATTGCCGTCGCCGAGGTGAGCCTGCAGTTCGTCCGGGAGTCCTTCGAGCTCAGGAAGGCCCTCGAGACCTGGTCCGTCCGCCGCTTCGCCGAGGCCGGGCCGGTGGCCCTCCTCGACACGCTGACCGAAGAAGTGCGCGCGCTGGAGGCCGAGGTCGCGAGGGAGCTCACGCCCGAGCGGCGCGGCCGGGTGATCCTGCTCGACCGCCGGCTGCACGAGACCATCGTTGTCTCGCTCGAGAACCAGCTTCTCGCCGAGGCCACGCGCCAGACCTTCGACAAGATCCAGCTCGTGCGGCTGGTCCACCCCGTCACCCCCGACCGCCTGCGCCGCGCCTTCGGCGAGCACCTCGCCATCCTGGACGCCCTTCGCCAACGCGACGGCGAACGGGCGGCGGCAGCGATGGACGCCCATCTCGACAGCGCCATGCGGCACGCCATCGGCATCGTTGATTGAAGGACCCCATGACCAAGCGACCCAACCTGCTCTTCCTCTTCTCCGACCAGCACGCCCAGCGGGTCGCCGGCTGCTACGGCGACGGCGTGGCGCTCACCCCCCATCTCGACGCGCTGGCCGCCCGCGGGGTCACCTTCGACAACTGCTACTGCCCCTCGCCCATCTGCGTGCCGTCGCGCATGTCGATGCTGACCGCCCGCCACCCTTCGGCACAAGCCTGCTGGACCAACGACGACCATCTCTCGACCGAGGCCCCCACCTTCGCGCATGCGCTGGGGGCCGCCGGTTACCGGCCGACCCTCGCCGGCCGCGCCCACTTCATGGGCCCCGACCAGCTGCACGGCTATGTCGAGCGCTTCATCGGCGACCACAGCCCCAACCATGCCGGCCTGCCGCGCCACGACCTCGGCGTGCTCGAGGGAGCCAACGACCCCTGGAGCGTCGGCGTCATCCGCTCCGGCCGCGGCCAGTCGGCCTACCAGCTCAAGGACCAGGCCGCGACCGATGCCGCGGTCGAGCACCTGCACGAGCTCGGCCGCCGCCAGCGCCAGGGCGACGCCGAGCCCTTCGCCATGACGGTGGGGTGGATCCTGCCGCACGCCCCCTTCGTCGCCACGGCCGAGGACTACGCCCCGTTCGACGGCCGGGTCGGCCCGCCCGACCTCGCCCCGCCCGCCACCGGCGAGGAGCACGCCTGGATCGCCTGGTGGCGGCAGAACCGCGAGCTCCACGAGCGGACCGACGACGAGATCATGCGGGCGCGCACCGCCTATTACGGCCTCGTCATGCGGCTGGATAGGATGATCGGCGAGGTCCTGGGCGCGCTGGAGGCAGCCGGCCTCGCCGAGGACACGCTCGTCGTCTACGCCAGCGACCACGGCGAGCAGATCGGCGAGCGCGGCCTCTGGTGGAAGCACACGCTCTACGACGAATCGGCGAAGGTGCCCTGCGTCCTCGCCTGGCCCGGCAGGCTGCCCGAGGGCGAGCGCCGCGCCGCCGTCACCAACCTCACCGACCTCACCGCCACCATGCTCGACGCCGTGGGCGCCGATCCCCTGCCGAACGCCCAGGCATCGAGCTTCCTCGACGTCGCCCGGGACGGGACGACGCCCTGGATCGATACGACCTTCTCCGAATACTGCACCGACGCCGTGCCGCCGTGGACCGGCGGCATGGCCGTCCAGCAGCGCATGCTGCGTGCCGGCCGCTACAAGCTGATCTATTATCACGGCTACGAGCCGCAGCTCTTCGACCTCGAGGACGACCCGAGGGAGCAGCACGACCTCGCCCGGAGCCGCCGTCACCAGGCGGTCAGGGAGCAGCTGCTTCGCCAGCTCCTCGCCGACTGGGACCCCGATTCCATCGCGCGGCGGATGCGCGAGCGGCGGCGGGAGAAGGACGTGCTCGCCCGCTGGGCGGGCGCCACGCGACCACCGGACCAGTATCGCTGGCCGATGACGCCGGACATGAACCGGCTCGACGACTTCGACCCGAACAAAGCCTGAAGGGAGGCTTGAACATGCTGAGAAGAACGCTGCTCGTCACGGCCGTCGCACTTGGCCTGATGCCAGGTCTGGCCAACGCCCAGGCGCTCGAGTTCAAGATCGGCGCCGCCAACTCCGTCGACCACGCCCCGGCCTTCGTCGGCGTCGAGAAGGGCATCTTCGCCAAGCACGGGCTCGACGCCAAGATCGTCATGTACCAAACCGGCGTCGAGATGATCAACGGCCTGCTCAACGGGGCGCAGGACGTCAACATCATGGGCTCGATCCCCTTCCTCGCCGGCGTCTCGCGCGACCAGCCGCTCATGCTGATCGGCCACCTGCACGGCGACGCGACCACGACCTCCTACACCGAGAACGTGTCGATCGTGGCCTCCGCCGAGTCCGGCATCACCGAGGGCGACATCGCCTCCCTCGCGGGCAAGAAGATCGGCACGCCCAGGGGCGCCGGTGCCGAGGGCTTCCTCGTCGGCCTGCTGCCCGAGCACGGGCTCGGCGTCGACGACGTCACCCTCCTCAACATCAAGCCCGCCGACCTGGTCACCGCCCTTCGCCAGGGCGACGTCGACGCCATCGCCATCTGGGAGCCCTGGGGCACCACCGCGGCGCTGCGCGTCCCCGGTGCGGTGCTCGTCCAGCGCGGCGGCTGCGGCCAGTGCTACGACCCGGGAACCATCCTCACCACCCAGCAGGTGATCGCCGACAAGGCCGAGGCACTCCGCCGCTTCATGGTGGCCTTCGCCGAGGCCGAGCAGTGGGTCCGCCAGAACTACGACGCGGCAGCCGAGATCAACATGCGCTGGATGCAGGGCGTCGAGCAGGACGTCATGACCGTCGCCATCCGCCACTCCGTCTACGACCCGAGGCCCTCCCTCAACACGCTCGAGGGCTACAGGACCAACACCATCCCGCAGCTCCTCGCCGACGACCGCATGGCGAAGGAGGTCGACCCGACCGACATCGTCGACCCGCAGTTCTACCTCCACGCGCTGGAGTCCAACCCCGAGTTCTTCAGCGACCTGCCGGAGATCCCGGAAGACCAGCGCTTCTGAGCGGCGGGCGGGGACCGATGACGGCAACCAAGATCCGGCTCGACGCCGTCCGGCTCGAGTACGTCAAGGAAGAGGGGCGCTCGCGCCATCTCGCGGTCGAGAGCATCTCGCTCGACATCCGGGACAAGGAGTTCCTCGTCGTCGTCGGTCCCTCCGGCTGCGGCAAGTCCACCCTCATCTCGGCCATCGCCGGCTTCCTCAAGCCGACCGGCGGCCACATCACCATGGACGGCCGCGAGATCACCCGCCCCGGCGCCGACCGCGGCGTGGTCTTCCAGGAATACGCCCTGCTCCCTTGGAAGCGGGTGATCGACAACGTCGCCCTCGGCCTCAAGTTCAAGGGCGTGCCCAAGGCCGAGCGCTACGCCACGGCCCGGCGCTTCCTCGCCATCACCAACCTCGCCGACGCCGAAGAGAAGTTCCCGCACGAGCTCTCGGGCGGCATGAAGCAGCGCGCCGCCGTCGCCCGCACCCTCGCCAACGCGCCCGAGGTCATGCTCATGGACGAGCCCTTCGCGGCCGTCGACGCGCAGACCCGCATGACCCTGCAGGAGGAGCTCGTCCGCGTCTGGGAGCAGGCCCGGCTCACCGTCCTCTTCGTCACCCACAGCGTCGAGGAGGCCGTCTTCCTCGGCGACCGCGTCGTCGTCCTCACGCCCGGCCCCGGCCGCATCAAGTCCATCGTCGACGTGCCCATCCCGCGCGCCCGCCGCAACTGGCAGGAAATGAACCAGGACCCGGAGTTCATCCGGCTGCGCGACGAGGTGCTCGTCCAGGTGCGGGGCCAGCCGGTCGCGGCATGAAGCCCCTCCTCCACCTCCTCCGCTTCCCCCCGGTGGCGGCGACGCTGGCCCTCGCCGTGCTCTGGCTCGCCTACAGTGCCTGGCTCGATGCCGGCGGTGCCGCCCGGCTGACCCCGGACGAGCTGCCGGCCGACGGCAGCGCCGCCCCGCTCGAGGTCGAGCTGCGCTTTCGCCCCGAAGCCTTCCACATGACCCGGCTGCAGGATATCGGCCGGCTGATCCGGGTCGAGGATCGCTCGGTCTTCCTCATGGACGTCGATCCCGAGGCCGCCCGGACCATCGCGCGCAATTACTGGATCACCGACATCCGCCCCTGGGACGGGATCTGAGTCCATGAATTCCGGCTTCATGACGCCCGCCACCGAGCGGTTCCTCAAGGGCGCCGCCGGCGTGCTCGTCCTCGTCGCCCTCTGGCAGGCCTCGGTGCCGCTGGTCGGGCTCGAGCCCTATTTCTACCCCTCGCCCGTCGACGTCTGGCACGCCTTCGTCGAGCTCATGGTAAAGGGCATCCTGCCCGTCTACCTGGTCGACAGCCTCTACCGCTACCTCCTGGGCGTCGGCCTCGGCATCGTGCTCGGCATCGCTGCCGGTCTGCTGATCGGCCTCTCGGCCACGGCATCCCGCATCCTGACCCCGCTCATCAACTTCCTCTTCGCCATCGTCGAGGTCGCCTGGATCCCGATCTTCGTCATCTGGTTCGGCTACGGCTTCAAGACGATCCTGATCGCCCTCGTCTACGTCGTCCTCTTCCCGCTCCTCTACAACACGCTCCTGGGCGTCCGCACCGTCCCCCAGGTCTACCTCAACGCCGCAAGGTCGCTGGGTGCCACCCGCCTGCAGCTCATCAGGGACGTCATCCTGCCGTCGGCCCTGCCCAACATCATCACCGGGCTTCGGGTCGGTGCCGGCTTCGCCTTTCGCGGCCTCATCTTCGCCGAGATCATCGCCGCCAAGACCGGCATCGGCTACCTCATCTTCGAGGGCGCCTCGACCCAGCAGACGGCGCGCACCATCGTCGGCATGATCGTCATGGGCCTGCTCTGGCTCTTCCTCGACCGCTGCTACCTCAAGCCCATCGAGCGCGTCACCATCGAGCGCTGGGGCCAGGTGACGACGGCGGAGGATCGCGAATGAGCCGCCTCGCCCCCCGTCTGCACGACATCGCAATTGGCACCCTGCCCTTCGCCCTGATCCTCGTCGCCTGGTTCCTGCTGCCGCATCTGCTCGAATACCCGAGCTACATGCTGCCTTCCCTCGGCACCGTCATCGACCGCGCCATAAGCTCGATCGAGGACGGCTCGCTCCTGGCGAACACCCTGGCCAGCCTGCAGCGCCTCGCCATCGGCTTCGTCATCGGCAACGGCGTCGCTATCCCCATGGGCATCGCCATAGCACTCAACCGCCACGTCGCCGACACGCTCCGCCCCGTCCTCACCTTCCTCCAGTCCATCGCCGGCATCGCCTGGGTGCCGCTGGCCATCATCTGGTTCGGCATCGGCCAGGGCGCCGTCGTCTTCGTCATCGCCAACACCATCTTCTTCGCCGGCATCTACAATACCGTCGTCGGCGTCGAATCGATCCCGAACACCCTCTACCGCGCCGTCCGCAGCCACGGCGGCAAGGGCATCCAGATCTTCACCGAGCTCATCCTCCCCGGCGCCCTCGTCCAGATCATCCTCGGCCTCAGAACCTCCATGGCCTATGGCTGGCGCGCGCTGGTCGCCGGCGAGATGATCGCCGGCACCAACGGCCTCGGCTACATGAGCATCGAGGCGGTCCAGTGGTACCAGACCGAGACCGTCATCCTCGGCATGATCCTCATCGGCATCCTCTGGCTCATCCTCGACCGCCTCCTCTTCGTCCCCCTCGAGAAGGCGACCATCGTCCGCTGGGGTTTGATTCAGCGCTGAGCACCCGTCGGCCGGTCGCATACTTCGTCGGCGCTTCGGTCGATCCGTGCTCACGTAGCGCTGCTACGCTCCGCGCGGCTCGCCTCGCCCTCCTCGTCTCCGACTCGGCCGTCGGGTGCTCGGGGGCGGCGCGCGATGCCGACGGAACAGTATGCACAGTTTTTGTGAGGAGCGGACGTCCGCGTCGACGATCGCAGAACCAGCGAAGTTTAGTTCTCACACAGTCAGCACGCCTCCCGTCCGGCACTTGGCAGTGATGCGGATGGAGTGCTAGTAAAAGAGGGCGGCAAGGCCGTGCCCTTTACCGACGACCAACCCCGGTAGCCAAGAATTCTGAAAGGAGACAAGCATAACGTCCTATGCCCATAAGAAAATCGCTGGAGCAATTCTGGCCTCTGATCAAGTGCCTGACGACCTTGATGCATTTGACGAGTGGCTTCGTGCGGGACGCCATCTCGACTACCTGGAAACGAATGCAAAGAGCGAAGAGCTGATCGTCTACGCCTCAGGACCATATAGCTTTGTGCACTCCATCGCGGTTCCAATTGACATACTCGAATTGGAAGACCCGGAAGCGTTGCTACACTGGAGCGCTAACCCGTACACGAGCATTGCTAGCTATGTATCAGGCGCGGAAGACGGCAGAATGTGGATCGATCGAGGACGGTACGACCGCGGAACACCGGCCCTGAACGCCGGGGTCGATCTCATATTCTGCCGAACGTTCGATGGCTGGTCTGGCACCGAACGAGATTATGTCGAAGTCAACCAAGAGTACACGCACCTAACCGGCATTCACTGGCGACCAGAGCGCAAAGCGTATTGTCGGTTTGATGGCAATGGCGACCTCTCTGACATAGTTTCAATCACCCTTGATAGGGAATCCCATGGAGTTGGGCTTGTAACCTTCACTCGACCCGAAATCGATGATTATCTAAATATTGCCGGTTATGCCCTAGTGCGCATGTTTGATTTCACACTTTCCCGACATTTACAATTTGGCGGATGGACAGATGATCCTGAAATGACGATTCGGAAATCAAGCGAATTTCTCTATCGCCAAAAGATATCGGGCACATCGGCTTACACCCGAGGCATACAAATTATTCGACCAGCCATTACCCATTGCACGAATAATGGCCCTTTTGAGAGACTGTACGGCAAGACCACACGTGAATATGCCACCTTCATCGCTCACGACTGGCGAAACGAAAAAATCTCGCCCATATCAACAGACCCTTCGGCTACGACAAACTATTTTGTAGCGCATTCGAATGATTTGCCGTTTGAGCTTTCCCCTGCTTTCTTTCGGCCGGAGATCTTGTCAAGATATAAGACCGATCGGGAGAAATACAAGCTCGGTGACCGAGAAATCCAATGCCGCGCATCGTGGGTACTGCGGGGTTACGATGTAAATGACGCGGGGCAGGTGTTCGCCTACATCTGTTACCTTCGGAACCTGCCATACAGTGAGCAGCTTCATTGGAAATCATTCAACGAGGCCCCCAAGGCGCCCATCTCCAAGCGAGCCCTCGTCAATGATTTCGAGGGGAAGTTCGTCAGCTTCCCCCACCCGCGCACCGCCACGCTCTCTATCCTCCGTCGCTGGCAATCTAGTCGAAGCAGATGGTGGACTCTCCGAGACGAAGACCTACTAGATCGTGCCAATACGCCGATTTCATCCAGCAAGGATGAGTGGGCAGAGGCAATCATGGACCTTTCAAAACTTGTTGTGGAGGGCTTTGAGCTCAAATTTCTTCGCACAATACTCGAAGATCGACAAGTTGCTTATACTTCTCAAGAAAAAAGTATCGTTCTTTTAGAAAAGATCGTTGCAGCAAACAATCCAACTGATTGCCCAGGTGCACTAAAGGGACTACGTATGGTACAACATATACGATCAAAGGCGAAGGGTCACGCTGGCGGTTCAGAGGGAAAGGCCATTGCTCAAGAGGCGATCGCAACTCACGGGACATATGGCGATCATTTCAAGTACCTGTGCGAAATGATTGTCGAAGACCTTGAACGAATCGAGACGGCGATGTCCAAATGAGCACCGAACCGAGAGGACAAAAGGGGGCCGGGAAAAAGGGGGTCAGGAGCCTTTAGGACCAAAATCAGAACGGCTTCCGTGCTCCCCCGCCCCCGGCGGCTGGGGACCAGGGGGTGCCCCCCTGGACGAACCGGGACACCTCCCTTTTTCCTGACGGCCCGATCATTACTCTCTAGAATTCCGGGCATGAGATCGAGCTAATATCCGGCCACCGCCTCATGAACTACAGCGACTACGTCATTTACGTCGACGAGAGCGGGGACCATGGCCTTGCCTCCATCGACCGCGACTACCCCGTCTTCGTGCTCGATTTCTGCATCTTTCATAAGGACCATTACGCCAACGTCGTTGCACCACGGGTGCAGGCGTTCAAGTTCGCCCATTTCGGGCATGACATCGTGGTTCTGCACGAGCACGAGATCCGCAAGCAGAAACCGCCCTTCGCCTTCCTGCAGAACCGGGAGAAGCGCGACGCCTTCATGGCCGGCCTGAACGACCTGATCGAGCAGGCGGATTTCACCATAGTTGCGGCAGCCATTCACAAACGGCATCTGTCCAATCGATACGCCTTGCCCGCCAATCCCTACGAGATGGCGCTGACGTTTTGCATGGAGCGCGCCTATCGCTTCCTGATTGAGCGCGGCCAGCATGAAATGTTGACCCACATCGTCCTCGAACGGCGCGGCAAGCGCGAGGACGACGAGCTGGAGCTGGCCTTCCGGCGCATCCGCGACGGCGCCAACTACGTGGGCAGGATGCCGAACTTCGAGATCGTCTTCGCCGACAAGAAGACCAACTCGGCGGGACTACAGTTAGCCGATCTGACCGCCCGACCGATCGGCCGCCACGTGCTCGATCCAGACCAGCCCAACCGGGCCTGGGACATCATCGAACGCAAGCTGCGGCGCAGCCCTGCCGGCGGGGTGAAGGGATGGGGACTCAAAACTTTCCCCTGAAAAAGCGAAAGGCCCCGAGAAGCCCCGGAGCCTGCCGCCGACCGGGAACATCCCCCAGTCCGTTGCGCAAGATAATGCTCACAGAACGCAAAAAGTCAAGATTGGCAATCTGAGGCCAATGGGGTCAGGAACCTTTAGGACCGGAATCGGAGCGGCTTCCTTGCCCACCCCCGGCGGCCGGGGACCAGGGGGTGGCCCCCCGGTCTACTCGGCCCCCGAGGCGTCCGCCGGCCGGCCTACCGCGGCAGGCGCTCCTTCTCGATGTCCTCGATGATCGGCGGGTAGTACTCGCCGAGGAGATCGTCGAGCTTCTTCCCCACGATCTCGGCGATCTCCTTCCAGTCGGGGCGGTTCTCGACCTCGATCATCAGCTGCATCGCCTCGAAATGCAGCCGGTTCGCCGTGCGCCGCGCCTCCGGGCTGGCGGTCGGGTCGCTCAGCACCGACATGGCGAAATCGCGCAGCGCCGTCGCGTTGCCGTAGACGACGGCGGCCTGCGCCGTGTTGAACCGGCCGATGACCTTGGCCGCCGCCTGGAGGTAGCGGATGCCCTGGTTCATGAACTTGATCTGGTCGTTCCAGTCGATGCTCGAATCGCTCAGGAACCGGTCCAGGAACGTGTTGTAGCCGCGGCGGCCGGCATGCATGCGCCACCAGACACGACCGTAGAAGTTCGACATCGGCATCCGCCGGGTTGAAGCCTGAATGCAGGACCGGAATCCATGCCGAGCCGGCACACCCCCCGGATCACCTGCGCCCGCCACATCTGTTGGCGGATTTCATTGGCGGATTTCGACGCGCGGGCAAACGCTCCGTGCGGCTCCGGCCCCCGGCACGTCTCTTCCCGAGGGCCGAAAAAGGGTCGGGCCACTCCGGCCCCGCGAGACCGCCGACGCTCCTGCCCTGCTGCGCAGCGCCGCCGGCCTCACGCCGCCGCGATCGCCGCCGCCACCAGGCCCCGCAGCCCGGCCATGTGCCCTTCCTCGCGCGAGCGCACCGTCGGGTCGGAGGTGATGGCGATCACGAGGTCCAGGCTCGGCACGACGTGCAGCATCTGCCCGCCATAGCCCCAGCCGTAATAGTGGCGGTGGCCTGCCGTCTCGGTCATGAACCAGCCATAGCCGTAGCGGTGCCCGGTCCAGCGCGACGCTGTGCGCGGCTGCCAGGAGGTCTCGATCCAGCTCGAGGCGACGATACGCCGCCCGTCGAGCCTGCCGCCGCCATTGATCATCCGGCCGAAGCGGAAGATCGCCTCCGGCGAGAGCAGCATGTTGTTGCCGCCGAAATAGATGCCCTGCGGGTCCCGGTCCCAGGGCGGGATCTCGATGTCGAGCGGCTCGCCGAGCCAGGCGCGGGCGAGGCCGAGCGTGCTCTCGCCGGTGGCCCGGGTGAGGATCGCCGAGAGCAAATGCGAGCTGCCGGTCGAGTAGAGCATGCGGCCGCCGGGCGCGGCGACGAACGGGCGGCTCAGCGCATAGGCCACCCAGTTGGGGCTCGTCACCCAGGCGCCGTAATTGGCACCCGAGGTGCGCTCGAGCCCGGCCTGCATCGAGAGCAGGTTGCCGATCGTGACCTCCTCGAGGCGCGGATCGGCGTCGGCCGGCACCAGCGGGCCGAGCACGCTCGTGATCCGCTGGTCCGGCCCCTCGAGCACGCCCCGGTCGATGGCGCAGCCGACCAGCGTGGCGATCACCGTCTTCGCCAGCGACTTGATGTTGACCGGCCGGTCCGCCGCCGGGCCGCGGAACGTCTCCTTGAGGACGATTTCGCTCCCCTGCCCGACGATAAGCGTCTGCAGCCGCGGCAGTGCGCGGGCGCGTTCCAGAAGCGTGGCCGGGTCGATCGCCGCCGCGGCGAAGGGCGGTCGCGCGACGCCCGCGGCCAGCGCGCCGCCACAAGTCAGGATCTTCCGCCGGCTCCATTCCATGGGCGAAACATGGCGGCCACCGCCGCGAGGTCAAGCGACCGTCGGGCCGCAACCGGCACGAGCGGCCCTCTCGCCCGAGGCCCATCACGATTGCTTATGGCTGCATCCGCTCCGACCGCGCCGGCGGCCCATCCGGCCGGCCGCGGACCGTCATGCCGTTCGGGGTGTCGCGTATAACGCGACAGTCGGGCTCGGGTTGTCGCATATAACGCGACAGCACCCCCCGAACTGTCGCACTATACGCGACCTAAGCAATCGTGATGTCGCATTATACGCGACAATCACCCCCAATTGTCGCGCTATATGCGACAGGCGGCGACGAACGAACCCGCCGAATCGACGATCGAACCCACGGATTCGACCAACGAACCCGGCTTTTCGACGAACGAACCCGAGCGACCGCAAACGAACCCGGCAGCGATCAACCTTTTGTAACTGAAGCGTTTTGCCCGGTTCATCGCGATCCCGGCATGGGGCGAGCGAACCCGGGAAGCGGATTTTGCCGAACCAACCCGGGCCCCGGTCTTGCCATCACGCCCAATCTAGGTTATATTTCCTACATCGAGCATTGGGCGCGGGCTGAGAGAGGGGGTGTGCCGAATCGCCGGAAGGGCTCGACCGACAGCCGTCCTGCGGGCATTCTCCGCGCCGCCGATCCGGCACTCGCCCGGTCAGCCGGGGCCTCACCCTCGCTGCCGGGGCCTGCCGGAGATCCGGCCGCCTCGACCGCGCAGGAAAGTGACTGCCCCATGCCCGCAACCGTGCCCTCGCCCGAGCTCGTCCTCTTCGACCTCGGCGGCGTTTTGATCGACTGGAACCCGCGGCGCCTGTACCGCAAGATGATCGCCGACGAGGCGGTGATGGAGCGGTTCCTTTCGACCGTCTGCACGCCCGCCTGGAACCTCGAGCTCGACCGCGGCCGCTCCTTCGCCGAAGCGGTCGAG
>CAZGUW010000058.1:0-20463 GCA_964528705.1 uncultured Geminicoccaceae bacterium
CCGCGGCCGAGCGGCCGACGCTCCTCGCCTACCTGCCGGAGACCTGCATCGTCGTCCTGCCGACCGACCGGATCGTCGGCGCCTACGAGCAGGCGATCGCCCTCTACCGCGAGGACGCGACGGACCTGCCCCGCTCGCTCAACTTCATCACCGGCCCGTCGCGCACCGGCGACATCGCCCAGAAGCTCGAGCTCGGCGCGCACGGGCCGAAGCGACTCCTCGTCGTCCTGGTCGATCCGGAGAGCCCGGCCGGCCAGCCGGCGTGAGCCGCGACCGGAGCCGCCAGCCCACCGCCGAGGAGCTGGCGCTCTGGCGGCACATCACGCGCGACACCACGCCGATCGGCCGGGCCGGCCCCACGACACCGCCGGCGCCACCGGAAATCCAACCAGCACCGCCGGGCCCGCCGCCGGCAACAACCCGCCCCGTCGTGCCGGTCGCCCCGCCGCCGCCGCCGCCGCGGTTGCCGCATGTCAACCACGGCATCGACCGCCGGACCCTGCAGCGGCTCGGCCGCGGCCTCGTCCCGATCGATGCCCGGCTCGACCTGCACGGCATGACCCAGGACGAGGCGCACCGCCATCTCGGCTTCTTCCTCGCCCATCACCAGCGCCGCGGGTCACGCTGCATCCTCGTCATCACCGGCATCGGCCAGCGCAGCACCGGCGGCATCCTGCGCACCATGACGCCCCGCTGGCTGGCCGAGCCGTCCAACGCCCAACGTGTCATCGCCCACGCCCCGGCCCAGCGCCACCACGGCGGCGCCGGCGCCCTCTACGTGCTGCTCCGCCGCTTGCGCTAGGCGAGGCGCCACGCCTCCTCTAGGCTGGCATCGGGAATCGCATCGGGGGATCGGCGCATGGTGGAGGGTGCTCCGCAGGCTCTGGCGGTCGAGGCGTTGCGGCGGCGGGTCGACCCCGCCACGTTCGCCGGCACCGGCCAGGGCGATCTCGACGGGCTGATCGGCCATGACCGGGCCAAGGAGGCGATCGAGCTGGCACTGGCCCTGCCCATGGCCGGCGGTCATCTCTTCCTCATGGGCAGTCGCGGCACCGGTCGCCGGCGGACTCTGGAGCGGGCGATCGAGCGGGTCGCCGCCGCCCGGCCGCCCGGCACCGACCTCTGCTATGTCAGCAACTTCAAGGATCCGCGCGCGCCGCATGCGCTGCAGCTCCGCCAGGGACTCGGTCGCCGGCTCGCCGCGGATATGGAGCGCCTCGTCGAGGACCTCGCCGACGCGCTCAAGGCCGCCTTCCAGAACGAGGAGCACCGCACCCGCCGCCAGGTGATCGAGGAGGAGTTCAAGGAGCGGCAGGAGGAGGTGGTCGAGGCGGTCGAGAAGGAGGCCCGCAGCCGCGACATCGCCCTTATGCGGGCACCCACCGGCTTCCTCTTCGCCCCCATCCGCGACGGCAAGGTGATGGAGCCCGACGCCTTCCAGCAATTGCCCGAGGACGAGCGCAAGGCCATCGCCCAGACCATCGAGGAGCTGCAGAAGCGTCTGCAGGCCGCCCTCGCCGCGGCCCCCGGCTGGATGCAGGAGACCCGCGCCAAGCTTCGCGCCCTGAACGACGAGACCGCGGCCCTGGCGGTCGGCCACCTGATCGCCAGGCTGCGCGAGGCTTATCGGGACGAGCCCGCCATCACCGCCTATCTCGACGCCGTCGAGGCCGACGTGCGCGGCCATATCGGCGTCTTCCTCGGCTACGCCGAGGCGCAGGAGCAGCAGCCGCACAGCGCCAGCATCGAGGAGCTGCCGCCGCCCTTTCGCCGCTACCGCGTCAACCTCCTGATCGATCGCGAGACCGCCACCCACGCGCCCGTCTGCTACGAGGACCAGCCCGTCTTCGAGCGCCTGCTCGGCCGGATCGAGCAGCGGGCCGAGATGGGCACGCTCACCACCGACTTCCTGATGGTCCGCCCCGGCGCCCTGCACTGCGCCAATGGCGGCTTCCTCTATCTCGACGCGCAGAAGCTGCTGCAACGACCCCTGGCCTATGAGGGCCTGAAGCGCGCCCTGCTCGCGCGCGAGCTCAGGATCGAATCACCCTTGGCCGCCATGGGTGTGCTCGCCACCCAGACGCTCGAGCCGGAGCCGGTGCCGCTCGACGTCAAGGTGGCTCTGCTCGGCGACCGCCAGCTCTACTACCTGCTCAGCCAGCTCGACCCCGAGTTCCCGGACCTCTTCAAGATCGTCGCCGACTTCGATGACGAGATCGAGACCGCCGATGCAGGCATCGAGGCATTCGGCCGGCAGGTCGCCGGGCTCGCCGCGGCCCAGGGCTTCCGCCCGCTGGAGCCCGCCGCCATCGCCGCCTGCCTCGAGGACGCGCTCCGCCGGGCCGGCGACGTCGAGCGGCTCTCGGCCGATATCGACAGCATCGTCGACCTGCTCCGCGAGGCCGACCACATCGCCGGCCAGGCAGGTGCGTCCACCATCGGCGGCGACCATGTCCACGCCGCCATCGAGGCGCGCGAGCGGCGCCTCGCCCGACTGCGTGACCGCACGCTCGAACGGATCGACGAGGGCACGGTCAGCATCGCCACCGACGGCGAGGAAGTCGGCGTCATCAACGGTCTCGCCGTCCTCCAGCTCGGCGGTTTCGCCTTCGGCCGGCCGAGCCGGATCACCGCGATCGTCCGCATGGGCGCCGGCCGGGTGGTCGACATCGAGCGCGAGGCCAAGCTCGGCGGCCCCCTGCACGCCAAGGGCGTGCTCATCCTGCAGGGCTATCTCGCCGCCACCTTCGCCCCGGACTTCCCGCTCGCCCTTTCGGCGTCCCTCGTCTTCGAGCAGTCCTATGGCGGAGTCGACGGCGACAGCGCCTCCTCGACCGAGCTCTACGCGCTCCTCTCGGCCCTGGCCGAAGCGCCCATCCGCCAGGGCCTCGCCGTCACGGGCTCGGTCAACCAGAAGGGCGAGGTCCAGGCGATCGGCGGGGTCAACGAGAAGATCGAGGGCTTCTTCGACGTCTGCGCCGCCCGCGGCCTGACGGGCCGGCAGGGCGTGCTCATTCCGGCCACCAACACCCGCCACCTCATGCTCGCCCCCCGCGTGCTCGAGGCCGTGGCGGCGGGCCGTTTCGCCATCTACCCCATCCGGAGGATCGAGGAAGGAATAGCGCTCCTGACCGGTGTCGAGGTCGGCAGCCGCGGCGCCGACGGCCACTTCCCGTCGGACTCGCTATACGGCCGGATCGAATCGCGGCTGCGCGCCTTCGCCGAGGCGCAGCGCCGCTTCGGCAAGACGGGCGACAGGAACGAGAAACCTGGTTCTGCGGAGGACGAGGCGTGAGCACGACCACCTCCGCCACCCTGACCACGGCACGCACCGTTATCGTCATCCTGAACGGCGACGCCGACTGGCAGGCACCCCTGGACCGCGCCGCCCGCCTCGCCGCCGCTTCCGGCAAGGCGCTCCGCGTCCTCCTCACCGACGACGAAGCCCTGGTCAGCGCCGCCGCCCTCGACTGCGTCAGGCTGGTCGCCTGGGGCGGCACGGTCGGCACGTTCGACACCACCGCCGCACGCCGCCTCGTGCGCGCCCGCCGCGCCAGGCTCCAGGGTGTGCTGCAGGGTCTGGCCGCCCGGTACGGCATCGCCGCCGAGCTCGCCGACGGCAGCCCGGCCGGTCATTGGACCGGCTGTGCCGCCCTCACCGTCTTCGGCCGCCGGCGGCGCGGCGCGCTCCTCGTCGTCCATGCCGGCACCGCCGACACGCTCGACGTCGCCGCCCGCCTCGCCCTGGAGCAGCACCAGGAGGTCCGGCTGCTCTCGATCGGGCCGGAATCGGCGGCCGAGCTGCGCCGGCGCTTCGGCCATCTCCTGCGCGAGCCCCCCGAGGCGCTGGAACAGGGCCACCCCCTCAGGCGCCCGTCAGGACCCGCGCGGGTGACGACGGTGGTGCTCGACCCCGCCTACCTGACGGCGCGCAACCTGACCGTCGCAGCCCTGCTCGACGAGCTCCGCGGCGTTATGGGCGAGACGTGAGGATCGACGTCTACGCGGCGCCGTCGCCGGCATAGGGGTTGCTCCGCCGCTCGGCGCCGAAGCTCGAGCCCGGGCCGTGCCCGCAGATGAAGCTGATGTCGTCGCCGAGCGGCAAGAGCTTGGTGCGGATCGCACTGATCAGGGCGTCATGGTCGCCATAGGGGAAGTCGGTGCGGCCGATCGAGCCCTGGAAGAGGACGTCGCCAACAATGGCGAAACGGGCGCCGGCATCGACGTAGACGAGGCTGCCCGGTGAATGGCCGGGGCAGTGATAGATGGCGAAGTCCCGCCCGGCGATGCGGACGGTGCCGCCCTCGTCGAGCCACTCGTCCGGGGTGAAGGGCTGGGCCTCGGGAATGCCGTAGGCGGCCCCGTCCCGGGCCAGCGCCTCGAGCAGGAAGGCGTCCTTCTCGTGCGGCCCCCGCACCGGCACCGCCGCACCCTGCTTCTCCACGATCAGCCGGTTCAGCGCCACCACGCCGCCGGCATGGTCGAAATGCCCGTGGGTCAGCAGGATCTGCTCGACCGTCAGGTCCTGCGTCTCGACCAGCTCCATGATGCGCGGCGCGTCGCCGCCCGGGTCGATGACGGTCGCCCGCTTCGCCGCGTCGTCCCAGAAGACGCTGCAGTTCTGCATGAGCGGCGTCACCGGGACGATCGCACCCTTGATTTCCGACATGGGCTCTCCGAAGGCTTCAGAAGACGATCACATTGCGCAAGGCCCGCCCGCTCCTGGACGAGGCGATGGCGTCGTTGATGGCCGCCAGCGGGTAGCGGCCGGAGACGAGGGCGTCGAGCTCGAGCCGTCCCTGCCGGTAGAGTCCCACGAGATAGGGAATATCCACGGCGATCCGGGCGCTGCCCATCTTCGAGCCCAGCACCCGCTGACCGTAGGCGGCGAGCGTCGTCGGGTCGAGGTCGATCGTGACACCCGAGGCCGGCATGCCGACGATGACGAGGCTGCCGCCCTTGCGCAAGAGGGCGAGCCCCTGCTCGATCGCGGTCTTCGCCCCGACCGAGACGAAGACGAAATCCGCCCCGCGCCCGCCGGTGAGGGCGCGAACACCCGGGCCCGGATCGGCGGACAGGGGGTCGAGGGCGTCGGTGGCGCCGAAGGCCAGCGCCGCGTCGCGCTTCTCCGCCACCGGGTCGAGCGCGATGATCCGCTCCGCCCCGACGATCCGGGCCCCCTGCACCGTGTTCAGCCCGACCCCGCCGGCGCCGATCACGACGACGCTCGCACCGGGCGGCACGGCTGCCGTGTTGATGACCGCGCCCACCCCGGTGATCACCCCGCAGGCCAGCAGCGACGCCACGTCGAGTGGGATGTCGGTGTCGACCCGCACTACCTGCGAGCGCTCGACCACCACCCGCTCGGCAAAGGCCCCCGTCCGCATCCCCTGGTGCAGGGCGGCGCCACCCGCGTCCGCGAGGGGCGAGCGCGCATCGAGAGCGAACTCGGCCTCGCAGGCCACGAGTTCGCCCCGCGCGCAATGGAAGCAACCGCCACAGGCCCGGATCAGCGTCACCACCACATGATCGCCCGGCACGAGGCCGGTGACCCCCGGCCCGACGGCGGCCACCACGCCCGCCGCCTCGTGCCCGAACACGGCCGGCAGCGCTCCGCCCCAGGCCCCGTCCATGAAGTGGATGTCGCTGTGGCAGATCGCACAGGCCCCGAGCCTGACCTCCACCTCCCCTGGCCCGGGCGCCGCCAGCGCCACCTCCTCGACCACGAGCGGAGCGCCGAACGCACGACAGACGGCAGCCAGCATGGGAATCACCTCGGCTTCAGGACGCCGTACCTCTAGCAAAGCTGGCGCGCCAACGCGACGCTTGCGAAACGGTAGGCAGGTTAGAGCACGACGTTGCGCACCGGCATGGGTAGGCCAGTCTGGCCAAACGCGAGTTCAGCCAACGGTGAGGATGCAAGAAGCTCGTGCAGATTTGGCTCCCTCGAAGCCGATACCAGGAGCACTGTGGCCAATGCCTCTCTCGAAGAAGGCGGCGCTCGTCGTGTGTTCTCCGAACCTTTCACTTCGCTAAGCTCGTTCAAAGATCACCTTTCCGGTACGTCCGATCTCCAAGGCAAATGCTTCGCTCGCATCCTCGAGCCACACCAGGTCGATCCGCAAGAGCGTCGGCGCTTCGTCCACCTCAGCCGCGATCTCGGCCCAGCTTCTGAAGTCGATCCCGGGCGCCGAGACGGCGAGGTCGATATCCGAGCGCTCGTCCCAGTCGCCGATTGCGCGCGAGCCGAAAAGGATCACCCGGTGCACTTCGGGAAAGCGCTTGAGGATACCGACGACCCGGCCGAGCCGTTCGTCCATGGTCGCAGGTGCCGTCATGGGCTAGAGCATGGCGGCAACGGCGGCGGCTGGAAAGCCCGTTGTCGGGGAACGAGCGGAGGGACGCCCGGCATGCACATTCAGGACTGCGAGGTCTTCGTCGTCGACAACCCGCCTCCCGGCTTCGGCGGCCGCTACTTCATCTTCGTCAAGCTCACCACCAATGACGGCGTCACCGGCTGGGGCGAGGTCTACTGCGCCACCTTCGGCCCGCATGTCGTGGCCGCCATGATCGAGGACACGGCGGCGCGCTTCGTCGTCGGCGCCGACCCGGCCTCGATCGAGACGATCTGGCGCCGGGTCTATTCCGCGGGCTACGGCCAGCGTCCCGACATCACGCTTGTAGCCATCCTCTCGGGCCTCGAGATGGCGATGTGGGACATCACCGGCAAGGCGGCCGGCAAGCCCGTCTGGGCACTGCTGGGCGGCCGGGTCCACGAGCGCCTCAGGGCCTACACCTACCTCTACCCGCGGCCCGGCGAAGGCCCGGACTTCTACCACGACGCCGACCGCTCGGCCGAGGCCGCCGCCGCCGCTGTCGCGCAGGGCTTCACCGGCGTGAAGTTCGACCCGGCGGGCGCCTATTCCGCCTTCGACCCGCGCCAGCCGTCGCGTATCCAGCTCGAGCGCGCCGAGCGGTTCTGCCGGACCCTGCGGGACGCGGTGGGCGACCGGGCCGACCTCCTCTTCGGCACGCACGGCCAGTTCACGGCATCCGGCGCCATCCGCATGGCGAGAAGGCTCGAGCCCTCCGACCCCTTGTGGTTCGAGGAGCCGACGCCGCCGGAGATGCCCGAGGAGATGGCCAAGGTCGCCCGCGCCACCTCGATCCCGGTCGCCACGGGCGAACGGCTCGCCACCAAGTACGAGCTGGCCCGCGTGCTGGCCCTCGGCGCCGCCTCGATCATCCAGGTCAATCTCGGCCGCTGCGGCGGTCTCCTCGAAGCGAAGAAGATCGCCGGCCTCGCCGAGGTCCACTACGCCCAGATCGCCCCGCACCTCTATTGCGGCCCGGTGGTGGGTGCCGCCAATATCCAGCTCGCCGCCACCTGCCCGAACTTCCTGATCCTCGAGAGCATCCAGGACTGGGGCGGCTTCCACAGCGAGATCCTGGAGAAGCCCATCCGCTTCGAGGCCGGCTGGGTGATCCCGCCGACCGAGCCCGGGCTCGGCGTCGCCGTGAACGAGGCGGTCGCCCGCGCCAATCCCTATACCGGCGACGCCCTGCATCTCGAGATGGCGGCCGATCCGGTCCAGGAGTTCGGCTGACCCGACCTAACCCGTGTCCTGCCGGTCCGAATCTGCCTCGTCGCCGGAACTGTCCCGCTGCGCCGCCCAGGCGAGCAGGGCGTCGAGCGCCGGACACAGCGCCTGCCCCCAGTCCGTCAGGCAGTATTCGACCTTGGGCGGCACCTGGTGGTGGACGATGCGGCGCACGATACCGTCCCTCTCCATCTGCCGAAGCTGCTGGATCAGCATCTTCTGGGAAACGCCCTTGATGCTCCGCTCGAGCTCCGAGAAGCGCAGGACACGTCCGCCGAAGAGGTGGAACAGGATCACGAGCTTCCAGCGGCCCTCCAGGAGCTTGAGCGCGCTCTCGACCCCGGCCGCAGCCGTTTCACGCGTGTACTCGACTGACATACTTTTTGGTAAGTACCTTACTTTTTTGTCGGTTCTTGCGATTTCCTACAGCTAGGGCATTTGTCAGCAGCGAACAAGCTCATGCCGGAGATCGGCCATGCCCCTTCGACTGCCCGAACCCATTGCCGCCTACTTCGACGCCGATGCGACCGATGGCTCGATGATCGCCCGCTGCTTCACCGCCGATGCCGAGGTCATCGATGAGCACCGGACGCACGCGGGCCGCGAGGCCATCGCCCGCTGGAAGGCCGAGGCATCCGCCAGGTACGACTATGTCAGCGAACCGGTGGCGATTGACGATCAGGGGGAAAGGACCATCGTCACCGCACGCGTGTCGGGCAACTTCCCCGGAAGTCCTGTCGACCTGCGCTACGCCTTCACGCTCGCGGGCGACGCGATCGCCCGCCTCGAGATCGCGCCCTGAGCCTCGACCTCGGCGGTGCGTACCCTCAGGCGCCGCCGGCGGCCGGCGCCAGGATCAGGAGGCCGTAGGGCTCGAGCGAACGGTGGCGTTCTGCATCGAACGCCCGCCCGGCCCAGAGATCGGTGAAGGAACCCGGCCCGAGTGCCTCGCTATCGAGATCGACCCAGTGCTCGCTCAGATTGCCGATCACCGTCAGGCTGCGTGGGCCCGACCGCTTGCGGTAGGCGATCGTGTAGCGCCGATCGACGGCGAGCAGCTCGAGCGGCCCCACCGCCAGCGCCGGCTCGGCTTGTCGCAGCTTTCCGAGGCGGACCAGCGCCGCCAGCACCCGCCCTTCCGGCGTCGCCGGCGCGGCGAGCGCCCGCTGCAGTCGCGCGTCGTCGAAATAGGGCCGGTGCACCCACCGGTTGTCCGCCGCCTCGGCCGGCCGGCTCGTGTAGCTCGGGTCGTTGGGCTGGGCGATCTCGTCGCCGAGATAGAGGAGCGGGATGCCGCCCATCGTGTAGACCAGCCCGTGCAGCAGCACGATCCGCCGCACCGCATGCTCGACCAGCGCCGGGTCGCCCTGCTCGCCGGCCAGCTCGAGCCCGGCGAGTGCTGCGCAGGTGCCCGAGACCCGGCAGTCGCCCGTGCGCGGGTTCTCCTGGAACGGCAGGCCGCGGGCGAAGCTGCCGGGGAACCGGCCGGTGTAGAAGGCATTGAGGAAGCGGCGATGCCCCTCGGGATCGATGCCGAGCTCCGTCATGTCCTCGTTCGCCATGCCCCAGCCGATATCGTCGTGGCAGCGGAGATAATTGACCCAGGCCGTCCCATCCGGCGTGGCGAAGCGCCGCGCCAGCACGTCGCGCAGATGCCGCGTGTCGCGCGTCGCCAGCGCGTCCCAGAGCGAGCACATGAGCAGCGGGTTGTAGGAGAGCCGGCACTCGTCGAGCCGCACGTAACGGGCGACCTCGTCCGGGTGGACGATGGCCTCGGACTTGAAGACGAGCGATGGTGCAGCGATCCCTGCCGCGGCATTCAGCGCCCTGACCACCAGATGCGCCTCGGGCAGGTTCTCGCACGGCGTGCCGGCCTTCTTCCACAGGAACGGCACGGCATCCAGCCGGAGCACGTCGACCCCCTGGTTGGCGAGGAAAAGCATCTCGCCGAGAATCGCCCGGAGCACCTCGGGGTTGGTGTAGTTCAAATCCCACTGGAAGGGATAGAACGTGCTCCAGACCCACTTCCGGCCGGCCACGTCCTGGCGCCGGACGAAGGCGTCGCCGCCGCGGTCCGGGAAGATCTCCCGGAGATGACGGGCGAAGGGCTCGGCCTCGCCGCGCTCGTCGAACATCCAGTAGAAGGCCTGCTTCGCCGGGTCACCGGCCTTGGCGGCCTCGGCCCAGGCATGGTCGTCGGCCGTGTGGTTCAGGACGAAGTCGAGCACCAGCGCCATGCCCCGCTCGTGCAACACGGCGGCAAGCTCCCTGAGCTGCGCCATGCTGCCGAGCCGGGGCGCCAACTCCCGATAGCTGGAGACTGCGTAGCCCCCGTCATTGGGCCCGTCCGGCACGGCGAAGAGCGGCATCAGATGCAGGTAGGTGACGCCCAGATACTCCAGATGCGGCAGCCGGTCGTAGAGGCCCGCGATGCTGCCGGCAAAGCGGTCGACATACCCCATGGCGCCGATCTGCCCGCTCTGCCGGATCCAGTCGGACGGGCGCTCCCGGTCCCGAACGACCAGCCGCTCCGGCCGGGCGAGCGCCGCGTCCAGTGCGGTCCGCAGCACGGCCTCGAGCTGCCAGGCGAAGTCCCAGCGATGTCCGTAGAGTGGCAGCATTGCCCCGAAGAGCTGCCCGAAGGAGGATTCGAGCCGCCCCGCCAGCACCGCCCGCTCGGGCCCGGCCCGGTCGAGCAACGGTGCGAGCCGGCGATACACCTCGTCGAACGCACGCGCCGCGTCACCCTGCATCACGCCTCCCCGCCTCATGCTTGCAATGTGTCGGCATGATCGACCAGCATGCGCCCGCCCCCGGACAGGTTTCGATCAGACATGCAAGCCCCACCTCCACCGATCAGTGATACCGCGTGAACCGGCTCACCACCAAACCCGCGACGGCGACCCGACGCCTCCGCCCCGGCCATCCCTGGCCGCTCGGCGCCACAGTCACGGAAGGCGGGGTCAACTTCGCCCTCTTCTCCGCCCATGCGACCGAGGTCGAGCTCTGCCTCTTCGACCCGGCCGGCCGGATCGAGGAAGCACGGCTCACCCTGCCGGAATGGACCGACGAGGTCTGGCACGGCGTCCTCCCCGATGCCGGCCCGGGCCTCGTCTACGGCTATCGCGTCCACGGGGCCTTTGACCCGGCTGCCGGGCACCGCTTCGACCCGGCGAAGCTGCTGCTCGACCCTTATGCCCGCCATGCCGTGGGCGGCTTCGAGCGGGACGCCCTCCGGCTCGACGGCGCCGCCTGCCGCTTCGGCGCCGATACGGCATCCCACGTCGCCAAGGCGGTCGTCACCGGCCGCGACAAGCCCTTCCCTGGCGCCGTGCCGGGGCCGCGCAACGGCCGCGCGGAAACCTTCATCTACGAAGCCCATGCCAAGGGCCTGACCCGCCTGCACCAGGGCATCCCGGCCGAACGCCGGGGCACCTACGCCGCCCTCGCCGACCCCCGGATCATCGAGCACCTGCAGGGCCTTGGCGTCACCGCCCTCGAGCTCCTGCCGCTCCAGGCCTTCGTCGACGAGCCGCACCTGATCGAGAAGGGCCTCACCAACTACTGGGGCTACAACCCGATCAACTGGTTCATGGTCGAGCCCCGCTACGCCGCCACCGCCGACCCCCTGGCAGAGCTCCAGGCAGCCATCGCCGCCCTGCACGCGGCCGGCATCGAGGTGCTGCTCGACGTCGTCTACAACCACACGGGCGAGAGTGACGGCCAGGGCCCCTGCCTCGCCTATCGCGGCCTCGACAACCGGAGCTACTACCGCCTCGATGCCGAAGCGGCCGACGGCTACGCCAACCTCACGGGCTGCGGCAATACGGTCGACGCCAGCCACCCGCGCGTCCTCCAGCTCATCATGGATTCCTTACGCTACTGGGTCGAGGTTGTGGGCGTCGACGGCTTCCGCTTCGATCTCGCCGCCACGCTCGGCCGCGAGCCCCTGGGCTTCGACCAGGGCGCCGGCTTCTTCGACTGCCTGAAGCAGGACCCGGTGCTCGCCCATGTCCGCATGATCGCCGAGCCCTGGGACATCGGCCCCGAGGGCTATCGCATGGGCGGCTTCGGTCCCGGCTGGTCGGAGTGGAACGACCGCTACCGCGACGTGGTGCGCGGCTTCTGGCGGGGCGACGAGGGCCTCCTGCCCGAGATGGCCGCCCGCCTCCTGGGCTCGGCCGACCTCTTCGAGCACCAGGGCCGCCGCCCCTGGTCCTCGATCAACTTCGTCGCCGCCCATGACGGCTTCACCATGGCCGACCTCGTCGCCTTCGAGGAGAAGCACAACGAGGCGAACCTCGAGGGCAATCGCGACGGCCACAGCCACAACCTCTCCTGGAACAACGGCGTCGAGGGGCCGACCGACGACCCCGCCATCCTGGCCGCGCGCGGCCGGGACGTCCGCAACCTGCTCGCCACCCTCTTCCTCGGCCAGGGCACCGTGATGCTCGCCATGGGCGACGAGCTCGGCCGCACGCAAGCCGGCAACAACAACGCCTACTGCCAGGACAACGCCCTCTCCTGGCTCGACTGGCCCGCGGCCGACGCCGATCTCATCGCCTTCACGAGCGAGCTCGCGGCCATCCGCCGGGCGCACCCTGCTCTCCGCCGCCGCCACTTCCTCCACGGCGACGTCACCGCCGCCGACGGCACGCCGGACGTACAGTGGCTCCTGCCCGACGGCAGCGAGCCCGGGCCCGGGGACTGGCACGCCCCCGGGGCACGCGCCATCCTCCTAGCGCTCGCCGGCGACGCGCCGACCGAGATCGACGACGACGGCCACCCGTCCACGGACGACCGCTTCGTCCTGGCGCTCAACGCCGGCCGGGATGCCCTGGAGCTGCAGCTGCCGCCGGGCGACTGGTCCGTCCGCCTCGACACCACCGGCGAGGCGACCACCCGCCTGCTGCCGGCCCGGGCGGTCGTACTCTATCAGGAGAAGAGGCACCGATGATCGTCGTGATCTTCGAGCTCTGGCCGAAGCCGGAGCACAAGGCCGACTATTTCGAGCTCGCCGGCGAGCTCCGCCCCCTGCTCGAGGGCATCGACGGCTTCATCTCGGTCGAGCGCTTCGAGAGCGTCAGCGAGCCCGGCAAGTTCGTCTCGCTCTCCTTCTGGCGCGACGAGGCCGCCGTCGCCGCCTGGCGCAACATCGCCGAGCACCGCCTCGCACAGACCCGGGGTCGCGGGCAGATCTTCGCCGACTATCGCCTGCGGGTCGCCGAAATCAGCCGCGATTACGGCCTCGCCGAGCGCGCCGAGGCCCCCGCCGACAGCCGCGTCCGCCACGGCTGACGGGACTCAGGCGGCATCCGCGAAGAGCAGCCCGACCAGCGCGTCCTGCCGCCAGACGACGCTGCCGAGGCGCGCACCCGTCGTGCGGCTGACGAGGCGCAGCGTGCCCGTCCCCGACGGCGGTGGCGCGCCATTGCCGAGCCGGACCCGGGCCCCGGCGCGCGAGAGGTCCACCAGCTCCGCAGCCCGGCCGTCCAGCGTGCACACTTCGTCGAGCGGCCGCCGCGCCGGCCGCCGCAGCTCATGCCACAGCCCCGCGAGCGGCGGGTGCAGCGCACCCTCGCTGTCGCACAGGTTCTCGGGCCGGTAGGGTGAGCGCCCGGAAGGCAGCCGCGCATCCGCCACCCCGGCCCGGGCCGAGGCCGCCCAGTGCAGCGCCTCGGTCGGCCCGATAAGGCGGTGACCGCGGCCCTGCCGCTGCTCATTGCCGATCGGCCGGGCACCGCCCTTCGTGAAGCCCGGAATGCGCCCGGCGAGACGCCAGAGCCAGGTGTAGGACTCGTGGAGCGGGGCGACGTGGTCGGGCCTGAGCTGCCGTTCGACATAGTCCTCGCGCAGCACGAGGCCGAGCGAGCGGGCGACGTCCAGCATCCAGTCGAGCGTCACGTCGGCGTAGGCCTTCTCGTCGTAGCCGCCGCCGACATCCGAGTGGACACCGGGGAACCAGGCCTGGACGACCCGCTGCGGCACCACCTTCCCGTCGCAGGTCCGGGCCTCGCCCGGCCCACCGGTCCATAGCGTCGGCTGGAAGGGACCCCGCCGCTCGTCGATCGCCAGCGCCTGATAGGCGTTCTCGATCATGCTCGAGAGCTCCGTGTCATGGAACTCGACGGACTTGGGGCGGGCGAACGCATTGAACCACGGCAGCGGCACGCCGAGCGCCCCGACGGTGTCGAAGACACCGAGCAGCTTCACGCTCAGGCATGTCTTATTGGTGTGCAGGTGGAGATCGTCCCGGATCACGCCGAAGCGACTCGCCGCGCGCTCCTCCTTCGGCAGGCGATAATACTCGAAAGCGTCGTCGAGCAGCCCCAGATCGCGGTGCCGCAGCAGGCCGGCAATGCCGAGGAAGCCGCAGAGCGAGCGGGCCGTGTAGGCGCCCCGCGAGAAGCCGAAGCACCAGATCTCGTCGCCCTCGGCATAGGACTCGGCGAGAAAGCGGTAGGCCTCCTTGATGTTCCGCGAAAGACCGCGGCCGATCATGCCGCCGAGCCAGCGATTGCCGCGCTCGGTGCCGACCCCGGCATCGTAGTAGACCCACTGCGGCACCTCGCCGCCGCCCTTCAGCATCTCCTTGGACGCAACGGCGTTCTTCAGCCGCCAGATGTTCGTGCGTGTCGCCGGATCGTTCCACGTGCCGTCACAACAGACGACGAGCCGCTTCCTGCCCATGCCCCGCCTCCCCCGAGCGCAGCGATCTCGCCCGACATTGTTGCGGCAAGGTGTCGGCTCAAGTCAAGGTTGTGCAAGCCTGCGCCAATGGAGCGCCGTGGGCGAGAAAATTACTCCTTCACCGCACCTGTCAGGCTCGAGACGTAGTACTCGACGAAGAACGAGTAGAAGATCGCCACCGGCACCGAGCCCAGGAGCGCCCCGGCCATCAGCGAGCCCCAGTGATAGACGTCGCCCTCGACGAGCTGGGTCAGCACGGCCACCGGCACGGTCTTGTTCTCGGCCGACTGGATGAAGGCGAGCGCGTAGATGAACTCGTTCCAGGAGAGCGTGAAGGCGAAGATGCCGGCCGAGATCAGCCCCGGCACGGCGAGCGGCAGCGTGATCCTGACCAGGATCTGCAGCCGCGAGGCGCCGTCGATGAGGGCGCACTCCTCGAGCTCGTATGGAATCGACTTGAAGTAGCCGATGAGCAGCCAGGTGCAGAACGGGATGAGGAAGGTCGGGTAGGTCAGGATCAGCGCCAGCTGGCTGTCGAAGAGCCCGAACTGGAAGACCATCGTGGCGAGCGGGATGAAGAGGATCGATGGCGGCACCAGGTAGGCGAGGTAGATCGAGAGCCCGACCCACTGCGAGCCCTTGAAGCGCAGGCGCTGGATGGCATAGGCGGCGAGCACGCTGGCGAAGACCGAGAGGATGGTGGAGACCACGGCCACGGTCATGGTCGTCATCAGCCAGGTCGGATAGTCGGTTTCGAACAGCAGCTTGTTGACGTTGGCGAGCGTCGGCGAGCTCACCCAGAACGGGTTGTATTCCTTGTAGTTGTAGAGCTCCTCGTTTGATTTGAAGGTCGTGATCGTCATCCAGTAGAACGGGAACAGGAGCACGATCATGAAGAGCACGAGCGGCGTGTAGACCGTCACCATGCGGCGCGGCAGCGATTCCCAGCTGATCGCCCCCTGGCGCTCGCCGGTATTGGCCGGCGGCGGCTGCTCGATGGCCTGGGCCGATTCAGTCATCGTCGCCTCCCTGCTGCCACTTGCGCCGGGCAAGCGCGAAATAGCTGAAGAACGTGGCGGCGATGAGGAACGGAATCATCGCGACCGCGATCGCCGCCCCCTCGCCGAGCTGGCCGCCCGGAATGGCCCGCTGGAAGGCGAGCGTCGCCATCAGATGGGTGGCGTTGACCGGTCCGCCGCGCGTGATCGCGTAGACGAGCTGGAAATCGGTGAAGGTGAAGATCACCGAGAAGGTGAGCACGACCGCGAGGATCGGCATCAGCATCGGCACGGTGACGTGAACGAAGCGCTGCCAGGGCGTGGCGCCATCCAGCATCGCCGCCTCGTAGAGCGAGGGCGAGATGGTCTGCAGCCCGGCGAGCAGGCAGATCGCGACGAAGGGGATGCCGCGCCAGACATTGGCGGCGATCAGCGACCAGCGGGCGTTCCAGGGATCGCCCAGGAAGTCGATGTAGCTGTCGCGCCAGCCCAGGATGTCGACCAGCACGTAGGAGATGATCGAGAACTGCGGGTCGTAGATCCACCAGAAGGCAATGGCGGATAGCACGGTCGGCACGATCCAGGGGACGAGGATGATCGCCCGGACCACCGACTTGAACGGCACGTAGTGGTTCAAGAGCAGCGCCAGCCAGAGGCCGAGCGCGAATTTGAAGATCGTGGCGAAGACCGTGTAGAAGACCGTCCACCAGACCGCCATCCAGAAGACCCGGTCGGTGAACAGCAGCTCGTAGTTGAAGAAGCCGACATACTCGCCGGCCCGGCCGATCCGCGTGTCCGTGAAGGCGAGCCAGACGCCGAGGCCGAGCGGATAGGTCAGGAACAGCACGAGCAGGCCGACGGCCGGCAACATGCAGATGACGATCAGGAATGCCTTGTTGTCGAACAGGCGGGCGAGCCAGTTGTCCGGCCGCGTCTGTGCGACATAAGGCTGCGAGGTGACTGCCACGCCGGCCTTCCTTTCCCTGGATACCATTGGTGCCGCCGCCGGGCCGGCGACGGCACCATGGATCGTTCAGCCGCAGCTCAGCTGCGGTAGTAGCGCTTGGCCCGCCGCTCGGCCTCGGCCGCGGCCTCCTCGGGCGTCGCCTGACCGGCGCAGACCGAGGCCACCATGTTGACGACGACGAAGTCGGAGAGCACGGCAGCGCTCGCCTCGCCGACGCTGCCCTGGTAGCCGTCCCATAGCGAATCGGCGATCACGCTCTTGAAGGCCTCGTGCTTCGGGTCGACCGACCAGATCTCGGACGCCTCGTAGGCCTTGAGCGGATGGCCCCAGTAGCCGATCGCGGCGGTCAGCCACTGGTCGTACTGCTCATGCTCCATCATGAACTGGAGATAGCGCTTCGCGGCGTTCGGATAAGGCGTGTAGTTGAACACCATCGAGTTCACCATCAGGCAGCGCTCGGTGGTGATGCCCACCGGGCCGATCGGCATGCGGGCGTGATAGGTGTCCTCGGCGATCGCCTTGACGGCCGGATCGTCCGAATTCTTCGCCGCGTAGTAGATCGAGATGCCGTTCTGCGTCCAGCTCACCTCGCCGGCGAGATAAGCCTTGTTGTTCGACGGGTCGAGCCAGGACAGCGTGCCCGGGATGAACGTCTCGTAGAGCGCCTTGGCATATTTCAGCGCCTCGACCGTCTCCGGGCTGTTGATGGTCACCTGGTCGTTCTCGTCGACCATCGCACCACCGAACGCCCAGACGACCCAGTTGCACCAGGCATTGCCGTCGCCGACGGCGTTGCCGAGGGCGAGGCCGCCCGGCTTGCCCATCGACTTCAGCTTCTGGTTCATCTCGAGGAAGCCGTCGACATCGCCCGGCACCTCGTCGTAGCCGGCCTCGTTGATGATCGACTTGCGATAGGCGACGCGGCCGCCCGAGGCGCCCATTGGCATGGCGATCCACTTGCCGTCATTGGTGCCGTAGCGCTCGGCCAGCGGGTACCAGCCGCCGTACTTCTCACCGAGGTAGGTCGCGATGTCCGTGAGGTCGAGGCAGCTGTCGACGAACTTGTGCGGGTCGTCCGACCAGGCAAGGGCGATGTCCGGACCCTGGCCGACATTGGCGGCGACGGCGAGCTTCGGCCGCAGGTCCTCCCAGCCCTCGAAGTCGATGCGGACATCGACGCCGGTGGCGGCGGTGAAGGCCTCGGTGTTGGCGATGAACTGCGACTCGTCGCCATCGACGAACTTCGACGGGCGCAGCACACGCAGGGTGGCGCCATCCTCGATCGGCAGGTCCGGAGCCGGCGCGTCAAACGTCGGAATCTCGGCGCGGAGCGCCGTGCTGCCGAGCAGCGCCGCGGCGCCGACACCGGCCCCGAGCTTGATGGAATCCCGGCGCGTAAAGCGATGTGACATTATCGTACCCCCTGATCACGGTCCCGGTGCTTACCGGGCCGTACCTTGACTTCGCGCACCTTGCCTCAGCCGGCCCTTCCCTGCAACACAGACATCGACCGCGCCGACCGAACCGGCGTGCACCCAGAGGGAGCTTGAGAGTTGCGTATCCTGATCACCGGCGCCGGCGGCTTCATCGGCCGAAAGCTGACCGAGCGGCTGCTGGCCGACGGCAGCGTCGACGGCCGGACTGTCGAGCACGTCACCGCCGCCGACCTCTTCGGCCTCGACCAGCTGGCCGACGACGCCCGCCTCGCCAAGGTCACGCTCGACCTCACCGACCACGTCGCCGCGGCGAAGCTCATCGCCCAGGGCTACGACCTCGTGGTCCACCTCGCCGCTATCGTCAGCGCCAATGCCGAGGAGGATTTCGACCTCGGCTACAAGGTCAATCTCGACGGCACCCGCTACCTCCTCGAGGGCCTGAAGGCGCTCGGCACCTGCCCGCGCCTCGTCTTCGCCAGCACGCTCGCCGTCTACGGCGGCCCCGTGCCGACCCCGCCCGCCCTCATCGGCGACGACTTTCACCTCACCCCGCAGACCTCCTACGGCGCCCAGAAAGCGGCCTCCGAGCTGCTGGTCGCGGACTACACGAGGAAGGGCTACATCGACGGCCGGGCACTGCGCCTGCCGACCATCGTCGTCCGCCCGGGCAAGCCCAACAAGGCCGCCTCCACCTTCGCGAGCTCGATCATCAGGGAGCCCCTCGCCGGCCAGGAGGCCATCTGCCCGGTCAGCCTCGATTCGACCATGTACATCCTCTCGCCGCGCCGCGTGATCGACGCCTTCGTCAGGACCGCCGGGATGCCGAGCGACGCCTTCGGCGAGGTCCGCAGCCTGACACTCCCCGGCATCGCCGTCCGTATCGGCGACGCGCTCGAAGCACTCCGCCGCATCGGCGGCGACAAGGTGGCCGACCGCGTGAAGCAGGTGCCCGACCCGAAGATCCAGAAGATCGTCGACGGCTGGCCCTACAACTTCGCCTCGAAGCGCGCCCGCGACATGGGCTACGAGGCCGACGCCTCGATCGACGAGATCATCAAGGCCCACATCGAGGACGAGCTCGGCGGCAGGATCGCGGACTAGGTCGACGTTGAGCCAAAGGTTCCGATGCTATACATTCTTGACCATGTATAGCATCGGAGTTCGACCATGCGTGTCGCCAAGTGGGGCAACAGTCTGGCCCTGCGGCTGCCTGCCCGGGTCGTGAAGGAGCTGGCGCTCGCCGAAGGCGACGAGGTGGAGATCCGCGTCGCGACACCGGGAAGCCTCGAGATCGCCCGCGACGAGCGGCGGCTTCGGGCGACCGAAACGATGCGGCGGCTACGCCGACGTCACGCGACGTTGTCGCCCGACTACCGGTTCGACCGCGAGGAAGCGCACGAGCGCGGTGGTCGCGATCTGCCCGATGAGCGCTGAGGCCTTCTTCGACACCAATCTCGTGGTCTACGGCTTCACCCAAGCCGGCGACCGCGGGATAATTGCCGAGCGCCTAATCAACAACGGCGGCATCGTCAGCGTCCAGGTGCTGAACGAGTTCACCAGCGTCGCCCGGCGCAAGCATGCCTGGCCCTGGGCCGATATCCGTGACGCCCTTGCAGCACTTCGCGAATTCTGCGGGGAGCCCCACCCACTCACCGCCGCCACTCACGACGCCGCCTTCGACATCGCCGAGCGCCATGGCTACCACATCTACGATGCGACGATCATCGCCTCGGCCATCGAGGCCGGCTGCCGCACGCTCTACACGGAAGATCTGGCGGATGGCCAGATGATCCAGGGCGTGCGACTGACGAACCCGTTCGCCTGACCCCTCACCCCGGGTTGTAGACCCGCGACGCCTCCGGATCGTCCGTGGCAAACGGCAGCGCCATGAGCTCCTCCCAGGCGGCGCCCGGGATCGGGAAGGCGGCCCATTCCAGCGTCTGGGTCACCCGCTCGGGCTTCGTCACACCGCAGATGGTCGAGCTGATCCGCGGGTCGCGCATCGAGAACTGCAGCGCCGCCGCCCCGAGCGGCACGCCGTGCCTGGCGCAGACTTCCTCGATCGCCCGGACCGGGCTCAGCACCTCGGCCGAGGCCTCCTGGTAGACATAGCGCTTGAAGCTGTCCGTCCCCTTGGCCAGCACGCCGCTGGCGTAAGGGGCGGCGTTGAGGATGGCGACGCCCCGCTCCTTCGCCAGCTCGAGCATCGGCTCGGCATTGCGGTTGGCGAGCGTGAACCGATTGTGGGTGATCAGCGCGTCGAAATCCCAGTCTTTCAGGAGTGGCATCATGATGTCGATCCGCCCGGCGGCGAGCCCGACCGCGTCGCAGAGCCCTTCCTCCTTCAGCTTGAAGAGCTCGTCGATCGCCCCGCCCTTCCTGGTGATCGGCTCGAGGTCCGCCGCGTGCTCCGGGTCGTGCAGGTGCAGGAGCTGGACCCGGTCGAGGTTGAGCGCTTCCAGGCTCTCCTCGAGCGAGCGGCGGGCGCGCGCCGCATCGAACACCCGGGTCTCCATGTCACGGTCGAGCTTGGTCGAGACGACGAAGCCCTCGGGCAGGCCGCCCATCTCCTTGATCACCGAGCCGATCCGCTGCTCGCTCCGCCCCATGGCGTAGTTGCGCGACGTGTCGAGGAAGTTCACCGGCCCCTCGAGGATCGCCCGCACGGTCGCCCGCCCGCGCTCCTCGTCGACCCGATAGCCGTAGGTGCTCGGCATGTCGCCGAGCCCCGAGGTGCCGAAGCAGATGGGCGTGACCTCGAGCCCGGTGCG
>CAZGUW010000059.1:0-20300 GCA_964528705.1 uncultured Geminicoccaceae bacterium
CGACCAACGAACCCGGCGTATAGACCAACGAACCCGAGCGACGACCAACGAACCCGAGAGCCCGAAACCAGCCCCGCCGCGGCTCGCGCCGCCTTGCCGCGCCCGCATACCGGCCGGAAACCCGTTTTTGCCGATCGAACCCGGGAACGTCTGGACGGCTGCTCCGAAATAGGCTATAAGTCCTATATCGTTCGATCCGCGGCTTCGCCGGGCGCGGCGGCTGGCCCGGGGGTGATGATGCTCGAACCATGCAGCGTTTTCCGGGTTGCCCGCGCCGGCCTGCGAGCCCGCGCAGAATTGCGGGAGGGACAGGGGCGGGCAGGGGGAGGATTCCGGGAAGGCTGGCCTTCCCGGGCCCATCCGTTCTTTTCTGTCGCGACTGTCGGTCCGCCGCTTTCCACGGTCGCGGCCGGCGCGGCTGCGCGATCAGGGGGCGCGGCTCAGGCGTCCTCGCGCTGCTTCGGGTCCATGGCGCTCTCCAGCTCGGCGATCCGCCGGGCGAAATGCGAGGCGCTGGCGCTCCTGAGCGGCACGAAGGGTTTGGCATGCCGGCGGCAGAGGGCCCGGGCCCTGAGGCAGGCGCCGTGGCTGACGCAGTCGACCGGGCAGAAGACGACGTCGGCTCGTGGCACGAGGTCGTCGAGCCTGGTGATGCTTTCCTCCACGCCCCCGTCGTGATGGATGAGCTCGGCGGAGTGGCGTTCGGCGCCGGCGCGCAGATGGGGCAGGCTGCCCGGCCGGCCGCCGACATAGAGCATGCAGCGCAGCGCCGTGAGGCGGCAGGGCTGCGGGCCCCCCGCGTCCGGCGGCGCCGCCACCGCGGCAGCCGGTGTCCCGGCCGCCACCACCGCGCCGGCCAGCGCCGCCTCGAGCCGCTGGTTCGCCTGGCGCAGCGCATTGCGCTCGGCGCGCAGCGCTGCCAGCCGCCGCGCCTGCTTGTCGAGCTTGGCGCGTGACCGTCGGTCGACCCCTGGCGCCGGCCGGGCCCGCGCCGCAAGCTGCTGCCGGAGCGCCGCCAGCTCCGCCTCGAGCACCTCGAGCTGCGCCCGGTGGGCGAGCTCGCGCTCCTCGGCCCGCCGCCGCGCCCGCTCGAGCCGGCCGACCAGCTCCTCGATCCGGCATTCGGCCGCCCAAAGACAGGCACTGTCGCGGCGATTGAGGCCACCCATGAAGTGGCTGAGCATGTGAACCTCGCCGAAGATGTGCTGGCGAACCGGCTCGGTGGCGTCAGCCAGGGTCATCAGTGCCCAGTAGGGGCCGGCGACGAGCCCCTTGCGACAGACCGCGGCCCAGTAGTCCAGCATCGCCGCCTCGCCGTCGAGCCGCTGCACCTGACGGACGGCGCCGGCATACTTGCGGTCGAGGACCGCCTGCATCGCCCGGGCGACGGCCGTCGGCCCGCCTGCCTCGCGTACCAGGAAGCCGTGCACCGCGTAGTCGAGCGCGTCCGGATCGCGCTCCAGCCGGGCCTGGCGCAGCACGGCACGGACGTCGTCGGGTGCGAGGCAGGTGCCGACGATCGAGCAGTGCATCGGGGCCGCCAGCTCCCAGATGCGCAGGCGCCGGCTCATGTGCCGGTCGCCCCGGCCGGGTTCAGCCGCATCACGCCGCGCTCGCCAGAAGGCGGCCGCAGCCGGCCCGCAGCTCGGTGATTCGCCGCCTGCCGATCCGCTCGCCGGCTGTCGCGCTCGTCCAGGGCCTCGCCCGGCTCGCGCTCGAGGCCTGCCAGCCGGTCCTGCAGGAGCTCGTAGCTGCAGCCGCCATCGCACATGCACATCCGCCTTCCCCATGCCGAGAAATCGTGCGGCCAAGGGTGTCGGCCCGTGCGCTGTCGCGCAAAGTCAATCAGCGCAGATTGGAAATCGAATGGTTCCGAAACTCCCGGGGGTATGCGCGGGATCATGGAACAATCAGCGGTATGCAGACTGTATCGGCGGGTGTAAGTTAATGTCGGGGGACTGGCTTGCCGTGGCCTGACTCGTTGGGGCCACGATGGAACGTTGGCAGCCTCCAGTGGTTCGATTCGCAGCCGTGCACAAGGCTCAAGGGCCACGCGCAGACCTCAGCAACAAAAGGATGATGAACAGTGGCAGTCTTCATCATTGGCCCGCCACGCTCCGGCACCACCCTCCTGTCCTTCATGCTCGACGGCCACCGGGACCTGGCCGTGATGGTCGAGAGCCATCTCTTCGGCGTCTACAGGTCGGTGGCGGAGCAGTTGGGCGACCGCTTTCCCGAGCTCTGGCCCGAGCTGGTGCCGCGCATGCTGGCCTCGCGGCCGCTCGCCTATGTCGAGCCCGGCATCGATCCCGCCCGGCTCCACGGCCGGTCGATCGCCACCTATCCCGATCTGGTGCGCGCCATGCTGGAAGCCTGGACGGAGCAGCGGGGCAGGAAGATCTGGGTCGAGAAGACGCCATGCCACACGCTGCACTGGCGTTATCTGCTCGAGCATTTTCCGAATGCCAGATTCGTGGCGATCGTTCGCGATCCGCGGCCGAGCGCCGCCTCGCTGGTCAGGGCCCGGTTCGGCACCAGCGCCATCTCGGCGGCGACCGGCCGCTGGGTGCGTCATTGCGATGCCATCCAGGAGCTGCGTCGCGCGGCACCGCGGCAGCTGCATCTGCTCCGCTACGAGGACCTCGTGCGCGAGCCCGGAGCGGAAATGTCGAGGCTTTGCAGCTTTCTGGGCATCCAGCTTGAGGACGCGATGCTCGACCCGCGCCCGAGCTCGCGCGTGATGACGGACGCCGTCAACCGTCGCAATCTCAACAAACGCGTGATTCGCCAGGACACGGAGCGGTGGCGCCAGTCGATGCCGGCCTACCAGCAGCGCATCTGCGCCAACATCGCACGGGCCTCCGCAAGCCGGCTCGGCCTCGACCTCGACGATACGGCCGTCAGCACGCAGGACCGCCTGCTGGACTGGCTGGATTACGCCCGGCTGGTCGTCAAGAAGGCGCGGAATCTCCAGGGCCAGGCGGAGCAACTCGATCAGGCGAGGCTGCATGTCTGGGCGCGGAAGAGCGCGCTTGGCGCCGTGTCGCTTCAGCTGGCGGCCGAAAGCGCCATCCAGAGCCCGGTCCACTGGCCCTGATGCCCGGCTCCGCGAGAGCCGCGCCCTGATCTCCGGTGTCCGCCCGCCCCGGTGCGACGACGCCGCTACTCGGCGATCGGGGCACCGACTTCGGCAAAGTCCGTGAAGCCATGGAAGGACTGCGCCGCGCCCAGGCCGGAGCCGGCGGCGCCGACCTCGAGCTGGAGCCAGTACATCTGGTCCGTGCTCGGCCCGTCCTTCTCGCCATCGACGGTCGCGTTCGCATGGCAGCCCATGCAGTCGGCGCGCGAGTAGGACTCCATCGAGGTATTGCCCAGATACGGCCGCGTGGGGGACGAGGGCGAGGCGATATCGACCTGTGGCTCGATCAGCGTGCGATCGGCGCCGTCCAGCGTCTGGCACTGGCTCGACGCGGTGTTGAACCATTGCGTCGAGATCAGCTGATAGTTGCTCCAGACCGAGAACGGCCCGATCAACCCGCCGCAGAGGCCATTGTTGTAGGCGGCCGTCGGATGGTTCCTTGCCACCGGCACCTGCCGGCAGAGCCTCGACATGCCGAGCTCCGCCGCAGGCGGCTGGTCGAGGCACCAGCTGACATCGCCGTCCACGTCGGGATTGTCGCAGCCGGCGGCGTTCGAGACCGGCACCACGTTGCAGGCCTGGCATGCATCCGTGTCCCGGCCGCGGGCCGAGCAGGATCTGGGATAGAAGTTGTAGTCGATCAGCACATTGGCCGGGCAGGCCGTGTTGGGACCGGAGCCGCTGCCGGAACCGGCCGGCGGCAGGCCGGCGCAATTCGGCGCGTTCAGGCGATGCTCGAACGTCGACCAGGTCCAGTTCGGCTGCTTCACCGTCTTGCGGGCGACGTGCATACCGACCAGCGCCATCTTCCTGCGCTCGCAGCTCGCCTTTTTGGTCTTGTTCCGATAGCTCGGCGTGTAGACCAGGAGATCCTCGGTATGGTACCGGCGCGCACTCCGGCTGCCGAGCTCCATCCAGGCGTTCTTCAGCACAATGGCGCCCGATCGCGGATCGGCCGGGTTGCCGCCACGATAGCTGAGCTCGCCGCAGGGGAAGGTGATCGACTCGGTGAGAGTCTCCAGGACCGCGTCGTCGTAGTACTGGTTCTCGATCACGAAATCGTAGGTGGCAGGGCTCACCATGATCTCGTAGCGCAAGAACTTTCCTTGTGAATCGATGACCGGGTCGTTCGACAGGCCCTTGTTTTCCGCCTCGAGGAAGAGGTCGTCGACCTTGGCAACCTCGCCGAGGACGCGGTACCGCTCATGGTTCGGGATGGCCTGGCATTCCTCGGGGTAATAGCGGGCGCCGGAAGTGTCGCAGTTGCCGCCGGGGCACTCGCAGTTCGCGTTGTCGAGCTGGCACTGGATCAGGTCGTCGGTCGAGGACCAGCGGCTCCACTGTGTGGTGTTGTCCCCAAACCGGCTCACTCGCGCCCCGACGCTGGACGCATTCAGTGCCAGGAAGGTATCCCAGGAATACCGGTCGAACGTGCCCTGGACGCGGCTCGCCGGCAGGTTGACGTCGACATCCCCAGGGAGATTGTAGCGGAGCCCGCAAAGCAGGGGGGTGGCCGCCTGAGCAAAGCCGGGTGCGAGCAGCAACATGCCCAGCACCAGAGAGCCCATCCAGACCGGCAACCGGCGCGTCCAGTACATTCCGGGTCGCATCTCGGCTCCTCCCTTTGCGGCGGCTTGTTCTCGATATTGCCTCGAGTTTGAACAATTCCAACGCTCGTGGCAAGCTGCGGTAACCGTAAGTTGAGATCGGCGGTGTGGACCGGCGATGTTACTGGCTTGGACTTCCGGGTTGCTTGGCTCGGACAGTGCCCTTCACGAGCAGGAGGCTCAGCGGCATCATTGCCGCCACCAGCACGGTCTGGATCAGGAACACGGCGAAATAGCCGGCCGTCACGTCGGAGATGCGCGACACGATGTCGATGACGATCGGGAAGACCGAGAGCCCGACATCGTTGCCCAGCAGCAGCACGCAGACCAGGAGTGCGGACGCTCCGGCACGATCCTGCTCCTCGAGATCGCGATGGGCCAGCGTGAGGATGCAGGGCAGGAGGAGGCCGTAGCCCAGTCCCGCCAGGCTGCGGGTGACAATGATCACAGGGTCGGAGGAGGCGACGGGATAGACCAGGTAGGAGGCAAGCCCGGCGGTCAGCACCAGCAGCCCGAGCAGCAGGAGGCCGACGAGCCGCATCCGGCCGAGCAGGACGCCTGCCAGCACCATCGCCCCGAACGAGATGAAGTTGCCGACCACGGTGCGCTCGCTCATGGCGACGATCGGCAGCCCCCGGTCGTCCTCCAGGAAGAGGAACTCGAACTCCTGCGTCGTCGCGACCTCCACGACCAGGCAGAGCAGCAGCCCGAACTGAAAGGTGCGCGTCCGCAGCGGATGCAGGGGCAGCACCGGGTCCGCGACCCGCGTCATGTGCCAGACCGCAACTCCGCCGACGACGCACATGCCGAGGAACAGGCCGAACGACGCGGGTGTGTCCCAGCCGGACGCCTTGGCCCAGATGGACCAGAACTCGAAGAGCAGGAGCGTGCCGCAGATCAGGACCAGCCCCCGATAGTCCGCCGTGGCCGACGACGCGGAGGGCGCCTCGTCCACATGCCGCGTGCCGAGGACGCCGAGCAGCAGCACCGCGGACGCGGCAAGCACGACGAGAAACCCCGACGACCACGACGTCTGCAGCAGATGCAGGTTGCTGGCGGCGGCACCCAGGCAGAGGCCAAAGGGCGATCCGGCGCTCCAGGCGGCATCGAGGATCTCCTTCTGCCGCTGCGATCCGGCAGTGCCGACGACGATCTTCATCGCCGTCGCGGCAATGCCGGTCGCAAGGCCGACGACGAAGACGACGAGAGCCGTCAGCGCGACCCGCAACACTGCCTCATCCGGCAGCCAGGCGCCGCCGGCGATCAGCGCGCCGACACCAGCGAGGACCGCAAGCAGCGCGAGGCTCACGCTCCGCCGCAGTCCGAAGAGCTGAAGAACGGGCCCGAAGCCGACCGTCGCGATCAGCGTGCCGAACACGGAAAGCCCGATCAGCAGGGCCATGTAGGAAGGTGACAGGCCGAGCCATTCGGCCAGTTCCTGCTGCACCAGCAGCAGGAGGGTGAGGAAGAGCGGGCGCAGCGCAGCACCAAGGAAGACGAGAGCGATCATGGTGATGGCTCGCATGCCGCGGCGCCCGATCCGATGGCGTGTCCGGGCCGGCGCACGCGATGGGGCGGCCCGGGCATTACCCGGCCGCCCCGGTCAGTTCCGGCCGCCAAGCTCCGTCGCCAGGACCTCGGCTACCCGGAGGCTGTTCGCCGCGGCAGTCAGCGTCGGCGCATTGACCGGCGCCGTCAGGTGCGCGCTCGTGCCGACGATGAAGAGATTGGGGTGATCATGGGCGCGCAGGTCCGGTGAGACGACCGAGCGCTTCGGGTCCAGGCCCATGCGGGCGGTGCCGCAGATGATCGCGGTCGAAAGATAGGGCTTGTCGGTCGAAACGCTCGTCGCCCCCATCTCCTGCATGATCTTCTCGTTCCAGGCGGTGGCGTTGGCGAGCCCCTTCTTCGTGTAGTCGTCGACCGTGAAGGTGACCCGCGGCTTCGGGACCCCCGCCGAATCCCGGTCGTCGAAATCGACGTCGACCCGGTTGTCGTGGTCGGGCAGCGTCTCGGCCGAGCTGTTGAGGCGGAGGTGACGTGCCATTTCATGGCGCAGCTCGCGCACCAGCGTGCCGCCGCGCTTGCCCGCCTCGATCAGCTTCTTCGCAAGCTCCGGTGCGCCGACATTGCCCGACCAGCCGTCGTTCATGAGCGAGGTGCCGACCGCCGCCTCCTCGCGACGGAAATCGCCGTCGCGGAACTGGATGATGCCGGAGGTCTGCTGCGGACCGCGATAGGGGTAGACGGGATCCCTGGTGATGCCGGTCGTGTCCTGGTTGAACTGCGAGAGCAGATAGCGGCCGACGACACCGCTCGAATTGGCGACACCGTTGGGCAGCCGCTCGCTGCGCGAGACGAGGAGCAGCCGCGGGTTCTCGATCGCATGGCAGGCGATGACATAGTAGCGGCCGTGCGCCGAGCCCTCGCTGCCGTCAGGCCGGCGAAAGCGGATGCCGCTCACCGCCATCCCCGCGTCGACGTCGATGTGGAAGGCGAGCGCCTGGTCGACGATCCGGGCCCCCAGCGCCTCGGCCTTCAGCGTGTGCACCGACCCGTCGTACTTCGCGAGGATCGGGCAGATCGGCACGCAGGTGTTGTTGCCGCAGCAGGGCGGGCGCCCGTCGTAATGGATGGAGTTCCGGGCATGGCTGAACGGCCTGAGATCGAGGCCGAGGCGCCCGGCCGCGGGTGCTACCGCCTTGTCCATGTAGGTCGCCGGCACCGGCGGCAGCGGAAAGGGCGTGGTTCTGGGCGCACCCCATGTGTAGTCGGGATCGCCGGCAACACCCCACATCCTCTCGGCTTCTTCGTAATAGGGCACGAGCTCGGCGTAGCCGATGGGCCAGTCCTCGGCGACGCCGTAATCCGTGCGCATCCGGAAATCCGCCGGGCGCAGGCGATCGGCGAAACCCGTCCAGTGCCAGGTGGTGCCGCCGAGGATCCGCGTGTAGAGGCCCCTGAACTGGTCCGGCCCGGCCTGGACGTAGAACCGGTCGAGCTGGTCGTCCGGCGGATGCGGTGCGTACGGCACCGAGGGGTAGGGCGAGTTGGGCCCCTTCTCCGTGTTGCGGGCGAAGTTCTCGACGGCGTCGATGCGGCTGAGCCGGGGTCCCGCCTCGAGCATCAGGACGTCGATGCCCTGCTCGGCCAGCTTGAAGGCGACGTGGTTCCCCGCGATGCCCGTGCCGACGATGACGACGCTCGCTTCCAGCCTCTCCATGATCCCCGCTCCCGGCCACTCAGCTCAGCGTCGGCGGCTTGTCGGCCCACCAGCCGAAGCCCGGGCCGCAGATGCCGGGCGGCTTGGTGAAGCCCAAGACGTGCCAGGCCAGAGCCTGATGGAAGTAGGGCACGTCGCTGCTGCCGTCCGTGGCGGTGGTCTCGCCGGTGTAGAAGATCTCGAGGAGGCGCCGGGCGGCGGCCTCGATCTCGGGACGTTCGAAGGGCTCGTCGATGCTGGCGGCGTCACGCTCCAGGATCGCCGCGATGAGCGCATCGAGCGTGTCCTGACCCAGCTCGGTCGCCAGGGAGGTGTAGCAGGCATCGACGATCTCGATCGGCTCCGGCAGCGCACCGTTGAGGATCTGGGCCGCCAGAATGTTGCGCGCATCGCCGTCCAGCCGGCGCGCCGCCACGCCTGCCGGGAGGAGCGATGCCGGCGCCGCCCCGCCGACCAGCGCCAGCGCCGCCACGAACCGGCGCCGGTCCAGCCCGCGCGGCTCGAGGATGCCGGTCGCCATCAGTTGGTCACCACGAGGAAGCCGCGCGGCTTGTGCGAGGCGCTGTCCTCGGCCTGCAGCGCTTTGTGCAGCTCGGCGGCGGTGATCCAGGCAGGCGGGTATTTGTAGCGGGCGACGTCGAGCACGAGAAACCGGTCCGACTCCTCGTCATAGGCGGCGACCGGCGAGATGTGGCCGTCACCCTTCTGCCCGACGGCCTGCCGGCTGTAGTTGACGATGAGCCGCTGGTTGTCCGCGTCGAGCGCGGCCCTGGCCGCGTCGCGGAACGCATCGACGGTGGCATCCGGCCCGAAGGTGAAATCCACCCTCACGCCATGCGCCTCGAGGAGCTTCGCCAGCTCCTCGAGCGTCAGGCCGACCTGCTCGACCGCCGAGACCGGCTTCACGTCGAGCACCTCCTTGGTGAAGATATTTTCCTCGGTGAAGACCTGGTAGGGGTAGATCAGCGGTGAAATCGGTGAGGCGACGTCAAGCGAATTGAGGACGGCGACACTCGTGGCGATACCGCAATAGGTGAGGTACTTCTCGCTGACGAAGAAACGGGCCAGGGTCCAGTAATCGTCCTTGATCCCGGCACGCTCGAAGAGCGCCGCACTCTCCGGCTGATCGAAATAGACGAGCGGCGGTTCCAGCGCCGCGGCCGCCGCCGGCGGTACCAGCAACGAAGTGAGCAGGGCGAGCCGGCAAAGCACCTTGCGCTGGACTGGCATTCGCATCTTTCCTCTCCCGTTCGCCGCCGGCTCCATCAGCAGGAGCGCCGCTAGTCCAGTGAGCCGAAATAGGCGGCGAGGTTGGCGATGTCCTCGTCGGTCAAGGGCGCCGCCTGGACGTGCATCAGGCCGGCCAGCCCGCCGGTGCGCGCCTCCTCGCGATAGAGCTTGAGCGCATACTGGATATAGAGGGCGTTCTGGCCGGCGAGGTTGGGATAGTTCGGGACCGGCGAGCGGCCATTGACGCCATGGCAGGACGAGCATTGCGCGGCCCGCTGCCGGCCGACGTCGATATCCGCGGCAACCGCCGGCGGCGTCGTCAGGACGGCCGCACCGAGGATCGCCATCAGGGGCCTCATCATGATTCCCTCACCCCTTTGCCTCCTCTGGCTGCCTGCTCCGCTCATGGCTGCACGCGCCGCGGCTGTGCCTTGATCATGATCCAGGAGAAGTCGTCGCTCGGCGCGCTGGCGTGACAGCCCATGCAGCTCGCCGTCCCGAACACCAGACGGTCGCTCGCCGCGATGGCCATCTGGTGCCGGTTCGCCGGCAGGTTGCCCTTCTGGCTGTAGGTTTCCATGACGCTGTTGACGAGATTGGTCGGGAAGGGCTCGCCGCCCGACTTGTTCGTGACGGCACCCGGGAAGTCGTCGGGATCGGCCGGCGGCAGCTCCGGGAACACCGGCCACTGCACGCCGACGAGCTCGTAATACTGCAGCCGTGACCCGTGCTCGGCGAGCTCGGCCTGCATCGCGGCGTTGAGGCGCCTGGTCGTCGCCATGATCGGCACGAGCCGGGTGACCTGCGTCCGGCTCACGCCGTCCGCGTCGGGCGTCGGCACCACGTTGACCGGGCACCACTCGCAGTACGGGTCGTTGAACGACGGCAGCAACGGCGTCTCTTCCCCGTTCACCGTGACGGTGTCCAGGAGATCGACCTCGACATTGTCGACATGCTCGAAGGTCGACCAGATCCACTGCGGCGAGCTCTCGGTCTTCTGGGCGACATGGAAGCCGACGAGCCCCATGAGCGCCGGCTGCCAGTGCGGATCGCCAGGGCCGGAGGGCACGTAGGCGGGCATCGTCACGTATCGGCCGAGATCGTCCCGCTCGGGATCCATGACCTTCCAGGCGAGCTTCAGCTCGATCGCACCCTTGCGATCCGTGCCGAACCGGCCCCGCGGGAAGTCGAGCTTGCTCTCCTGGCGGAAGAACGCGATCTGGCCGTCGACGTTGTAGAGCTCGTTCTCGACGATGTAGGCGTACTGCTCCTCGTTGATGAGGATCTCGTAGTGGACCATGTTGCCGTTCTGGTCCCAGACCGGGCTCGAGAACGCCTGGTTCACCTCGTCGAGGACATTGAGAGGGCCGGTCGAGCTCAGGTTGTGCAGCACCCGGGCGTCGCCCGAGCCGATGGGCGGAACGGACGATCCCGCTGGCACCGCCTCGAAACCGATGACCGTCCCGTTCTGGCGCGGCGGCTCGATGTCACCGATATCGGGCACGGAGCGGCTCGCTGCGCCCCAAGGGTCGGGCGGGCTGCCATCGGCCTTGAAGACCTGGAAAGCCTCCGCCCACCTGCTCCAGCGCGGCGGGCCCGCGTCGCCGATGTCCGGCCGGGGAGCGCCATCGGCGTCGACCGGCCAGCTCAGGGCGACCATCGTCGCCCAGGCATGCCGCTCGAAGAGCCGATGCACCTGGATCCGCCAGTTGGGCGCTGCCGAAGCCTCGATACTGTCACGCAACTGCACGTCGATGTCGGACGGGATCTCGGGACTCAGCGGCGGCGCGATCGTGGTTTCGGCGGCAACCACCGGGGTGTTCGGGTTCGACAGAACCGCCGCGGCGACCACCAGGCCGGCAGCGGCTCGCAGGCCTGCAGCTCTTGCCGTCCCTGATCTGCGGAGCGTGCCCATGATCAGCGCTCTCTGCCACCCTGCGAGTCGCGTGACGCACCGGCACGTGCATATGCCGGTATGGCCACGTTAAGGATTACTACCCCCTCGACGCATTCATGCCAACCGCCGCCCCCGAGCGCGCGCCGCATCGCGCCAGTCTGTCACCTGACGAAACTGAGTCGTGCGGGCAGTATCCGGTCGCTGGGACGACTTTGCCGCTCCTCTCCGCCTCTCCACGGGCGGGTGTGGCGGCGGGCACATGTGCGCCGGGATCGAGTGCTTGACAGAAAGCAGGAGCGCTTTTCAGGCTGGCGGAGGGAACGTCCGCCGTTGAAGCATTCATCGCAATCCGCTCTCGTTCAAACAAGTTCGAATTACCGGCGTCTCGACAAGCACTTATGATCCACGCTCATCTGTTGCAATCCGCCCTTGTTCATGGCAAACCGGTCTCCGATGGTGGAACAAACGGTGGAATAATTCATGGCGGTGCGCAAGCGACTGACTGCTCGCCGGGTCGAGACGGCGCCGCCCGGCAAGCACATTGACGGAGAAGGGCTGCATCTTGTCGTCAAGGGCGACGCGCGGTCCTGGGTGCTTCGCTACCAGATCAATGGCCGGCGCCGTGAGATGGGGCTTGGGCGATGGCCGGACGTATCGCTGGAGAAGGCGCGAAGGAAGGCTCTCGAACGTCGCCAAGAGCTTGCCGACGGCGTGGACCCGCTTGAGTCGCGGGCGCGCCGGAAGACGCTGACGTTCCGTTGTGCGGCCGAGGCACTCATCGAGGCCAAGCGGCCGGGCTGGCGCAACGAGAAGCACGCCAATCAGTGGCCCTCGACCCTTGAGGCCTACGCCTATCCCAAGCTCGGCGAGCGGGATGTGCGGCATATCGAGACCGAGGATGTTCTGGCCGTGCTCCGGCCGATCTGGACGGCCAAGCCCGAGACGGCGAGCCGGCTGCGCCAGCGCATCGAGGCGGTGCTCGACTACGCGGCTGCCCTCAAAGGTCGGGAGGGAGAGAACCCGGCGCGTTGGAAGGGGCGCCTCGATCATTTGTTGCCGGCCCCGTCCAAGATCCGTGCGGTGAAGCATCATGCCGCAATCGACTGGCGCGACGCGCCGGCACTGATGCGCGAGCTGGCCGGAATGGACGGGACGTCGGCACGAGCGCTCGCCTTCGCCATCCTGACTGCTGCCCGCTCCGGCGAGGTCCGCTTCATGACCGGTGACGAGGTCGACGTTGCAGCAGGCGTGTGGACGGTTCCCGCCTCGCGCATGAAAGCCGGCAAGGAACATCGTGTGCCATTGGGGACGGCGGCGTTGGCGCTCGTCGGTGAGGCTGCCGGACAAACCGATGCGCTCGTCTTTCCGAGTCCCACTCGGACCAATCGGCCGCTGTCGGACATGTCGCTGACAGCCGTTCTCAAGCGCATGGGTCGCGGCGACCTGACGGTGCATGGCTTCCGCTCGACCTTCCGCGACTGGGCGGGCGAGACCACGAGCCATCCGCGCGAGGTGATCGAGGCAGCCCTCGCTCATCGCCTCAAGGACAAGGCCGAGGCGGCCTATGCTCGCGGCGATCTGTTCGTGAAGCGCCGGCGGCTGATGGAGGACTGGGCAGCCTATCTGGAGTCAGAGCCGGCACAGGTGGCCGAGCTGCGCCCCGCTACCCCGGAGCCCGCGGCGATCGGCTAGTCTTCCGGCATTGCTGCAGCAGGCCCAGCAACCGCTGCATCTTGGCATCGAGATGGGCCTCGATCTTGGCGATGCGTTCGAGGTCGCGGATGTCGATGGCCATGCCGTGGACCTGGGCGGTGACGTCGGGCGCGTTTCGGGCGTCCTCGATGCGGTGTTCGAGCCCGTCGCGGGTCACCTCGAGGAATTCCTCGAGGCCTTCGGCGTTGCGCTCGTAGCCGCCGGCGTCGGGCTCTTCCTCGTCGATCGCCTCGGCTTCCCAGACCTCGAGCGTCTCCTCGGCCAGCAGTCGGAGCGCGGCCTTGTAGGCGCCGCGCTTGCCCGACCCGGCCGCAGCCAGCGCCCTTTCGATCATCGCGAGGTCCCGGGCGGCTTCCTCCGGACTGGGCAGACGGTCGGCAACCACGTCTTCCATGCCGGCGTGGAACTTCTCGCCCTTGTGCGACAGGGCGTACCGGGCGACCTTCTCCTGATCGTACCCCGTTGCGATGTTGAACAGCCGCCTGCGGATTGCCGCCCCCTCCGCCTGCAGCAGCCGGCGCTTCCGCCAGATGACACCGGCGAGGTCCTCGACCAGGTGATAGGCGGTCGGTCCCTGCGGTGCGTGCTCGACCAGCAGACCGCGCAGGATCTCCTCGAAGGCCTCGCGGTCTTCCCATGGCAGGGCGATGTGCCGACTCAGGACACCGTGCTTGATCGGGTCGAAGCGGTGGACCTGGAACTCGCGCCGGATCGGCACGACGGTGGCGGTCGTCATGGAAGCTACAGACCTTTCTGGCCGAAGCGGCCGAGCAGCCGCTCAACATCCGCGTGGAAGAGCCGGGCCGCCTCCACCTCGACCTGCTCGAGCTCGTTGCAGAGACGGCCATAGGTGCGCCAGTGCATGCCTTTGGGCTTCTCGGGCGGGATGCCGGCGAAGTCGACATGATCGATGGGGGCTTCACAGACCTTGTTATCGAGCCGGCGACGCAGCCGGCCGGCACGGCGGATCAGGCGGTCATAGCGGCCCAGCTTCTGGCTCGGGTAGTTGGCCCGCCAGCAGCGTCGACAGCCCCATTGCCGTTCCCGGCCATAGACGATGGTGCAGCGCCTGCCGCAGGCGCAGCAGCGGAACCAAACACGGCGCCCGCCGAAGTGCGGCTCGGTATGGTCGAGCAGCAGCGGCACGTCGTTGACATGCGCGTAGCCCGGGCTGGTGCGCACATGGATGATCGTGCCGTCGCGGAAGGCGATGGTGCCGATCAGCCCGGGCCGGAAGCCGCAGGCCTCGCGGATCTGCTTCGTGCGCACGCTGTAGAGCGACCACAGGCTCGGCCATATCGCCGGGCGGCCCGAGCCGAAGCCGCCCATCAGCCCACCCTCACCGGATAATTCGAAATCATTTGTCTAACTCGACATTCCATCGGTGCAGGCGCTTCGACAGCCGCGGAACGCCGCCATCTCGCGTCGCGCCCAGCGGTGTCACGGATCGGTTCGGCATCGCTCCGGACCAAGTCCGAAAGGTTTCGGGGGAGGTTCAGGACCTGCTGAATCCGATGAGCACGGCCCGACATCGGCAAACCGAGCGGAGCGCTGGCGGTCGTCATCGGCCGAGGTCCGCGATCGCCACGCCGGCAAGCCAACTGTCGTGCTCGGCCTCGGGATTGGGCTTTCCACCGGGAATGATGCGCCAGCCGCGCCTCTCGACCTCGCGCATCAGTTCGGCAGGGATGCCGGCTGGAGCCTCGATCTCGGCCGTCGCTCCACCGCCTCTCAGGCCATAGGTGCGCACGGTCGCACCGGCAGCGCACAGGCGGGCCACGACTGAGCCGGATGGTAGCGGGCGAGGCCTTCGCCAGTCCGACCTTTCGACTGACCGCCGTGACCTTCCCTCGATGTCGGCATGCCAGACGGCGGGTTCGGCAGGCTCTCCTTGAGAACCTGCCGCCTCCAAGTCCTTGTTTTCAAAACCTGTCGGCAGGTTCGGCGGGTTCGGCAGGTTAACTTGGTCCATGGGAACACAGGAGGCAGACGGAGATGTGCATGCATGCGTGACCGCATCAGCCTCTCTCCCTCTCCCTTCCCCATCCGCTGGCAATCTTCCCGGAGTAACCCGCCGAACCTGCCGAACCTGCCTTTCTCTAGGGTTTCCAATCTGTTGCGGCGGGCAGGCTCTGTCATCAGCATGCCGCGAACCTGCCGGTACCTCGCCGTAGAAACCGAAGCGATGAAGCGTGCCCATCTCAGAACCTCGACCCGCCGCGGAGGCTGGTGACATTGTCCGCTTCCACGTCGTCGATGTCGCCCCAATCCCAGCTTTCGATTTTCATCATCCGCTGGAACTCGGCGCGATGATCAACGAGTGTCCCGAACTTCCACTCGCGGCGCGCCCCGCCCCTGGGCTTGCTCTCGCCGATGGACGGTGCGTATCTCCGCCACAGCTGCGGGAAGATGTTCTCGGCTCTCGGGTGGCTTTCACCGTGCTCGCGGGCGTGCCGCACGTATGCCTCGTGCAGCTTCCGTTTCCGCATCGTTGTCGGCCACTCAGGTGTCGACGTCTCGCGGATGATGGGATCGTGGCTCGACGGAATGCCGACGATGCAACCTTCCTGCAGGCAGGACGCCCACCAGCGGCCAACGCTGTCGAGCCCTTCCATCTTCTGCGCATTGAGGCCAACGGTATGGGGAACGTCCCGGTGGCTGAAATCGGCAAGATCCATTTGAAGTAGCTCGTGCAGCATGGCCTCGGCTTCGCCGCCATCGATGGCAGCGTGCAGCTGATCGAAATAGTCTCGCTGCCCCAGCATTACGTCCGAGACATCGTTGACGAAGAACCGCCGTTCCTCGCCCGAGACCGGGACACACCATTCGCTGTTGCTGGACATCACCAGCTTGATCCGATTGGGCATCTGGAAGCTGTTCACGCCCTTGGGTTCGATCTGGATCAGCCTCTCGGTGATCAGACCCTTCAAGGGACCTTCGCCCTGCCTGTCCCCACCCCACACGACTTCGTCGGCATAAAGCAGCAGGCAGTCGGCAAGGTGGGCGTTGAAATGTCCGGTGAGGTGCCTGGGCTGGGTGATGTGAACGACGTGATGTCTGAACCACCGTTTGAGAACGTCGACCAAAGAGCCCTTGCCGGTACCCTTGTGCCCCCGCATTACGAGAGCCACCTCGCCGATCTTCTCCGGGTTCTGTACCCAGTAGGCCAACAACTGAACCAGATACTTGAAATCCCGGTGATTGCCGCTGCAGATGATGTGCAGCAGGTGCCATGCGATTGTATCCCAGGAACCCTCTTTCGGCGGGTAGCCCCAGCCACGCCACAGGTCGAGGATGCCCGGCGGGCAATCGCCCCTGGGATAGAATCCCGCGCCGTGATATTGGCGACGTCTCGACGACTGGATCCACGCGCTGCCCAGATCTTTCCAGATTTCCCGGCCCTCTTTGCTGATTGCCACGAGATAGGTCTCGTTCGCGAAGAGCAGCTTGAAGTCGTTGGGCTTGACGAAATAGAGCGCTTCGCGACCCGTCACATCGTCCTTTTGGTAGGTGCCAATCAGGACGGACCCGCCGATCGCAACCAGGAAGAAGCGTCTGCTGACGCGGTCTATGGCTTCGTTCACCTCAAAGAACGGATCACCGAGGTCTGCCGTCGTCCGCTCCTGCTGTGTCTCTACTCTGTCCTTGTCATCAGCCTGCCGCTGCTGCCGTTGCTCGAAGTGTCGGCGTTGCGCTCGCCGCGTGGCCTCGTCGCGTCGCGCCACGGAGATCGCCCCTTTGGCCAGTTCGCGCACCGAGTTGCGGCTGGTTCCACTCACCTTGGCCGCAAGGTTCTTCAGTCGGTCCCAGTCAACGGCGTTCAGATCGCGTGCGAAGATGATAAGCCCGGCAAAGACTTCGGGAGCCCGCTCGCCGGCCGCTTTCAGCTGCAGCCCGATGAAGTCGGCGGTGTGTTGCAATTCCCATTGTCCGCCGCCATGCGCGAAGCTGTGGACTCGAACGTCACCGCCGCCGTTGTAGTAGATCTTGGCCTTGCCCTTGCCGTAGTCCCGCCCCTCGAGCGGATCGGCCAGGGTCTCGCCGTGGTAGTGCTCGGGATCCGCGAGGATGTCGGCAACCGAGACGACACCGATCTCGTCATCGTCGAAATGCACCTCGTCCCACGACAGCAGCCTGCCCTCGTGGCTGGCCCTGATCGTGGCGCGCGCCGTCTCGATCGGTATCGCGCAATCCTGCGCCAGCTTTCCGGCCGCCTTCTCAATGGCTGCCTCGGCCTCGGGCTCGGCCACCCGCTTCGCCTCGGTGACGAGCGACTGGAACTGGCGTTCCTCTTCAGCGGTCAGTGGCGGGCAGGCGGTCCCGGTATCGATCGGCTCGCCGTCATGCGCGATCGGTCGGCGCGCCTCCCGGTCCTGCGCCAGGGGTGCTACCACCAGCGGTGGGCCTTCGAAGACCAGCCGCTCGGGCGAGCCGACCGAAGTGTCGACGATGGAGCGGACCAGCTTCGCGCCGCGTGCCGCCACCATGATCCAGCCGAGTCCCTCTAGCCACGCCCGCGCCTGCAGGTCGCGAAGGAAGCGGGGAACGTCGGCACCGTCCTGGGCGAACAAATAGAGGTGTTGCCCGCCACTGGCCGGAAACTTCTCCCCCGTCTCCTTGTTGTAGATGCCTGCCGACGTGCTCGCCCGGACAACCCGCGCGTAGCTCTCCAGCTTGGGCAGCAGCAGCGAAAGAGCAGTTTCGAAGCCGCCGAGAGTATCGATCAGGTCTGCGACCTTGTCGGGCATGCCCTTCTGGTCGAAGTCGAGCAGCACCACCGCCGGCTTGCCGGCCCTGAACCGGAAGGTCTGGAGTGTGCGGCCGTAGCACGCCCGCGCGGGAGCGGCGTTCTTGGCCCTCGTGATCCTGATCTCGTCAGCCTCGGCGACGTGATCGCCGAGCACCAGCGCCTCGGACGGATCCAGAACGGCGATGAGGTCTGCAAGCCCGGCAGCACCTGTAACGATCTCGACACGAGTGGCGGTGCCGTTCGTCATGGCGCAGGGGCTGCCGTCGGAAACGGGCTTGCCGTCATCGCCTGCGGTGATGCGTTTGCAGAGGAGAGCGCTGCCGGCCTTGCGCATGCGGGTGATGTACAGGCGGGCCGTCATTGGCCGCATCCCCGCCACGTGGGCTCAACGCCCATGGCCATCGACGGAAGCATCGACCCGAGTACCTAAGCCGTCTCGTGGCTGGCGAGCCAGACCTTGAGCGCATCGACCATGATCAGCCGCCGGGCACCGATTTTCAGGCTCTTGAGGTCGCCCGTCTTCAGCGCGGCGTAGATCGTCGTGCGACCGAGCCCGGAACGGCGGGCCGCTTCGGCTGGCGAAAGAGCCAGTTCCAGGTCACTGGACCGGCTGGATGCAGTTGCCATCGTCAGTCTCCGTTGGTGATCGGATGAACGATGGCGAAGCTACGGTCCGGCGATTGCACGAAACATGGTGCACAGTTTTATGCAGTTTTGTGCAACTCCAGATCCTTCAGACGATTCCGAATTGTGTCGACCTTGGGCAGGTCGCGCGTGGAGCAACGTTGCTCGATCAGGGCACGGATTTCCCGGGCCGCTTGAGCCTTGTTGGAGATCGGTCCGTGAGTCGCGCGATACTCGGCGATAACGCTGTCGACCAACGCTCTGCTCTTGTCGGGCCTGCCACCTGGCTGAACCGGCCTGCTCTGGCCACGAAGGAACCCCTGCAAATAACGCCCGAGCAGTTGACGATCGACCTCCAGCTGAACCCTGGGAGTGAAACGCAACCTGGCGATGTCTGACAGCCGCAGCAGCCAGATCTTCTGCTTCGTAAGGAGCTGCCTCGGAACCGTCCCTGCAAATGTGACCACGACCGTCAACGGCGCTGTCGGCAGGCGCTCTATTGGCTCGATCAGCCGGTCCAGTCTGTCCACGGAGATCGCCCCGCACAAGCAAATCGCCCGCCACTCGATGCCGTCGTGGATCGGGTTTCCGAGATACGTGGCCGTGTCGTCGGCCAGCGGCTCCATTCGAGGTTCGGAAATCGACAGGGCCCGGGCCAACGCTTCGATCCACCACGATACCTGAAGAGCACTTGACGACAAACCCTCGGCGTCGACTGGCACGAGCCCCGCTTCCGGGCAGAAGGCTACGTAGCCCCGATTTACAGCTTGCCATTCGAGCGCTGCCGGATGCGCTTCGTCACACGCCTCGCAGATGACTTCGTCCGGAGTGCGAGGGGCCGCAGCTGCACCTGCCTCGATCAGCGCCTGCCATTCGCCGTCCTCGAGGGTTGGCAGCGCAATGCGGCGAATCGGGCCAGCGCCGATCAGGTCTCCGAGCGTCCCGAGCAGTTGGCGGCTCACGCCGCGCGCTTGGTCGCGTCGCCGATCTCGCGCAGCAGACCCCACAGCGGCAGATACTTCTGCACGATGAGCCGCTCACGCTCGGTGTGTTCGCGGAGATTGCAGCGATTGGGCATGGTGATGGCCACGAGGATCGGTTTCGCTCTCCGCTCTCCAACGTCTGGGTGGAAGCGCACGGCGATCACGACGCGATGGATCTTAGTGAGCGGCGAGCCGATCATCTCGTATGGAACGCCGAAACAGCTGTCGCTTCGGGTCCAGTCACCGACCGGCCCCGTGCGGGCCTCCGGTCGCTTCTGCAGCAGGCGGGGCTGTCCTCCGGTGATGCCGTGCAGCTCGATCTCCTCCAGCCAGACATCCTGGATCGGATCGGCAGGATCCACAGGAAACGCGATGTCGCGCTTAAGCGCCGACAGATCGAACTGTCGCAAGGGCAGAGGGGCGATGTCCCCGCCGCCCGTGCCGGCACACGCGAACGCCCGGGCGATCTCTTCGCGAACCGGTTTGCCGCCTTTCGCCACGACATGGAGAGCCCCGCTGCGACGATCGAGAATGATGCCACTGCGCAGCGCCGGCCGGACATGTTCGGTCTCTAGAGATCCCGCCCGAATGACGAGGCTGCTCTGAACAGGGCCTTCCACATAAACCACGATGCTGATGGTCTCGGCAGTCTCGCCGTTCTCATTCACACCCGACGATCGATCCAGCTCGACGATGATGGCCGGGTCTCGTCCTGTGCCTGGCGACAGGATCGATGGCAGCTGCAGGCGAAGCTCGCGTGCGATCGCCTCGTCATCAGCCAGCGACATGTTCGGGCCCAGGCTGAATCCGCTCCAGCTGGCGCCGTTGCGGCCCCGGGCGACGGCAGCGTGGTCGAGCGCACGTTCGAACAATGGCTTGTCGAGAAGAAGCAACTCGAGGGCTCGGGCGTGCTGGTTAACAGCGCTGTTGAGTGCCGTAGCCAGGGCATTATTTCTTGCGGCGAGGCCGAAGACAACATCCTGTCCGATTTCATCGGCGAGGCTGTCGACCTGATGAAGTTCGCGCAAGATGGATGCGGTGCATCTAGGCTCGAGAAGACTGATCTGAGCCTTGATCGCGCGGCTCAGTTTTTGAGGCTCCGATTGCCACTCGAAATCACTCGGCCAATCTGGA
>CAZGUW010000060.1:0-3943 GCA_964528705.1 uncultured Geminicoccaceae bacterium
TGCTGCGTGAGGCGCAGAACGTCACCTACCTGACCGACTACCGGTGGGTCGTCATCCCCGGCTACTTCATCTTCGTGGCGGTGATGGCGTTCAACTTCCTCGGCGACGGTCTGCGCGACGCGGCCGATCCGCGCAGCCTCAAGTAGGCGCTCATGGTCGATCCGATCCTTCAGGTCAAAAACCTGCGCACCCACTTCAAGACGAGCGCGGGGGTCGCGCGCGCCGTCGACGACGTCTCGTTCGAGGTCCGCCCCGGCGAGACGCTCGGCATCGTCGGTGAGAGCGGCTGCGGCAAGTCGGTCACCAGCCTCTCGATCATGCGCCTCGTGCCGATGCCACCCGGCTTTCACCCCAGCGGTGAGATCCGCTTCGGTGGGCGCGACCTGCTCCAGATCAGCGAGCGCGAGATGCGCAAGCTGCGCGGCGACGACGTCGCGATGATCTTTCAAGAGCCCATGACGAGCCTCAACCCGATCTTCAAGGTCGGGGCGCAGATCGGCGAGTCATTGCGGCAGCACCGCGGCCTCAACAAGCGCGACGCGCGGCTCGAAGCGATCAAGCTGCTCGAGCGGGTGGGCATCCCCGACCCCGCCAAGCGGGTCGATGACTACCCGCACCAGATGTCGGGTGGCATGAAGCAGCGGGTCATGATCGCCATGGCGCTCGCCTGTGAGCCCAAGCTGCTGATCGCCGACGAGCCGACGACCGCGCTCGACGTCACCATCCAGGCGCAGATCCTCAAGCTGATGATCGAGCTCAAGGCACGCACCGGAGCGGCGGTCATCCTGATCACCCATGATCTGGGCGTGGTGGCAGAGACCTGCCAGCGGGTGATCGTCATGTATGCCGGCCGCAAGATCGAGGAAGCGGGGGTGATGGAGCTCTTCGACCGGCCGGCGCATCCCTATACGCGCGGGCTCATGACCTCGATCCCGAGCTTCGGCGGTCGCGGCCGGCAGCGCCGGCTGACCGAGATCCCGGGCATCGTGCCGTCGCTGCGCGAGCCGATCCAGGGCTGCGCCTTCGCCCCGCGGTGCCCCTTTGCAGTCGAGCGTTGCCTGAGCGAGGCGCCGGACCTCCGCCGGGTGGGGGAGGGCCACATCGCCGCATGCCACGAGGCCGAGCGGGTGCTGGCGACGGAGCTCGTGGCATGACGACGACCCGGCCCGCCCTCGAGGTCGAGGGCCTGAAGAAGTACTTCCCGGTGCAGAAGGGCCTGCTCAAGCGCACCGTGGCGCGGGTCAAGGCGGTGGACGGTGTCAGCTTCGCCATCCAGCCTGGCGAGACGCTCTGCCTCGTCGGCGAATCGGGCTGCGGCAAGTCGACGGTGGCCAAGGTGGCGCTCCGGCTGCTCGAGCCCACGGCCGGCTCCATCAAGCTCGACGGCGTCGAGGTGAGCCAGCTCGACGCCGAGGCCATGCGGCCCTTCCGCAAGCGCATCCAGATCGTCTTCCAGGATCCATATGCCTCGCTCAACCCGCGCATGACCGCCGGGCGCATCGTCAGCGAGCCGCTCGAGAACTACAGCGACTTCCCGCGCGCCGAGCGCGAGGACCGCATGGCGCTGCTCTTCGAGAAGGTGGGGCTAAGGCGCGATTCGATGAATCGCTACCCCTTCGAGTTCTCCGGCGGCCAGCGGCAGCGGCTCGGCATCGCCCGCGCCCTGGCGCTCGAGCCGCAGGTGATCGTCGCCGACGAGCCGGTTTCCGCCCTCGACGTCTCGGTGCAGGCGCAGGTTCTGAACCTGCTCATGGACCTGCAGGAGGAATTCGGCCTCTCCTATCTCTTCGTCAGTCACGATCTCGGCGTCGTCGAGCATATCGGCCACCGCATCGCCGTCATGTATCTCGGCAGGATCGTCGAGCTGGCGAGCCGCGAGGCGCTCTTCGCCAACCCGTTGCACCCCTATTCGCGTGCCCTGATCTCCGCAGCACCTGTGCCCAATCCACGGGCCAAGCGCGAGCGCATCGTGCTCGAGGGCGACGTGCCGTCGCCCATGAACCCGCCCGCGGGCTGCGCCTTCCACACCCGCTGCCCCTTCGCCGTCGACCGCTGCCGCAGCGAGACGCCGGCCCTCGAGCCGAAACCCGACGGCCGGCTGGTCGCCTGCCACCTGGTGGAGTAGGGGCGGCCGGCCTAGTCGTGGATCTTGATGACCGCCTCGATCTCGACGGTCATGCCGTTGGGCAGCGAGCCCATGCCGATGGCGGAGCGGGCGTGGCGGCCGCGTTCGCCGAGGACGTCGACGAGCAGGTTGGAGCAGCCATTGATGACCGTGGGCTGGTCCTTGAAGTCGGGCACGCCATTGACCATGCCGAAAAGCTTGAGGAACTCCACCTTGTCGAGGCTGCCGGCGGCGAGCTTGGCGACGGCGAGGAGGTAGAGACCCGTGAGTTTGGCGTGCTCTGCCGCCTCCTCGACGGTGACGTCCTGGCCCACCTTGCCCGTGGCAAAGCTACCGTCCGCCAGCTTTGGGCCCTGGCCCGAGAGGTAGACGGTCGAGCCGTCGCGCTTGAAGGGCACGTAGGTATAGATCGGGGTGGGGGCTGTCGGGAGGGTGAGCCCGAGCTCGGCGAGGCGCTGGTCGGCTGTCTTCTCGGTCATTCGGCGGCTTTCGTGCTGCTGTGGCTGGTGCGGAAGGCGTCGGGCTCGGCGGGATGGAAGACCCGGCCACCCACGACGGCGCCGCGGGCGAGGATGCGCTGGTCGCCCGTCATGATCTCGCCGACCACGTCCTCGTAGCGGAAGGCGCCGTTCTGGAGGTCGAGCAGGGTCGCATCGCCGACCGTGCCCGGCTCGAGGCTGCCGAGTTCCGGTCGCTGCAGCGCCTTGGCGGCGTTGCTGGTCGAGGCCGCGATCACGTCGGCGAGCGGCATGCCGAGGCAGAGGAACTTCGACATCGTCGTCACCTGGTCGTAGGCCGGGCCGTCGATGCAGAGGGTGTGGACGTCGGAGGAGATGACATCGGGCCGGAAGCCGCCGGCCAGCATGGCGCGGGCGGTCTTGAAGGCGAACGAGCCCTTGCCATGGCCGATGTCGAAGATGATGCCCCTCTCGCGGGCGCGCCAGACCAGATCCTTCACCTGGCCCTTGCCGTCGACGGGGCTGTTGGGGAAGGGGCGGAAGGCGTGGGTCAGCACGTCGCCTGGCCGCAACCGCTCGATCACCTCCTCGTAGGTCGGCGGCGGGTGGTCGATATGCGCCATGAGCGGCATGCCCACCGCATCCGCCACCTGCAGCGCCATGTCGAGCGGGGCGACGCCGGAGGTGCCCGAGGCGTAGCGGCCGACCCGGACCTTGATGCCGACGATGACATCGCGATTGGCGTCCGCCACGGCTGCCGCCTCGGCCGGCGCCATCATCCGCATCTCCTCGCTCTCGCCGACCATCACGGTGTTCGAGAAGGCGTAGATGCCGGCGAACGAGATGTGCAGGTAGGCCAGGATCCGGGTCTGGCTCGGCTCGATGACATGCTTCCTGAACCCGGCGAAATTGCCGGGGCCGGCGCTGCCCGTGTCGATGGCGGTGGTGACCCCGCTCCGGCGACAGAAGTCCTCGGCGTCGATGCCGAGCGAGGTGCCGCCCCAGTAGACGTGGGTGTGGAGGTCGATCAGGCCGGGGGTGACGACGAGGCCATCCACGTGCCGGACATCCCGCCCGTCGAGCCCGTCGCCGAGGGCGGCGACCTTGCCGTCCGCGAACGCGACGTCGGTGATCCGGTCGATGCCCTGCGCCGGATCGATCACGTGCCCGCCCTTGAGCACGAGGTCAAAAGTCATGGCGTTATTCCCCCTCCACAACGTCCAGAAGGCCTTATTGCCGTCAAGCCGGCCCAGGGTCCAGTGTGGAACGACCGATGCTGTGTCAATCGCCGCCATAGCCGAAGCCGGCCGGTGGCTAGGCGGCCGTCTCGACCCACACGCTCTTGGTCTGCGTGTAGGCG
>CAZGUW010000060.1:3953-19790 GCA_964528705.1 uncultured Geminicoccaceae bacterium
CGGGCCGGCGCTGGCCGACGCCGCTCGCTCGGCCGAGGAGCGCCTCCTCGCCGCTGGAACGGCCATAACCGCTGGCGCCGAAGCCGCCGAACGGCGACATCACGCTGATCGTCTTGTAGCCGTTCACCCAGAACGTGCCGGCGCGCACGGCGGCAGCGACGCGATGCGCGCGGCCCACGTCGCGTGTCCAGACCGCGCCGGCGAGGCCGAAACGGGTGGCGTTGGCGATGGCGATGGCCTCGTCCTCGCTGTCGAATGGCAGGACCGCGAGCACCGGGCCGAAGACCTCGTCCTGGGCGATGGGCATGTCCGGCCGCACCTCGTCGATCAGGGTCGGCGCGAAGTAGCAGCCCCGCTCGGGCAGATGCGCCGGCCGGCCGCCGCCGGCGCGCACCCGGGCTCCCGCCTGCCGCGCCGCCGCCACCATGCCGTCGACGGTCCGCCACTGCCGCTCCGACAGGATCGGGCCGATCGCCGTCTTCTCGTCCTCCGGCATGCCGACGGCCAGGTGGCCCGCGGCATTGGCGAGCCGCTCGACCAGCGCCTCCTGGACGCGGCGGTCGACCACCAGTCGCGAGCCCGCGACGCAGCTCTGCCCGGCCCCGCTCCAGATCGCCGCCTGGGCGCCGAGTGCCGCGCGGTCGAGATCGGCATCGGCGAAGACGATGTTGGCCGACTTGCCGCCGAGTTCGAGGATGGTCGGTACCGTGTTCCTCGCGGCGGCGGCGGCGATCAGGGAGCCGGTCCCGGGCGAGCCGACGAAGACCACGAGCCGCGTCTCCACATGGCTTACCGCCGCCTCGCCGTTGGTCTGGCCGAGCCCGCCCAGGACATTGACCAGCCCCTTCGGCAGACCCGCCTCCAGGGCGAGCCTCGCCAGCGCCAGCGTGCTCGCCGGGGTCAGCTCGGAAGGCTTGATGACGACCGCGTTGCCGACGGCGATGGCCGGGGCGATCTGCCAGCCGGCGGTGAAGATCGGCGCGTTCCAGGGGGTGATCTGCACGACCACGCCGAGCGGCTCGCGGCGGGTGTAGTTGAGATGGCTGGTCGGTACGGGGATGACCTGGCCGTGCAGCTTGTCGCACCAGCCGGCGTAGTACTCGAACATTTCCGCGACCTTGAGCACCTCGACCCGGGTGTCGCGGATCGGCTTGCCCGTGGTCAGCGTCTCGAGCGAGGCGAGGTCGTCCAGGCGGTCGCGGACCTTCTGGCCCACCTGCCACACGAGCCGGCCGCGGGCCGAGGCGGTGAGCGCCTGCCATGTCTTCAGCGCGTCGCCGGCGGCCCGCATGGCCTGGTCGACCACGGCCTCGCCGGCATCCGGATAGATCGCCCAGGTCTCGCCGTCGCTGGGATCGACCAGCTCGATGGTCTCGCCGCGGCCGGCGACCAGCTCGCCGCCGACAAGGCTGCCGAGCCCTGCATCGAGCTTGAAGGCCTTGAGCGCCGCGAGGCGCCGGGCGTTACGCTCAGTCATGATCATTGGCCGGTACGAACTGCGTCATGCGGTTGAAGTCCGCGTCATCGGGCAGGGTCAGGGCACTTGCCTCCCAGAGCTCGCCGACCGCCCGGGTCAGCGGCAGGCACAACCCGGTGGCCTGGGCGAGCCCGGCGGCGAGCCTTACGTCCTTGCGCATCAGCCCCATGGTGAAGCCGCTGTCGAAGCTCCCCGAAAGAATCCAGCGCGGCAGGTTCACCTCGGAAACGGCGCTCCGGCCCGAGGCGGCGTTGACCGCCTCGAAGAGACGGGCCGGATCGACCGCCAGCGCCTCGGCGAGCCGCAGCGCCTCCCCGACCCCGGCGAGATGGGTGGCGCAGAAGAGGTTGTTGACCAGCTTGGCGAGGTTGCCGGCACCGCTGTCGCCGACATGCACGACGGCCTTGGCCAGCGCCTCGAGCAGCGGCCGGGCGCGCGCAACGTGCGCGGCGTCGCCGCCGACCATGAAGGTGAGGGCGCCCGCTTCCGCCCCGGCCGGCCCGCCGCTCAACGGCGCGTCGATCAGCCCGTGGCCATGGCTGGCGAGCAGCGGCGCCAGCCTCCGGGTGGTGGCCGGGGCGACGGTCGAGGTATCGACGAGCAGGCGGCCAGGCGCCTGTGCCAGGAGGCCCTCGGGCCCTTCGACGATCGCCTCGACGTCCGCGTCGCGCGGCAGCGACGAGAGCACGAGGCCGGTGCTGCGCAGCAGGTCGCCGAGGCTTTCCTCCACTGCGATACCGACAGCCCGGGCGCGCTCGCGGGCCTCGGGCATGAGGTCGAAGCCGGTGACCTCGTGTCCTTTTCGGGTAAGGGTTCCGGCCATGGCCAGACCCATCCGTCCGAGGCCGACCACCCCGATGCGTTCGTTCATCCTGTGTCCGACACTGACCGTTTCCGATGGGCGTGATCTAACCCCATCGACCAACCACCGGCAATGACGGGATCGGACGAGCGGAAGCGCGGTCGGTCGACGAAGGGGCCGGGGAGAGGGGCGGGCGGGGTTGCCCCCGCCCGAATGCTCGGCCGCACGCGTTGTGCTTAGAGTTTGTTTGCCGCGCGCTGCAGCGGCCCGAGGCCCCGGAAGTCCTCGACCCGTAACTCGACGGCCAGACTCTTCAACTGCCCGGCCTTGGTTCGAAACAAGAAACTGGCGAGGCCCGTCTCCTCGACGAGGCCGTTGATCCGTCTCCGGTCAGCGGCAAGCCTGCCAGCGCTGATGTAGACCGGCCACATCCGCCGCGGATGCGAGAAAAGGCCCGGGCCATGTCGCGATACCATCTTGGACCATTTATATATGAATGGTTGCGTAACCATTAACCAATTTCTGATTGGTTGCGCAACCATCTTCTTCCCATTCGCCATGTCGCTTGACGGTATCGTCCCGCCCCAGAACAATGCCCGGAAGGCGGCGAGCGGCAGGCGAAATAATGGACGACGGACAGGGTGCACTTACCCAGCTCAGGGCCTATCTGGCGCAGAATAGCCAGCCTGAGAATGCGCGGCTGCCGTCGGAACGGGTGCTCTGTGAGGCGCTTGGCGTGTCGCGCGGCGAGCTGCGCAAGGCGCTCGCCATTCTCGAGGCCGAGGGCGCGATCTGGCGGCATGTGGGCAAGGGCACTTTTCTCGGTGCGCGGCCCGTGCAGGAGCTCTCGACGGTCGGCGGCATCGCCGACCTTACCAACCCGCGCGAGGTGATGCGCGCCCGCCTCCTGCTCGAGCCGCTGCTGGCCGGCGAAGCTGCGCTCAATGCCTCCGCCACCGATTTCGAGGAGATGGAACGCTGTGTCGTCGGAGCGCGGCGAGTCGAGAGCTGGCGGCAGTACGAGAACTGGGACAACCGGCTGCACCGTGCGGTTGCCGAGGCGGCCGGCAACCCGGTGCTGCTCGCCCTCTTCGACCTCCTGAACGCGGTCCGGCGCACGGTCGTCTGGGGGCGGCTGCGGCCGAAGCCCGAGCGGCCGCCGGCGGACCACCACAGCTTCGCCGAGCACGAGGCGATCGTGGCGGCCATTCGCGAACGGGATGTTGCCGGGGCGATTGAGGCCATGCGGGCGCATCTCGTCAAGGTCGAGCAGAAGCTCATCGACGTGCGGACGGCGGCCTGATGACGCGTCGCCTCACGCCCTTCGACGCCCGGCGCGATCTACTTGGCATCGTCGCCAGCCTGCACACCCCCTTCACCGCCGATGACCGGCTCGACGAGGCGGGGCTCGTCCGGCTCGTCGAGCACGTCGCCCGGGCCGGCTGCACGGGCGTCCTCGCGAGCGCCGTGGCAGGCGAGGTCGGGTCGCTCCGGGCGGACGAGCGGCGGGTGCTCCTCGAGGTGGTCGGCAACGCCTGCCGCGGCCGGCTGCGGGTGGTGGCCGGGGTCAGCGCCGCCGAGCCCGAGGCCAGCCTGGAGCTCGCCCGCACGGCGGCGGCGCTCGGCGCCGACATGGTGCTCTGGCAGCCACCGGCCGGGCTCGCCGGGCCGGCCCTGCAGGACGCGCTGGCACGCCTCGGCGAGGTGGCGCCGGTCATGCTCCAGGATCTCGACTGGCATGGTGGCGGGCTGGCGGTCGGGACGATCGTCGCCCTCGCCGAAGCGGTGCCGGGCTTCCAGGCACTCAAGATCGAGACCGCACCGGCCGGCCCGAAATACACTTCCGTCCGCGACGCCCTCGGCGACCGGCTGCATCTCTCCGGCGGCTGGGCCGCCATGCAGATGCTCGACGGCCTGGCGCGCGGCCTAGACGCCTTCATTCCCTCGGGCGTGCTGCCCGCCTACTGCCGGATCTGGCGCCTCTGGGTGGAAGGCGAGCGGGACGCGGCGCAGGACCTCTTCGAGCGCTGCCTGCCGATCCTCGCCTTCTCCAACCAGGACATCGGCGTCAGCATCGCCTTCTGGAAACGCGTGCGGGTGGCGGCCGGGATCTTCGCGACCGGCCACTGCCGGCCGCCCATTCAGCCGCTGGATGCAGTGCAGGCGGAGATCGCCGACGGCCTTGTTTCCCGGGCCCTCGACTTCGACGCCATGTGACGCGTCCCGGTCAGATGACGTCCTCGATCGTGCAGTTGACCGGCAGCTCGGCGATGCTCGCGGTATTGGGCAGATCGAGCACGAGGCCGACGATGCGGGCGATGTCGGCCGGCTGCGTCATGGTCGCGGGATCCTTGTCGGTCAGGCCTTTGGCCATGTCGGTCGCGATGAAGCCCGGGCAGATCGCCGTCGAGCGCACGCCCGCCTCCCAGCCTGCATGGCGCAGCGCATGGGCGAGCCCGAGGGCCGCGAACTTGCTCACGGAATAGAGGCCAGAGCGCGCCGCCTTCACCCGCTTGCCCGAAAGCGAGACGATGGTGACGATCCGCCCCTGGCCGGCGGCGGCGAGATGCGGCCAGGCGGCGCGGGCGAGACGCCACGGTCCCTTGACGTTGACGTCGAGCACGGCGTCCAGCTCGGCCTCGCCGGCGTCGACCACCGATTTCGGGATCATGATCCCGGCATTGTTGACGATGGCATCGATGCGGCCGAAGCGCTCGACCGTGGCATCGACCCAGGCCGCGGCGCTGGCCGGCTTGGTGGCGTCGAAGGGGTGCACCAGAGCCTCGCCCGCCGGCACTGGCTGGCGCATGCCGAGGCTGAGGTCCCAGCCCCCGGCGGCGAGCCCCCCGGCAATGGCCTTGCCGAGACCCCGATTGGCGCCCGTGATCATCACCACCCGCCTGCTCATGCGCCTTCCTCCTGCTTTCGATCCCTGGTCCATCCGCGATACGCCGAGGGAGGCTGTCAAGTGTCAGCCGGCCTTGCGGTGATCGCCGGCTCCGCCTAGGCCCCGTGGCGGATGCAACGGGGAGGGCCGGCTTGGCCAGGAGCGCCTATCGGGAATCGTTTCGGCTGGCCTGGCCGCTCGTCCTCTCCAACATCTCCGTGCCGCTGCTCGGCATGGTCGACACGGCCGTAGTCGGCCGGCTGCCCGAGCCTTATGCGCTGGGCGGTGTCGCGCTTGGCGCCAATCTCGCCTCGACCCTCTACTTCACCTTCGGCTTCCTCAGAATGGGCACCACGGCGCTGACCGCCCAGGCCTTCGGTGCCGGCAACGCGCTCGAGCTGCGTGCCTGCCTCTGGCGCGCCTTTCTCCTCGCCGCCGCGATCGGTCTCGCCATCGCGCTCGCCATGCTGCTTCTGGTCGATCTTGGGCGGCTGATCTTCGCCCCGCCATCGCCGATCGATCCGGAGTTCATGGCCTATGCCCGGGTCCGCCTCCTCGGCGCACCGCTCGCCCTCGCCAATGCCGTGGTGCTCGGCTGGCTGCTCGGCATGCAGGACAGCCGCTCGCCCCTGATCCTGCTGATCGCCACCAATGTGCTGAACGGTCTGCTCGACGTGGCATTCGTCTGGGGGCTCGGCTTCGGCGCCGGCGGGGTGGCTGCCGCCACCGTGATCGCCGAGGCCTTCGGTCTCGTCCTCGGCATCTTCCTGATCCGGCTGCATCTGGTGCGGCTGCATGCGGCCCCCCGGCCGACCCGCGCCGACGTCCTGGCGACGACGGCTTTCCGCCGGCTCTTCCGGCTGAACGGCGATCTCTTTGTCCGCACCGTCGTCCTGCAGCTCGTCTTCGTAAGCTTCATGGCGCTGGGCTCGAGGCAGGGCCCGGTGATCCTGGCCGTCAACGCGATCCTATTGAACTTTTTCCTCCTCGCCTCCTACGGTCTTGACGGCTTCGCCTATGCCGCCGAAGCGATGGTCGGCCGCGCCGTGGGTGCCCGGGACCCGGCAGCGCTTCGAGCCGCGGTGCGCGCCGGACTCGCCAATGCGGCAACGCTCGCTGTCGCCACCGGCCTCGCGTTCTGGATCGCCAATCCCTGGATCGTCGCGGTCCTCACCGACATCCCCGCCGTCCGCGAGGGTGCTATCGCCTATCGCCCGTTCGTCGCGGTCCTGCCCGTCGTCGCGGTCTGGGCCTTTCTCTTCGACGGCATTTTCATCGGCGCCACGCGCACCCGCCTGCTGCGCAATGCCATGATCCTCGCGGTGCTGATCTGCGCCGCTGCCACGCTGATCCTGGTTCCGGCCTTCGGCAACCCGGGCTTGTGGACCGCCATGCTGGTCTTCATGGCGGCGCGCGGCGGTGTGCTCGCCCTGATCTACCGGCGGGCCGGCTCGGGCGCCGGTTTCGCTTCGGGCGACGCCGCCGGTTGAGCCCCGAGCGGCGCGAGCAGGAGACGGAGCAGCGGCCGGTCCCGCATTCGCTCGACGCCGATCTTCATGTCCTTGAAGCGCACGGTACGGCTCATCGAGCGGAAGAGCCTGTCCCAGAAGCTGAAGATCGTGCCGTAATTGCTGTCCGTGTCGGCACGAATCGCGTGGTGATGCACCCAGTGGATCGACGGCGTGACGATGACGCGGGCGAGCACCCGCTCGAGCCCGGCCGGGATGCGGGCGGCCGAGTGGTGAAAGATCGCGGCGGTCAGGACCAGCGCCTCAAAGACGACGACGGCGGCCAGCGAGAGATCGAGCACGACGATGACCAGAGCGCGCACAAGGGCGGACAGCACCACCTCGCCGAAATGAAAGCGGACGGCGCTGGTCGTATCCAGCAGCTCGTCCAGGTGATGCACCTGATGGAAGCGCCAGAGCAGCGGCAGCTCGTGGTTCGCGCGGTGCCACCAGTAGATCCAGAGATCCAGGATCAGGATGTCGAAGACGAGCCCGGGCCAGCCGGCAAGCGCTGCAGGTCGCAGGCCGAGCGAATGATCCGCCGCCCACCAGGTGATCGGCAGAACGATCAGCGGGGCGAGCAGCGCGTTGAGCCCGAAGAGCCCGAGATTGCGGGCGAGCCGCCGCCACGCCGCGCGCGTCCCGTGCCCGAGCCTGAGCAGAAGCGGGCTCGCCACGGCCGGTCGCCAGCGCTCGGCCAGCGCGAAGACGAGGAACGCCGCGAGCACGACACCGCCCTTGAGCGCCAGCACCTGGTCGAGGGTGAAATCCATGATGCTGGATATGTGCAATCGGACAGGCACCGTCCAGCGTGGCGGGCTGACTTGAAGCAAGAGGACGAAAGACCCACCTGTGTTGGGCGGTCGCCGCTTGCGGGGCCGCATGTCGATACCGCCCGGTTGCCAGCCAACGGGCAAGGAACGTCTGGTTGCTCCCCTCTTGCGCACCTCGGAGGACTGGTCATGCGCAGCTTCGATCTTTCGCCGCTCTTTCGCTCTTCCGTGGGCTTCGATCAGCTCGACAAGCTGTTCGACACGGCCTTCCGCGAGGCCGCCCGCGACACCTCGTATCCGCCCTACAACATCGCCAAGCTCGGTGCGGATGCCTACCGCATCACCATGGCGGTGGCCGGTTTCGGCCATGGCGACCTCGATCTCACCGTCCAGGACAACGTGCTGATCGTGAAGGGTCAGATCGCGCGGCCCGAGAAGGACGTCGAGTACCTCCATCGCGGCGTCGCCCAGCGGGCCTTCGAGCACCGTTTCCAGCTCGCCGACCATATCAAGGTGGTGGGCGCCGACCTCAACAACGGCCTCTTGGACATCCATCTCGAGCGGGAAGTCCCGGAGCAGATGAAGCCGCGCAAGGTGGCGATCGGCAATCAGCCGCGCAGCCGGATGATCGACTCCGGCGAGACGCCTGGCAATGGCGCAGCCGGCGGCTGACCGGCACGTGCCACCGGCACCGCCGCCGCTCATCGGGGTTTCCGCCTGTCGCAAGGCCACCGGAATGGCGACGTCGCACAGCGTCGGCGACAAGTACGTGGCGGCGGTGCTCGACGGGGCCGGCGGCCTGCCTTTGCTGATCCCCGCACTCGGTGACAGACTGGCCATCAAAGCACTGCTCGCACGACTAGATGGCGTGTTCCTGACCGGCAGCCCCTCCAATCTCGATCCGGCCCTCTATGGCGGGCCGCCGCGCCCGTCGGGCGACCCGGAGGATTGCGACCGCGACGCCACGACCCTGCCGCTGATCCGCGCCTGCCTCGCGCAGGGCGTGCCGCTGCTGGCGGTGTGTCGGGGCATCCAAGAGGTGAACGTGGCACTCGGCGGCACGCTCTTCGGCCGGCTGCACGAGGTGGCGGGGCGCCGCGACCATCGCTCGGACAAGACGCTCGCCTATGCAGGCCGCTACGACCCGCGACATCCTGTCCGCCTGCGGCCCGGCGGATTGCTCCGGTCGATCCTCGGCGACGTCGAGGAAATCGAGGTCAACTCGCTGCACGGACAGGGAATTGACCGTCTCGCCCCGGGCCTGGAGGTCGAGGCGACGGCACCGGATGGCACGATCGAGGCGGTGAGCGTTCCGTCTGCCAAGGCATTCGCGCTTGCGGTACAGTGGCACCCGGAATGGCGGGTCGCCGAGATTGCCCAGCATCGGCTGCTCTTCGCCGCCTTTGGCGCGGCCTGCCGGCAACGACTCGATGCGAGAGCGGCCCATGAGCGATCAATCCGGCAGCAGCCTGCCTATCGGCGACCTCGAAGCGTGGCTTAGAGAGCACCGCATCACCGAGGTCGAGTGCATTGTCGCCGACATCAACGGCATCGCCCGCGGCAAGATTCTGCCCGGCTACAAGTTTCTGCGCTCGTTGAAGGACGACGGCCTGCGCCTGCCCGAGAGCATCTTCATCCAGACGGTCACGGGCGACTATCCGGAGGAGGAGGTCATCGACCCGGTGATCCGCGATGTCCGCCTGCGCCCCGATCCGACCTCGATCCGCCTCGTGCCCTGGTACGAGGAGCCCACCGCCCAGGTCATCGCCGACGGCTTCCATCATGACGGGGGTGCGGTGGCGATCGCGGCACGACAGGTGCTGAAACGGGTGCTGGCGCTCTATGAAGCGAGCGGCTGGCGGCCGGTGGTGGCGCCAGAGCTCGAGTTCTTCCTGACCAAGATCAATACGGACCCCGACTATCCCCTCGAGGCGCCGATCGGCCGCTCCAAGCGGCCCGAGACCGGGCGCCAGTCCTACGGCATCGAGGCGGCGAACGAGTTCGATCCGGTATTCGAGGACGTCTACGACTGGTGCGAGGCGCAGGACATCGACATCGACACGCTGGCGCACGAGGCGGGCGCCGCGCAGATGGAAATCAACTTCAACCACGGCGATGCCCTGGCGCTCGCCGACCAGGCCTTCCTCTTCAAGCGGACGCTCCGGCAGGCTGCCCTCAAGCACGGCATCTACGCCACCTTCATGGCGAAGCCGATGCAGAACGAGCCCGGCAGCTCGATGCACATCCACCAGAGCGTCTACTCGATCGAGACGGGCGAGAACCTTTTCGCCGGCAGCGGGGGAGCTTACAGCGAGCTCTTTCTGAACCACATCGCCGGTCTGCAGCGCTTCATGCCGGCGGCCATGCCGCTCTTCGCGCCCAACGTGAACTCCTACCGTCGGTTGCGCCGCCATTCCGACGCCCCCATCAACGTACAATGGGGCTGGGAGAACCGGACGGTCGGCCTGCGGGTGCCGGAATCCGGTCCCAGGTCACGCCGCGTCGAGAACCGGGTGGCGGGGGCGGATGCCAATCCCTACCTCGCCATTGCCGCCTCGCTCGCTTGCGGGTGGCTCGGCATGACCGAGGGGCTGCAGCCGACCGAGCAGGTCAAGGGCAGCGCGTACCGGCTGGCCCAGACCCTTCCACAGCAGTTGCCCGATGGACTGAGGAAGCTGAACAGCTCGCCGCACCTCAAGGAGGCGCTCGGCGAGGAGTTCGTGCGTGTCCTGATCGCCGTCAAGCAGGCCGAGCACGAGGCCTACCAGAGCGTCATCAGCTCCTGGGAACGCGAGCACCTGCTGCTCAACATCTGACTTCAACTCGTTGACATGCCTGGAATATCGACAATGGCTGTGCGCGCCGATACCGACCGCCTGCGGACCCTGGACCGGGACCACCACCTGCATCCTTTCACCGTCTTCCCGGAGTTGCGGGCCAAGGGCAGCCGGATCATCACCCATGCCGAGGGCTGCTACATCTTCGATAGCGAAGGCAACCGCATCCTCGACGGCATGGCCGGGCTCTGGTGCGTCAATCTCGGCTACGGCCGCGAGCGGCTGGCGCGGGCAGCCTATGAGCAGATGCAGGAGCTGCCGTTCTACAACGCCTTCTTCCAGACGGCGACGGTGCCCGCCGTCGAGCTGGCCCGCGCCCTCGCCGAGATCCTGCCCGACGGCTTCGAGCGCGTCTTTTTCGCGTCCTCGGGCTCGGAGGCGAACGACACGGTGATCAAGTCCGTCTGGTACTACTGGAACCTGATGGGCAAGCCCCGCAAGAAGACCTTCATCAGCCGCACGCTCGGCTATCACGGGGTCGGCCTGGGCTCCGCCAGCCTCACCGGCATGCGCTTCATGCACGACCCCTTCGACCTGCCGCTCGAGCGCTTCGCCCACATCGGCAACCCCTACTGGTTCGCCGAGGGCGGCAATCTCGATCCCGAGGCGTTCGGCAAGGTCGCCGCCGGCTGGCTCGAGGCGAAGATCCTGGAGATCGGCGCCGAGAACGTGGCCGCCTTCGTCGCCGAGCCGATCCAGGGCGCCGGCGGCGTCATCATCCCGCCATCGACCTACTGGGCCGAGGTGCAGCGCATCTGCCGGCAGTACGACGTGCTGCTGGTCGCCGACGAGGTGATCTGCGGCTTCGGGCGAACGGGCAACTGGTGGGGCTCGACGACGTTCGACATCGCCCCGGACATCATCCCGATGGCCAAGGGGCTCTCGTCCGGCTACCAGCCGATCGCCGCCGTCGCCTTCCACGACCGGATCGCCGACGTGCTCGCCGCCTCGGGTACCGAGTATGCCCATGGCGTCACCTATCACGGCCATCCGGTGGCCGCCCGGGTGGCTCTCGAGACCATACGGATCATGCAGGAGGAGGGGCTCGATACCCGGGCATCCGGCCCGATCGGCACCTATTTCCGCGACCGGCTGATGACGCTCGCCGACCACCCGCTGGTCGGCGAGGTGCGCACCTGCGGCCTCGTCGTCTGCGTCGAGCTGGTCGAGGACAAGGCGGCGCGGCGGCCCTATCCGGCGGCCCGCAAGGTGGGGCTCACCTGCCGCGAGCACTGCTTCGAGAATGGCCTCGTGATGCGTGCCATTCGCGATGGCATGGTGCTCTCGCCGCCGCTGATCGTCGGCGAGGCGGAGATCGACGAGATGGTGAGCAAGGCGGCCGATGCCTTCGACCTGACGCTCCGGTCGCTCGACGGCTGACCGCTACAGCAGCCAGAAGAGCAGGAACGCGCCCAGCACCAGCCGGTAGATCACGAAGGGCGTGAAGCTCGACGTCTGGAGCCACTTCATCAGGCCCCAGATGGCGCAGAGTGCCGCGACGAAGGCGAGGAATGCGGCCCAGAGCGCGTCCGCCTGCAGCGTCGCGTCGCCGCTCTCCAGCAGATCCAGCGTGGCGAGCAGGCCGGCGGCGGCGATCGTCGGGATCGAGAGCAGCATCGAGAACCGCGCACTCTCGGTCCGGCTGAATCGGAGGAAGAGCCCGGCCGTCATGGTGATGCCCGAACGGCTGGTCCCGGGCAGGATCGCCAGCACCTGGGCGAGGCCGATGACGATGGCGTCGCGCAGCGTCATCTGATCCAGCTCGCGATCGTGGCGCTCGGCGCCCCGGTCGGCGAACCAGAGGACGATGCCGAAGACGATCGTCGTCGTCGCGATGAGCAGGCCGCTCCGGAAGGTCGTGCCCACCAGGTCCTTGGCGAGCAGCCCGGCAAGGACGATCGGCACCGTGGCGACGACGAGGTGCAGGACCAGACGCGAGCGGTGGTCGGGTCGCCCCCGGACCGCCAGCCAGAGCCCTGTCACGAGGTCCAGCACGTCGCGGTGGAAGTAGAGCAGCACGGCGGCCAGCGTGCCGACATGCACGGCGATGTCGATCGCCAGGCCCTGGTCCGGCCAGCCGAAGATGACGGGTACCAGGATGAGGTGCGCCGACGAGCTGATCGGCAGGAATTCGGTGATGCCCTGGACGACCGCGAGCACCAGCAGGTTGAGCAGATCCATGCCTTTTTCGGGGTCCCGGTCACCTGTCCCGCCGCAGCGGGGCGCGGCTTGATCGCCACTGCGGGATTTGCCATACCCGGAGTGGTGGTCACGCTGCAACTCGACTGCGTGTCACCCGGACCACGAAATCCTCGAAACGCATTGAGCCGCCGGATGCTGCCTCGGACAGCAGCCGGTGGTGCCGCCGCGTTGCCGGAAGGCGAGGGACCATGCACGACGATCCGATCGACGGCGAGCGCCCGACGCCTGTGCCCTTCTCGGCCGCGAGCCATCCCGCCGATCTGGCCGAAGAGCTCGAGGACATGGCGCCCGAGGCGGCGCGCGTGGCGCTCCTCTCCCTGCCGCTCGGCCATGGGGCGGAGACCTTCGGCTATCTCTCGCCCGAGTCCCAGGTGGCGCTGGCGCAGGTGCTGAGCCGCGGCGAGCTCGCCGCGATCGTCACCGAGATGAACGGCGACGACCGCGCCGACCTCTACAACCGCCTGACACCCGAGCAGCAGGAAGCGCTCCTGCCAGGCCTTGCCCAGGCCGAGCGCGAGGACATCCGCCGGCTCGCCGCGCACCAGGAGGGCACGGCCGGGGCCATCATGACCTCGGACTACGCGACGCTGGCGCCCGATCTGACCGTGCAGCAGGCCATCGGCAAGCTGCGCCTCGAGGCGCCCGACAAGGAGACCATCTACCGCGCCTACGTGGTCGATGCCGACCGACGCCTCGTCGGTTCGGTGCGGTTGCAGACGCTGATCCTCGCCCAGCCGCACCGCCGCGTCGAGGAGGTGATGGAGCGCGCCACCCGTGCCGTTGGGGTCGAGGACGATCGAGAGGAGGTGGCCCGGTCGATCGCCAAGTACGACATCATCGCCCTGCCGGTGGTCGATGCCGACGGCCGGCTGGTCGGCATCGTCACCCACGACGACGCGCTCGACGTGCTGCAGGCGGAGGCCACCGAGGACTTTCAGAAGGTCGGCAGCGTCGGTTCGATGGCCGACAGCATCGCCAGCGCCAGCATCGCCCTGCTGTATCGCAACCGGGTCTACTGGCTGGTGCTCCTGGTCTTCGGCAATCTGCTCTCCGGTGCCGGGCTCGCCTATTTCGAGGACACCATCGCGGCCTATGTCGTGCTCGTCTTCTTCCTGCCGGTGCTCATCGGCAGCGGCGGCAATGCCGGCTCGCAGAGCTCGACCCTGATGGTCCGTGCCCTCGCGACCGGCGACGTCGAGATGAAGGACTGGGGGCGGATGCTGGTCCGCGAGCTCTCCATCGCCTTCCTCCTGGGAGTCACCATGGCGGCCGCGATCTCGGCCATCGCCGGGCTGCGCGGCGGTGCCGAGGTGGCGATGGTGGTGGCCGTCTCGATGCTGCTGATCGTCACGGCGGGCAGCCTGATCGGCATGTCCATGCCGTTCCTCCTGAGCCGTCTCCGGCTGGACCCGGCGACCGCCAGCGCGCCGCTGATCGCGTCGATCGCCGATATCATGGGGGTCGTCATCTACTTCTCGATCGCGACCACCTTCCTGCTCGGCTGAGCCGCCGCCGGGCGGCCGCGGGCCGTGGCCCGCACGCGGATCTCGAGCAGGAGCTCCATGCCGCCGTCGAGTGCCGCCCGGCGTTCCTCGCAGACGTGGCTGACCACCGGTTCCTCCGCCCCCGCACTCCGCGCGGCGGCCACGGCAGCGGCCTCGGCATGACGGACGAGGAGGTCGCGCGCCGAGGCCGGGTCGGCGACGATGACACCCGCCTCACCAAGATGCAGCGTGAGCTGCTCGTCGCCGGTGCGGGTCGCCACCAGCTCGACCCGCCGCGCCACCTCGCCGACGACGGCGCCGATGGCGTTGCAGACCGCGTGGTCCCTGGGCAGCACGAGCCGGCTGTCGAGCCGCTCGGCCACGCCCTCGTAGAAGACCGCAGCCGGGCCGCCGACCGCGACGAGCGGTCGGTCGATGGCAAAGCGGACGGCAAGCGGTGCGTCGGCCATGCGGCCGGCCAGGGCCCGGGCGACCGGGGGCTCGTCCAGGATCTGCGTGGACTGCCCGCCGGCTGCACCCCAGAGGCATTCGACCACGGCACGGGTGCTGGCGGCGCGGGCGGCCTCCAGCACCGCCGCGGCAACTCCTTCGACCGTGCCGCCTTCGCCTCGCTTGCGCGCCTCGAGCAGGGCACCGAGCCGGGCCGCCTCGACGGACCAGCCGGACTGTCGGCCGAGCACATGGCCCGCATCGCTCGGCGTGAAGCCGGCGAGCCTGACGCGCCCCAGGGCGATGAGCGACTTCAGCGGCACGGCCAGATGCTCGCGATCGATCACCAGCTCGAGCGGGCAGGGGCCAGAACCCAGCAGCTCCAGAAGGCGTGCCTGGCTGCGCGAGAGGCCGGCAACCGTGCTGTCTCCATCCTGGCGCAGCGCGAACCGCGCGTCCGTGGCCCGCGTGACGCCCCGGGCTGCCTGGGCCTGGAGCGCGTCGAGCACCTGCGGGTGCTGGTCGGCGAGCAACGCCAGCGGCACGAGCCGGCGTGGGCCGAGGCGGAGGCGGCCGGCATCGTCGAAGCGGGTCTCGCTGTCGCCGCCGAGCCCGCTCGTCTGCAGCGCCACCGCCTCGACCATCGTCCGGTAGCCGCCGACGAGAGCACCCTCCGGGGCGAGGCACGGCCGGCCGTCCTCGAGCAGCGCCACGTCGGTGGTCGTGCCGCCCACGTCGCTGATCACCGCCCGGCGGAGGCCGGAGAGCTGGGCAGCCCCCACCACGCTGGCGGCGGGGCCGGAAAGAATGGTCTCGACCGGCCGACGGCAGGCCACCTCTGCTGCCATCAGCGCACCGTCGCCGCGCACCACCAAGAGGGGTGCGGTGATCCCGATTTCGGCAAGCAGACGTTCGACGGCGTGGATGAGTTGCCCGATGCGCGGCACCAGTCGGGCGTTGAGCAGGGTCGTCAGCGCCCGGCGCGGCGCATCGAGCCGGGCGGTGAGCTCGCTCGAGAGCGTCACGGGCCTGCCGGTCAGGGCGACGATCCGATCTGCGGCCGCCTGCTCGTGCGCCGGGTTGCGCACTGCAAAGGCGGCCGTGACCGCGAAGGCGTCGACGCTTGGTGCCATCCGGGCAATTGCGGCATCGAGCGTCTCGAGGTCAAGCGGCTGGCGTTCCTGCGCCCCCGCATCATGGCCGCCGGCGATGAAGGCGACCGGTGCCTGGCCGAGCGCCTGGCCGAGCCCGCCGCGCGCCAGGCTCTCCTGCCCGAATCCCACCATGACGAGCCCCGCTCGCCCGCCCTGTCCCTCGACCAGCGCATTCGTGGCGAGCGTGGTGGAAAGGCCGACGAGTCCGATTCGGTCGCGGGCGTCGCCCGGTGCGGCGGTGAGGACGGCGCGCACGGCAGCTG
>CAZGUW010000061.1:0-19720 GCA_964528705.1 uncultured Geminicoccaceae bacterium
TCGCCTATCCCGACACGCTGGTCGGCACCGACAGCCACACCACCATGGTCAACGGCCTCGCCGTGCTGGGCTGGGGGGTCGGCGGCATCGAGGCCGAGGCGGCGATGCTCGGCCAGCCGGTCTCCATGCTGCTGCCCGAGGTCGTGGGCTTCAAGCTCACCGGCAAGCTGCCCGAGGGCACGACGGCGACCGACCTCGTGCTGACCGTCACCGAGATGCTCCGCGCCAAGGGCGTGGTCGGCAAGTTCGTCGAGTTCTTTGGCCCCGGCGTCGGCCAGCTGCCGCTCGCCGACCGCGCCACCATCGCCAACATGGCGCCGGAATACGGTGCCACCTGCGGCTTCTTCCCGATCGACGAGGTGACCCTCGACTACCTGCGCCTCACCGGTCGCGACGACCGGCGCATCGCCCTCGTCGAGGCCTATGCCAAGGCGCAGGGCATGTGGCGCTCGGACGACCTGCCCGATCCGGTCTTCACCGCCATGCTCGAGCTCGACCTCGCCGAGGTCGTGCCGTCGCTCGCCGGTCCGAAGCGGCCGCAGGACCGGGTGGCGCTGCCTTCGGTCAAGGACAGCTTCGCCAAGGCGCTGCCCGCCCTGCTCGGCAAGACGCCGGCCGACAAGGTCCAGCCGATCGCCGGTATGGACGCCGAGCTGCGCCATGGCGACGTGGTCATCGCCGCCATCACCAGCTGCACCAACACCTCGAACCCGAGCGTCATGCTCCAGGCCGGCCTGGTGGCGAGGAAGGCGCGGGCCCTCGGCCTCCAGCCCAAGCCCTGGGTCAAGACCTCGCTCGCCCCGGGCTCCAAGGTGGTCACCGACTACCTCGCCGCCGCCGGGCTGCAGGAGGACTTCGATGCCGTGGGCTTCGACCTCGTCGGCTACGGCTGCACCACCTGCATCGGCAATTCGGGCCCGCTGCCCGATGCCGTCGCCGAGGCGGTCGACGAGGGCGGCATCGTCGTCGGCTCCGTGCTCTCCGGCAACCGCAACTTCGAGGGCCGCGTCCACCCGCAGGTCAAGGCCAACTACCTGGCCTCGCCGCCGCTGGTCGTCGCCTACGCCTTCGCCGGCACGCTGACCCGCGACCTGACGAAGGAGCCGCTCGGCAAGGGCAAGGACGGCCAGCCCGTCTACCTCAAGGACATCTGGCCGAACCAGGCCGAGGTCGCCGAGGTCGTGCGCTCGGCCGTCACCTCGGCGATGTTCAAGGAAAGCTACAGCGACGTCTTCAAGGGCGACGAGCGGTGGGCCGCCATCGGCGGCGGCGACAGCGGCGTCACCTACGACTGGGACGATGGCAGCACCTATGTCCGCCTGCCGCCCTATTTCGAGGGCATGGCGGCCGTGCCGCCGGAATCGGTGCCCGACATCGAGGAGGCCCGCGTGCTCGCCATCCTCGGCGATTCGATCACCACCGACCACATCAGCCCGGCGGGCTCCATCGCCCAGAACAGCCCGGCTGCCGAGTACCTGCAGAGCTTCCAGATCCAGCGGAAGGACTTCAACTCCTACGGCTCGAGGCGCGGCAATCACGAGGTGATGATGCGCGGCACCTTCGCCAATATCCGCCTCCGGAACGAGCTGGCGGACGGCAAGGAGGGCGGCTGGACCAAGCTGATGCCGGAAGGCGAGGAGATGTCGATCTACGATGCCGCGATGAAGTACAAGGAGCGCGGCACGCCGCTCGTCATCTTCGCCGGCAAGGAGTACGGCACGGGCTCGTCACGCGACTGGGCGGCCAAGGGCACCAACCTCCTCGGCGTCAAGGCGGTGATCGCGGAGAGCTTCGAGCGCATCCATCGCTCGAACCTCGTCGGCATGGGCGTTCTGCCGCTCACCTTCGAGAACGGCGAGAGCCGCACCAGCCTGAAGCTGGACGGCAGCGAGGTGGTCACGCTCGAGGGCCTGGCCGCCGGCATCAAGCCGCGCATGCAGGTCGCCTGCACCATCCGCCGCAAGGACGGCAGCGAGACGAAGACCAGCCTCCTCTGCCGCCTGGATACGGGCGACGAGGTCGACTACTACCGCCACGGCGGCATCCTGCACTACGTGCTGCGCTCGCTGCTCGGCGCCACGCCGGCCGCCGGCCGCGCCTGACCCGGTCGGACGCGCCGGGGAGTCGGTTCCCGGCGCGGGACAGGCGAGGGGTTCAAGCATCTCGGGCCGGCTGGCCCGAGCAAGCCCGCCCGCGAACCGCAAAGCCGGTTGCCCGCTACCGGCCAACCGGCCCATGGTGGCGGCCACGGCAAGTGCGGGAGAAAGGCGGGTGGCGACAGAAAGGGTGGCTTTGGTCACGGCGGGCGGCAGCGGCATGGGGGCCGATGCGGCGAGACGGCTGGCGGCGGACGGCTTCCGGGTCGCCATCCTCTCCTCGTCCGGCAAGGGCGAGGCGCTGGCTGCCGAGCTCGGCGGCGCGGGTGTGACCGGCTCCAACCGCTCGGTCGACGACCATCGCCGGCTCGTGGATCTCGCGATGGAACGCTGGGGCCGGATCGACGTGCTGGTCAACTCGGCGGGCCACGGGCCGAAGGGGCCGATCCTCGAGATCAGCGACGACGACTGGCATCTCGGGATGGAGGTCTACCTCCTGAACGTCATCCGCCCGGCGCGCCTGGTCACGCCGATCATGGCGGCGCAGGGCGGCGGGACGATCATCAACATCTCGACCTTCGCCGCCTTCGAGCCGGACCCGCTCTTCCCCACCTCCGGCGTCTTCCGCGCCGGCCTCGCCAGCTTCACCAAGCTCTTCGCCAATCGCTATGCCGCCGACAACGTGCGCATGAACAACATCCTGCCGGGCTTCATCGACAGCCTGCCCGAGACCGAGGATCGCCGGGCGCGGATCCCGATGGGGCGTTACGGCAGGGCGGAGGAGGTCTCCGGGCTGATCGCCTATCTCGCCTCCGACGCCGCCGCCTATGTCACCGGCCAGAACCTGCGGATCGACGGCGGCCTCACCGCGTCGGTCTAGCGATGAGCAAGCCGCTCAGGATCGCCCGCGCCCGGGTCCGGGATGCCGGCGCCATCGCCCGGCTGATCGAGCCCGCCTTCGCCCGCTACATCGCCCCGGACCTCGGCGATGTCGGCCGCGTCGCCTTTCGCCTCTACGTCACCGAGAAGGCGATCCGCCGCCGCCTCGCGGACGGTGCGACCGGGTTTCGCGCGAGCCTCGGCGAGGGACTCGTCGGCTATGCCGAGCTGCGCGGCCGGGACGGCCGGCTCGACGGCCTCGACCATCTCACCCTGCTCTTCGTGGCCGTCGACCTGCAAGGCCGCGGCATCGCCCGCCGGCTGCTCGACGCGGTCATCGGCCAACTCGCGGCGGCCGAGCCACCGGCCCGTGACCTTACCGTCAACGCCTCGGCCTACGCGGTCCCGATCTACCGCCGCCTCGGCTTCCGGGAGACCGGCGGGGCCGACGAGTACCAGGGCGTCGTCTCGACGCCGATGCGGCTCGAGCTCGAGCCGGCCGCGACGCTGGTGGATTGACCGGTGCCCCAGCCACCCCATGTGACGAGCGAAGCGGAGCGAGTGACGGCCATGGGCGAGGATCGACGGCTCCTCATCTTCCTCGGCAGGAACTGCTGCCTCGGCATCGCCGCCGGCTGGCTGCTGCTGGCCGCCCTGATCCGCGCCAATGTCGGCGGGCTCGGCGACCTGCTCTTCGGCGACGGGGTGGAACTCACGGGCCTCCTCCTCGTGGCCGCCGGCTTCGCCGTCACCTTCGGCAGCCTCGCCATGGGCACTGCCGTCTTCCTGCTGCCGCGCGACTGAGCGGCTGCCTTGTCCGGAACAACTCTGCTACAGACGAGTGGTCGATCCGGGATCTGGAGAATGGCGGATGAGCGCTGAAGGCACGGTGCGCGAGGCGGTGGCGGTGATGGAGGACGTGGCGGCGCTGGAGCTGGCCGTCGAGGCGCTCGAGGAGGCCGGCTTCGCCGCCAGCGACATCAGCCTGCTCGCCGGCCACGATACGGTGGAGGGCAAGCTCGGGCGGATGTACCGCCGGGTCGAGGAGGCCGAGGACGATCCGGCGGCACCGCGCACCGCCTTCGTCTCGACCCGCACCGTCGCCAAGCGCGAGGACATGGTGGTGGGCTCGATGACCACACTGCCGACGCTGATTGCCGCCGGCACCGTCGTCGCCTCGGCGGGGGCCGTCGCCGCCGCCATCGCCGGCACCGCCATCACCGGTGCGCTGATCGGCACGGTGCTGGCGCGCTGGATGGACAAGCGGCATGCCGACTGGCTCGAGGAGCAGCTCGAGCGGGGTGGCATCCTGCTCTGGGTGCGCACCGCCGACGAAGCGGCGGAACGGAAGGCGCTCAGCATCCTGGGCGAGCACGCCGCGCACGACATCCATATCCACGAAATCCCGAAGCCCGCCGACTGAGCGGGCCGAGGCTCAGTCCTCGGCCACCACCAGCCGCGTGCCGCTCGCCTCGAGCACGGCGGCGAGCTCCGGCGGCGGGGGGCGGTCGGTGAAGAAGGCGTGGATCTGGCTCATGTCGCCGAGCCGCGCCATGGCCGGCCGGCCGATCTTGCTGTGGTCGGCGGCGAGATAGACCTTGCGGGCATGGCTGACGATGGTCTGCGCCACCCGCACCTCGCGATAGTCGAAGTCGAGCAGCGTGCCGTCGAGGTCGATGGCGCTGATGCCGATCACCGCGATGTCCACGCGGAACTGGGCGATCGAGTCGATCGTCGCCTCGCCGACGATGCCGCGGTCGCGCGCGCGCACGAGGCCGCCCGCCACCACCACCTGGAAGTCCTCGTTGCCGGCCATCAGCTCGGCGACGTGCAGGTTGTTGGTGATCACGCTCAGGCCGCGATGCTCGAGCAGCGCCTTGGCGATCTCCTCGTTGGTCGTGCCGATATTGATGCAGAGCGAGGCGTCGTCCGGGATGTGCCGGGCGACCTCGCGGGCGATCCGCTGCTTGGCCTCGAGATGCAGCACCTGGCGGCTGGAATAGGCGATGTTGTGCACGCTGGACGGCACCGCGGCCCCGCCGTGATAGCGCTGCAGCACGCCCTCGGTGGCGAGCTCGTTGATGTCGCGGCGGATGGTCTGCGGCGTCACGCCGAACTGCTGCGCCAGCGCCTCGATGGTGACGAAGCCCTGGCGCTGGACCAGGGCCACGATCTCGGCGCGGCGCCCGACGAGGTCGATCATCGATCCTGCGTGCGCACACGGCCGACCGCATCGGCCCAGCCGTCGAGCCGGCGGCGGCGCGTCGTGGGGTCGAGCCCCGGCGTGAACCGGCCGTCCGCCCGCCAGCTCCGGGCAATGAAGTCCTGTGACGGATACAGGCCGGTGGCGAGACCGGCGAGACAGGCAGCACCCAGCGCCGTCGTCTCGACGACGGCCGGCCGCTCCACCGGGCAGTCGAGGATGTCCGCGAGGTACTGGCAGACCCAGTCATTGGCGACCATGCCGCCATCGACCCGAAGCGTGTCCGGCAGGACGCCCGCATCCGCCGCCTCGATGTCGTCCCGCATGGCCGCCATGAGATCGGCCGTCTGGTAGCACACCGACTCCAGTGCCGCCCTGACGATGTGCCGGACGTCGCTGTCCCGCGTCAGGCCGAGAATGGCGCCGCGCGCGTCGGGGTCCCAGTGGGGGGCGCCGAGGCCGGTGAAGGCCGGCACCAGGTAGACCCCGCCCGTGTCGGGCAGCGTGCGGGCCAGGGCCTCGCTCTCCGCCGCGTCGCCGATCGCCCGAAGCCCGTCGCGGACCCACTGCACGGCAGCGCCGGCAATGAAGATGCTGCCCTCGATGGCATAGGTCGTCCGGCCATCCAGACGATAGGCGACGGTGGTCAGGAGCCGGTTCCTGGACGGCACCATCCGCTCGCCGGTGTTGAGCAGCGCGAAGCAGCCCGTGCCGTAGGTGCTCTTGAGCATGCCCGGCTCGAAGCAAGCCTGGCCGAAGGTCGCCGCCTGCTGGTCGCCGGCCATGCCCGTCACCGGGATCGACGCCCCCAGGATCGCCTTGTCGGTCGTGCCGAAAAGGCCGCTATTGTCCATGACCTCGGGCAGCATCGAGCGCGGGATGCCGAGCCGCCCCAGCAGCTCCGCGTCCCAGTCCTGCCGGCCGATATCGAAGAGCATGGTGCGCGCCGCGTTGGCGGCGTCGGTGCCGTGCACCTTGCCGCCGGTCAGGCGCCAGAGGAGGAAGCAGTCGACCGTGCCGAAGGCGAGCTCACCCCGCTCCGCCCGGGCCCGCGCCCCCGGCACGTTGTCGAGGAGCCAGGCCACCTTGGTGGCGGAGAAATAGGCGTCGATGACGAGCCCGGTCCGTTCGGCCACCGTCCTGGCCAGCCCGTCGGCGACCAGCTCGCGGCAGAGCGGTGCGGTGCGGCGATCCTGCCAGACGATGGCGTTGGCGATGGGCCGGCCCGTCGCCCGCTCCCAGACGATCGCCGTCTCGCGCTGGTTGGTGATGCCGATGGCTGCGACGCGCGTCGCCGGCACGCCGGCCCGTTCCAGCACGTCGCGGCAGGTCTTGAGCGTGTCGGCCCAGATGTGCTCCGCGTCGTGCTCGACCCAGCCATCGGCCGGATAGAGCTGCTGCAGCTCGCGCTGCGCCGTGGCGATCGGCTTGGCGGCCGCATCGAAGAGGATCGACCGGGTGCTGGTCGTGCCCTGGTCGATCGCCAGGATCAGATCGGCCGCCATCGCCCCCTCCGTCGTCGTGGCCACAAAGCCAATCTAGGCTCTGGGCGGCCGGTGCGCTAGAGACGCAGGCATGAGCGAGCAATCCACATGAGCGGCGAGCCCCGCCGGGTCGTTCTCGTCGACGGCTCCGGCTACATCTTCCGCGCCTTCTTCGCGCTGCCGCCGATGACGCGGGGCGACGGCACGCCCGTCAACGCCGTCTTCGGCTTTTCCTCGATGCTCTTCAAGCTGATGCAGGACCATGCCGATGACGACATGATCGTCGTCTTCGATGCCGGGCGGGTCAGCTTCAGGAACGAGATCTACGAGGCCTACAAGGCCAATCGCGACGAGCCGCCGCCCGAGCTCGTGCCGCAGTTCGCCCTCGTCCGCGACGCCGCCCGCGCCTTCGGCCTGCCGGCCGTCGAGGTGCCGGGCTTCGAGGCCGACGACCTGATCGCCACTTATGTCGACCGGGCGCGCGCCGTGGACCGCGAGGTAGTGATCGTCTCCTCCGACAAGGACCTGATGCAGCTCGTGGCGCCGGGTGTGGCCATGTGGGACCCGATGAAGAGCCGCCTGATCGGCCCGGCCGAGGTCGAGGAGCGCTTCGGTGTCGGACCCGAGCTCGTCCAGGATTGCCTGGCCCTCGCCGGCGACAGCTCCGACAACGTGCCGGGCGTGCCCGGCATCGGCGTCAAGACCGCGGCCCAGCTGCTGACCCAGTTCGGCTCGCTCGAGGAGCTGCTCGCCAATGCCTCGACCATCAAGCAGCCGAAGCGCCGCCAGACCCTGATCGACTTCGCCGAGCAGGCCCGTCTCTCGAAACGGCTCGTGGCGCTTCGCCACGACGCACCCCTGCCGGTCGACCTCGACGGCTCGGTCCGCGGCCAGATCGACGGCGCCACCCTGCTCGCCTTCCTCCAGGCCAACGACTTCCGAGCACTGATCGGCCGGATCGAGCAGGTCGCCGATGCGGCCGAGGCCGAGCGCGCCGCGCAGGCGCGCGACGCGGGCACGGACGGCGCGGTCTACCGGACGATCACCGACCTCGCCGAGCTCGACGCCCTCCTCGCCGAGGCGACCGCCATCGGCCGCCTCGCCATCGACACCGAGACGACCTCGCTCAACGTCGCCAAAGCCGAGCTGGTCGGCGTCTCGCTCAGCCTCGAGCCGGGGCAGGGTGCCTATGTCCCGCTTGGCCATGTCGACGATTTCGGCGCGCGGCTCGATGGCCAGCCGCCATTGGCCGATGTGCTCGATCGGTTGCGCGCGGTCCTCGCCGACCGGGGGACGCTGAAGATCGGCCACAACCTCAAGTACGACATGGCGGTGCTCGCGAAGTACGAGGTGCCGATCACCCCCTTCGACGACACCATGCTGCTCTCCTACGTGCTCGACGGCGCCAGCCACGGCCACGGCATGGACGAGCTGGCCCGGCGCCATCTCGACCACGAGACGATCTCCTACGAGTCCCTCTGCGGCAAGGGGGCGAAGCAGATCGGTTTCGCGCAGGTACCGATCGAGAAGGCGACCCCCTATGCCGCCGAGGACGCCGAGGTGACGCTCCGCCTCTGGCAGCTCCTCAAGCGGCGGCTGATCGACGAGCGTCTGACGACCGTCTACGAGAGCCTCGAGCGCCCGCTGCCGCCCATCGTGGCGGCCATGGAGGTCGCCGGCATCCAGGTCGACCGGCATCACCTGGAGAAGCTTTCCTCCGAGTTCGGCCAGCGCATGGCGGAGCTCGAGGAGGAGGCGGTCAGGCTCGCCGGACGGCCCTTCAACCTCGGCTCGCCCAAGCAGCTCGGCGAGATCCTGTTCGACGAGATGGGCATCGGCGGGGCGAAGAAGACGAAGACCGGGGCGCACGCCACGGGGGCGGACATCCTCGAGGACCTGGCGGCGCAGGGCCACGAGCTGCCCCGGGTGATCCTCGACTGGCGCCAGCTGCAGAAGCTGACGCGCACCTACACGGAATCGCTGGTCGAGGAGATCGTGCCCTCAACCGGGCGGGTGCACACCTCCTACATGCTGGCCGCCACCTCGACCGGCCGGCTCTCCTCGACCGACCCCAACCTGCAGAACATCCCGATCCGCACCGAGGAAGGCAGGAAGATCCGCGAGGCCTTCGTCCCGGCGGAGGGCTACGTCCTCGTCTCCGCCGACTACTCGCAGATCGAGCTGCGCGTCCTCGCCCACATGGCCGACATCCAGGCGCTCAAGGACGCCTTCGCCGAGGATACCGACATCCACGCCGTGACCGCCGGCAAGATGTTCAAGCTGCCACCGGCCGAGGTCTCGGGCGAGCTTCGCCGCCGGGCCAAGATGATCAATTACGGCATCATCTACGGCATCGGCGCCTTCGGCCTCGCCCAGCGCCTCGCCATCCCCCAGTCCGAGGCGAAAGCCTTCATCGAGGCGTATTTCGCCGAGTATCCCGGGGTGAAGGACTACATGGAGCGGGCCAAGGAGGAGGCCCGCGAGCATGGCCATGTCCTCACCCTCTTCGGCCGCCGCTGCTTCATCCCGGAGATCCTCTCCAAGCAGCCGGCCCGGCGCGCCTATGCCGAGCGCCAGGCCATCAACGCTCCCATCCAGGGCTCCGCCGCCGACATCATGAAGCGCGCCATGCGCCGCGTCGCCCGCGCCATCGATCGGGACGGGCTCCAGGCCCGGCTGCTCCTCTCCGTCCACGACGAGCTGGTCTTCGAGGTGCCCGAGGACCAGGTGGACCCGGCAAAGCAGGTCATCCGGACGGTGATGGAGGGGGCTGCCGAGCTCACCGTGCCGCTCGTCGTCGACGTTGGCGCCGGCCGGAGCTGGGGCGCCGCGCACTGAGCAGCCGGGGTCGCAGCGCCGGCGGCAGGCCGCGCCACAATGCCACCACGCGCACCAGCTCCCCCGCACCCCGGGCGAGGGCGAAGAGGCGGAGATCCCCGGCCCACCAGGCGAGCGCCAGGCCCGGCACAAGCGCTGCGACCATCCATAGTGCTGCCCGAAGCTGCCGGTCGCCGAGCCGGGCCGCGGTCATGCCCGCCTGCAGCACCGCCGTCGCATGCTGCAGGACGAACCAGGGCAGCAGCCAGGCGAGGAGGCCTGCCGCGGGCGCGTAGACGGCGCCGAAGGCCAGCGGCAGGAGATGCGGCACGACGCCGAGCACGGTGACGGCGGCGAGCGCTGCGACGGCGCCGACCAGCCGGAGGTCGGCCTCGAGTGCCGTCCAAATGCCGCTCCCGGCGGCGCCGAGCCGGGCGAGGGCCGCCTGGCCCAGGCCGTTGGCGACGACGAGGCCGGCCACGAGGACCGCCGAGGCGAGGTAGTACTGCGCCGCCACTTCCGGCCCGAAGCGCGCACCCACCAGGAGCAGGTCGAGGCTGAGGAGCAGCTGGCTCGCCACCGTCGCTGCCGCAACCGGCAGGGCGAGGCGGAGCAGCCGGCGCCGGCCGGGGACGCCGCTGCGCACCGGTGTTGCCGCGACGAGCCCGAGCCACGGCCAGGTGGCGGCCGCCGCCATCCACCAGGCGGCGAGGAAGAGCAGCGCCAGGCGTTGCGGATCGCCGCCGAGCGGCAGGGCCAGCAGCAGGAGGACGAAGGCGACCGGGCGGACCAGGAGCAGGAGCCCCGCTTCACCCGTGCGGCCATGGGCGAGCGGCAGCCAGTCGAGCTGCAGGGCGATGGGCCAGAGGCTGGTGAGCAGCAGCGCCAGGTAGGGCCAGTCGGGGACGTCGAGCAGCCACGCCAGGGCGACGGCGAGGGCGATCACGCCCGTGCAGATGGCGAGCCTGAGCCCGAGATAGCGGCAGAGCAACGCCCGGCCGGCCTCGGGCCTTGCCGCCAGCTCGACGGTGACCACCGAGCGCAGCCCCGCCTCGCCGAGGTGCAGGGCGATGCCCTGGACGGCCAGCGCCATCGACCAGAGGCCGAGGCCGGCGGGCTCGAGGCTGCGGGCGATGACCAGCGTGGCGACGAGGCCGAGCCCGGCGGCGAGCGCCCGGCTGCCGCCCATGGCGACGAGGCGGCCGAGTGCGGCGGGCGGCAGCACCGCCCGAAAGCCCCGGCCGAGCGTGGCGATCAAACGGCCTGCAGCCGCCGGTAGAGGTGGACGACCTCGCTCATGATCGAATCCTCGTCGAGCCGGTCGACCCGGCTGCCCTGCCGGTAGCCGCCGGCGTGGATGAGGCGGGCTGCCGCCTCGATCGCATCGGCGAGCGCCTTGGGGTCGGGATCGCGGAGGAAGCCCGAGAGCCCCTCGTCGAGCCAGTCGGCGACGTCGCCGACATCGGTGGAGACGACCGGGCGCATCGCCTTCAGCGCCTCCTTGACGACCGTGGGCGAGGCTTCGTAGCGGCTGGTGAGCAGCAGGATGCCATGCTCGGCCAGCAGTTCTGGCACCTGGTTGTGCGGCACGCGGCCGAGCCAGGTCAGGCGGTCACGCGCCGGCGAGCGGGCGATGCGGCGGATCAGGTCCGGGCTGTCCTCGCCCTCGCCGACGATGGTGAGCGTGAAGTCCAGGTCGCGGGCGGCCAGCTCCTCGAGCGTGGCAACGGCGAGCGGCACGTTCTTCTGGTGGCTGATCCGGCCGAGCAGGACGATGCGATGGGCGAGCGCCGGGCCGGGCGGCATGGCGGGGCGGTCGGCGAAGATCCGGTCGTCGAAGGCCGCCGGGATGACGCTGGCGGCGGCGAAGGGGGCGGGAGCCACCGCCTCCTGCAGGGACTGCCGGTCGCGGCCGCTGACGCAGATGATGGCATCCGCCAGCCGCACGGCACGCCGCTCGAGCATCAGCATGGCCCGGCGCAGGGGCCGGCCGAGCCGGCCGAGCCAGCCCTCCAGCACCCGGCCGCTGACATTGTGGTAGCTGATCAGCACGCGACCATGCTCCGGGCAGATGATAAGCTTGGGCCAGGCGGCGTAGTTGCGGTGGAAATGGAAGACGTCGGCGGCGGAGAACTGCTTGCGGTTGCGCCAGAACCAGAGCCAGAGGCCGCAGAAGAAGCGCAGGAAGTTCGAGCTCTCCGAGACATAGGTGATGTGCTGGGCCGCCCGCTCCTGCTGCAGGCGGGCGGCGACCAGGTGGAACTCGAGCCCGGACTTCAGCAGTGCCCGGTGCAGGCCGCGGAAATGCTCGGCCCCGCCGCCCTGGTCCTGGGCCAGGGGATCGTTGTTGTAGAAGACGTAGATCACTGGCCGGTCCTCTCGGCTGCGGCAGTCGGCGCCATGCCCGCCCCGATGCCCGAATTCTGCTCCTGCACCAGCGTCAGGATGCTCTCGAGCGTGCGTGCTACTGGCCCGTTATTGTCGACGACCGGCAGCGCGAAGCGCGCGGCGAGGCGGCGATAGAGCAGCCGGCGGCGATGGAAGTGCCGGTCGAGCAGGGCATCCGGCCGCTGCTCCTGGATGCGCAGGGGATGCCGCTCGATCAGCACGACGAGGCGCGGCCGCGGCAGCAGCGCCACAAGCGGCGGGCCCAGCCGGTCGATGACGAAATCGTCCCGGCCGGTGTCGATCGCGAGGTCGACGAGGGTGTCGTAGACGCAGCGGTCGCCGAGGATCGGCTGGCTCCGCCCCAGATGATAGCGCCAGATGATGTCGAGCACCTGGTCGATCGCCTGCAACAGGAGGAAGGGCCAGACGAGCCAGGGGCGGCCGACGAAGTCGTGATAGCCGATCCGCACCCCGCCGGACTCGACCTTGTAGTTGTGGCCGGTGAGCCGGGCCAGGGCCAGAAGCGGCTTCGAGAGATAATTGCGGAACCGGCTCCAGACATGCCGGTTGGCGATCCCCGCCTCGGCGAAATGCCGGCGCAGATGCTCGACGAGGAAGCTCTTGCCGGTGCCGTCGACGCCGCAAAGCGCGATCAGGCGCTGGGGCAAAGGCGGCGGCACGGGCGCCTCCAGCATCGCCGCGACCGCACGCGGCCAGGAGGTCCACGAGGCGGGGTCGACCGTGACCCCGTCCTGGCGCGGGCGAAGCGCGCGGATCAGCGCGTGCGGCAGCTCCTCGACGGCGCGGGCGACGAAGCCGCCGAGGGCCAGCACCTGCTCGCTCACCCCCGGTGCATCGAGCGTGATCACCGGCCGCCCGGTGAGGCCCGCCTCGATCACGACGAGCGGCACCTCCGAGACCGGCGCCTGGAAGGGCAGGAGGAAGGCATCGACGCCGGCGATGGCGTGGGCAAGCTCGGCGGCACCCAGCATCTCGGTCGTGACCTCGATCCGCCCTGCCGCCGGGCTCCGGGCCACCCGCTTGACGAAGCGCCGCATCACCGTCGGCGGGACGTCCGGCCGGAGCAGCAGCAGGAGCCGCGCATCGAGGCCGCGCGCCACGGCGGCCTCGAAGGCGCCGAGCGCCAGATGCGCGCCGCGCAGCGCCAAAGGCGGGCCGAGATAGGCCACGACCGGCACGGCCTCCGGCCCGAGCTGGCGCGGCCGCAGCATGATCGGCGGTGCCTCGACCTGGGGCCGCAGCAAGGGTCCGGGCGGCAGGCCGATGGCGCGAAAACGCTCGCGCCCGGCCTCGCTCAGATAGATCGGCCGGACCGCCCCGGAGCGGCGATAGCCGGCCCTCACGAGGTGCCCGGGCAGCAGCGCATTGACCAGCGGCAAGAGCATCAGCCGCCGCTCGCGCCAGAGCTCGCGCAGCCCGACGCTCAGGATCTCGCCCAGCCGCAGGAGCGGGCTCGCGATGATCAGCTCGGTCGGCGCACCCAGATCGAGCCGCGCCATGCGGGCGAGCGCTGCCGTGCCGGTCACGAGATAGATGCGCGCCGGCGCCAGCTCCAGGGCGAAGTCGCGAAGTGCCGGCGTCGGCCGGCCGCGCTGCATCAGCCGGCCGCAGTCGCGCACCGCGTAGCCGGCCGGCCCGTCATCGGCGACCGCGACGTCCGTGGCGACGGTGACCAGCCGGCCCTGGGCCGCGAGCCCCTGGGCCAGCCCATGCGCCACGTGCCAGGGCTGCCGGCGCCGCTTCGCCAGGTCGAAGCCGAAGCAGACGATGAGATCGCGCGGCTGCTCGGCGGCGACCGGGAGCAGCTCGCTCATGCCGCCAGCCGCTCGATATGGCCGTACCGGTCGACCAGGCGGCCGACGATGTCGTCCCAGGCGAAGCGCTGCTCGACCAGCCGGCGGGCGCTTGCCGCCATGGCGGCCGCTGTCGCCGGGTCGCCGAGCACGGCGCCGATGGCGCGGGCGAGATCGAGCGGGTTGCGTTCCGCCATGGCGCAGGGGCGCGGCTCGGCGAATTCGGTCACGAGGCCGGTTGCGGTCGTCACCACGGGCGTGCCGGCGGCCATCGCCTCGAGCAACGTCAAAGGGCCGCTCTCGTAGTCCGCCGGGTTGACGAAGACCGCCGCCCGGTGGAGTGCCGCGAGCAGGGCAGGGGTATCGAGAAAGCCGAGGAAGCGGACCCGCTCGGCGATGCCGAGGTCCCGCGCCTGTGCCGCGAGCGGCTCCCGCAGCGGCCCCTCGCCCGCGAGCTCGAGCCGCAGCCGCCCGTCGCCGAGGCAGGCGAAGGCGTCGAGCAGGCGCTGCAGCCCCTTGCGGTAGCCGAGCCGGCCAAGATAGAGCACGCTCCGCCGCCCTTCCGCATCCGCCGGGCGTGGCCCGCCCCGATACGCGAAGGTGCGCGTGTCGACCCCGTTGCCGATTACCTCGACCCGCCGGCCGGAGAGCCGGTAGTGCCGGTCCAGCTCGTCCCTGACATTGCCCGACACCGCCACCAGCGCCGCCGCGTCCCGGATATGCGCATGCTCGTAGGCCTGGCTGACGAGCCGCGCGTTGGCCTTGATCAGTGCCGTCTTCAGGCCCGGCTCGCCGATCGCCGCCGTGTCGCTGAGCAGCGGACTGTGGAAGGTCACGACCCGCCGCAAGGGCGTGCGCAGGGGCGGCAGGAGCGGCATGTGCAGGTGCAGGACGTCGCAGCCGTCCGCCCCCTGGTCGAGCCAGCGCTGCAGCACGAGCCGCAGCGCCTCCTGGTGCAGCGGCCTGACCGGCAGATAGGGGAAAAGCCGGACCGACACGCCTTCGACCTCGAGCGACTGCCAGCGCAGGCCCTGGCCCTTGGCGACGATCAGCGGCTCGACGCCGTGCCGCGGCAGGCGCTTCGCGATCTCCAGCACATGCCGGCCGATGCCCTCGCGCGGCGGCATCACGTTGTTGGTCAGGAGCCCTACCCGCATGGTGCTATCCTGCCCCCGCCACGGCACCCGCCGGCCGGCGCCAGTAGAAGTCCTGGCTGCTCAGCAGCGCCTTCAGGCGCCGCGGCAGCCGCGCACCGCCGAAGCCGAGCCGGTAGCCGGCGTAGCGGGCGGCGGTGTGCAGCAGGGCGTAGGGGATGAGCCCCGGCGCCTCCCTGGCGAGGGTGGCAAGCAGCTCTCTCGTGTAGGTGAGCCCCCGCGCCTCGTCGCGCTCGCGGCCCAAGAGCAAATGGCGATAGAGGCGCCGCGCGTGGCCGATGTCGAACTGCCTCTTGAAGTCGGCGACGAGCCCGCTGCCATGGCTGTGGTGGACGGTTGCCTCGGCGACATAGGCGATACGATGGCCGCGCTCGAGCAGCCGGGCCGCGGCGATCGTCTCCTCGCTGACCAGGGTCGCCGGGAACCCGCCGATCTCGTCGAGGGCGCTGTTCAGCCAGGCGGCGCAGCTGTTCGAGCAGAAATGCGTGTAGGCGCCGAAGACCGGCCAGTCGGCAAGCGAGCGGAGCTGGCTCTCTGCCGGATAGTTGAACGAACGGTTGAAGGCCTCGATCCGGTCGGCCCCGGGCCGGGGCAGCTGGCGGCCATAGGCGACGGCGGCGCGGCCGTCGCGCAGGGGGGCCGTGAGCCGCTCGAGGAAGTCGCTGCCGGTGGCATGGGCGTCCGGCGTCAGCATCACCGTGATGGCCGTGCCCAGCCGCTGCCGCGCCAGCTCGCGCGTCCGCCCGTGATCGAAGCTCTCCCGGGGGATCGTCCAGGTCTCGGCGCCGAGCTCCCAGGCCCGCTCGACCGTTCCGTCATGGCTGCTGGAGTTGACGACGAGGATCTGCGGGCGGAGCGGCGAGGCCAGGAGCGGGCCGAGACACCCGTCGAGCAGCCGGCGTGCCCGATGGGTGACGACGACGACGCCGATGCTGGGCTGAACCATGTGCCTGCTCCAGGGCAAGGGATTTGGGCCACGGCTGGACGACGTAAGGGACCCGCCGATGATGCGAAGAAATCTGATTGAAATCAACCATGAATAGAGTAGGCATCAGGCCGCGTGCCCGATCCAGCCGCGCGCCCGGGCGCGGTAGTGGAGGGCGAGCCGGTCCCAGCTGCGCGCCTGCGCCACGCGATCGAAGAGGGCGGGCAGGGGCTCCGTGTTGAAACGGCTGGCGGGCTCGCCATCGGCCGTGGCCTGGCTCGTGACGGCGAAGCGGCAGGCGGTGCCGAGCCGGGGCCGCATCTCCCCCGCCAGCCGCTCGGCGAAGGCGGCGCAGCTCAGGACATGGCCGCTCGGATTGGCCCGCCCGGCCGCCACCGGCCGGATCCGGCCGAGCGCCAGATCCGCATGGTGCGCCGCGAGCAGATCGATCGGCACGAAGTCCCTGACCCGCTCCGGCTGGCGCAGGGTCGGCACCTCGCCCGCCTGCCAGGCGCGCAGGAGATGATCGGCGAGCCCGCCCGCCTGGAAGGCGCCGAAGGGGCTCGGCAGGGTGACCTTCAGGAACTCGACGCCGGAAGCCGCCGTCGTCTGGCGCACCACATGCGCAGTCAGCGTCTTGGCGAGCCCGTAGGCCCCGATCGCCTCCAGCGGCCGGTCGCCGTCGCCCTCGTCCGCCTCGAAGACACTGCCGGTCAGCACCACCCGCACGAGGCCCCGCCGCCGCAGCCGCTCGAGCACCGGCTCGAGGCCGGTGGTGTTGGCTCTCGCCGCCGCCAGCGCATCGTAGCCGGGGCGGCGGAAGTCGCCGACCTCGGCATGGTGCAGGCAGAGCACGTCGAAGGGCCCGGCCGCCTCGATCAGCTCGAGGAACGCGGCACTGCCGAAGGCCGCCCCGAAGCGGGTCGTCGCCAGCCGCGCCACCCGCTCGATCCGCAGCCGCCTGAGCGGGTCGTATTCCCGCGGGTGGCCGCGGGCCACGGCCGTCACCCCCGCACCCGCGGCGACCAGGGCCCGGACCAGCCAGAGCCCGCTGAAGCTGCTGGCACCGGTCACCAGTACCCGCATCAGGCAGGCTCCGTTTCGGGCTGGGTGCGCCAGAGCCGCACCGGGTCGAAGGGCGGATGGCTGCGATCGCGCGCCGAGACGACGAGCGGCTCTGCCGGCCAGTCGATGCCGATCGCCGCGTCGTCGAAGGCGATCCCCCGGTCGAGCAAGGGCTCGTAGGCCTCGGTCACCAGGTAGGTCACGAGCGTCTGGTCGGTGAGCGTCAGGAACCCGTGGGCGAAGCCCGGCGGCACCACCAGGAGGTGGCGATTGGCGGCCGAGAGCTCCATCCCGCGCCAGCGGCCGAGCGTGCGCGAGCCCGGCCGCACGTCGACGATGACGTCGAAGACCGCCCCGGCAACGCACTGGACGAGCTTGGTCTCGGCGGCGCGGCCCACCTGCAGATGCAGCCCGCGCAGGGTCCGGGCCCGGGCACTGAACGAATGGTTGGCCTGGGCGATGGCGCAGTCGAAGCCGAGGCGGGCCAGCGTCGCACGGCAGAAGGCGCGGGCGAAGAAGCCGCGCTCGTCGCTGTGCGGCTCGGTGGCGAGCAGGGCTGCCGCCGCCAGCGGGCGCTCGACCAGGCGCATCAGCGGGCGAGCTCCAGCTCGGTCGGCCCGAGCCAGGGGCTCGAGCCCGCCTCGTAGAGGGCGGCCACCCGGTCGCGGTCGGCGACCGTGTCGACGCAGGACCAGAACCCCTTGTGCCGATAGAGCTCGAGCTCGCCGTCGGCGGCGAGACGCTGCAGGGGCTCGCGCTCGAGCACGCAGCCGTCGTCGGTATCCAGATAGTCGAGGAAGCCCCGGCGGAAGAAGAAGTAGCCGCCATTGATCCAGTGCTGCTCGTCGAGCGGCTTCTCGACGAAGCCCCGGAGCTCGCCGGCGGTGAGGTCGAAGCGGCCGAACTGGCAGGGCGGGTTGACGGCGAGCACCGTGCCGAGCCGGTCGTGGTCGAGATGGTGCGCGAACTCGGCGCCGAGATCGGCATCGGTCAGGCCGTCGCCATAGGTGATGGCGAAATGCTCGGCGTCGCCGAGATAGCGGGCCGCGGCGCGGGCGAGCCGGGCGCCGGTCATCGTCGCCTTGCCGGTCTGGGCGATGGTGACGTGCCAGTCGGGCGCCCCCGCCGACTGGTGATAGGCCACCTCGCGGGTGGCGAGGTCGATGCTGAAGTCGTTGGCGATGCCGGCGAGGTCGAGGAAGTAGCTGCTGATCACGTCATGGCGGTGGCCGGTGCAGAGGATGAACCGGCGAAAGCCGAAGCGGCGGTAGGTCCGCATGATGTGGACGACGAGCGGCTGGTCGCCCACCTCGATCAGGGGCTTGGGCCGGAGCCGGCCGGCCTCGCCGAGCCGGGTGCCCTGGCCGCCGCAGAGGATGAAGACCGGGATGTGCTCAGGCAGGGGCATGGGCGTCGTCCGGCTTGGCAACCGCGGGGCGGCCGCGCGCGACGGTGTCGTCGACGGGGCGGAGGTCCGAGAAGCGCTCGATCTGGTCGAAGATGAACCGGCCGCAAGCCTCGGCCTCGAGCCTCCGATAGCCGTCCGCCGTCCAGTCGACGGCGGCGGCCGTGTCCAGCCGCGGCCGCCAGCCGAGCTCCGCGATGGCGGCCGTGGGATCGAGCCGGAGCACCGGTGTCTCGTGCTGGCCGGTCGCCGGCACCGCTGCCCACTGGCCGCCCAGCCGGGTCGCCAGCCGGTCGGCCACGTCGCGCACCGGCCATGGTGCCTGCACCGGGCCGAAGTTCCAGGCGCGAGCGAAGCGCCGGGGCGAGGTCGCCAGCGCCTCGGCCAGCAGGAGATAGCCGTGTACCGCGTCGAGCACGTGCTGCCAGGGGCGGATGGCGTCCGGATGGCGGATCGGCACGGTCTTGCCGGCGGCGATGCCGCGCACCAGGTCCGGCACCAGCCGGTCGGCGGCGAAGTCGCCGCCGCCGATCACGTTGCCGGCCCGGGCCGTGGCGAGGCCGATGCCGTCCTCCGGCGAAAGGTAGCAATGCCGGTAGGCTTCGACGATGATGTCGGCGCAGGCCTTGCTGGCGCTGTAGGGCTCGATCCCGCCGAGATGGTCGGCTTCGCCGCGCGGCTCGGTCGATGGCCGGTAGGCCTTGTCGCTGGTGACCACCACCATCGCGCGCAGGTCGGGGGCGCGGCGGGCGGCCTGGAGGATGTTGAGGGTGCCCTGGATGTTGGTGTCGAAGGTGTCGAGCGGCCGCTTCAGACCGTCGAGCACGACGGGCTGAGCCGCCAGATGGAAGACGATCTCCGGCGAGCTCGCCACCACCAGATGCTCGAGCCGGGCCCGGTCGCGCACGTCGGCGGTGACGTTGAGCAGGCGCTGGTCGAGCCCGGCGAGCGCGAAGAGCCCCGCCGGCGGGGCCGGCGGGTGAGCGACGCCCACGATGTCGGCGCCGAGCTCGCTCAACCAGGCCGCGAGATAGCTTCCCTTGAAGCCCGTATGGCCAGTCACGAGAACACGACGGTTCAACCAGAAAGTCGGATCGATCTTGGTCATGTCATTGGTTTTCCCGAAGTTTCTTTCTTGGCGAAGGGCGCGAGGTCGATCGGTTGAATTCAACCTATGATTTAATTCGATGAGAAGCAAGCATTTGCGCGAAAAGTCGGGTAAATCCACGGCGGGAGAGGGTCCCTGCGGCCGCTGATCGTCCATCATCCGGCCTATGTGGCGCCGCTGCCGGCGGGGCATCGCTTCCCCATGCCCAAGTTCGGCGCCCTCTTCGCCCTGCTCCGGGCAAGGGGTCTCGCCGCCGACCGGCAGCTTCACGCGGCTGGCTCGGCGAGCCTGGCCGACCTCGCTTTGGCGCACACGCCCGCTTATGTGGCGGCCGTGCTCGGCCAGCGGCTCGGACCCGCAGAGCTCCGCCGTCTGGGCCTGC
>CAZGUW010000062.1:0-19331 GCA_964528705.1 uncultured Geminicoccaceae bacterium
AGGCCGCGGCGACGTTTGCCACCCAACCGACCCCCCGTGGCCGCCGCGTGGTCGAGCGCGCCGGTCGCGACTGGGCGGCGATCGCCCCGGGCTTCTTTCAGCCGCTGCATGTCCTCGCCCGCTTTCGCGCGAACGAGGTCGCCCGCCCGCAGCCGCTCGCCTGGGGCTGGCGGGCCGTGCTCGACCCGGCCGATCGGGCGCTCGCCAATGCGAGCCTGCCGGTGCACGTCCTTCCCGATCTCGAGGGCTACGCGCTCGAGCGGCTCCAGCCGCGCCGGCGCCAGCAGATCCGCAAGGCGCTGCGCGAGGTCGACGTGGTGGCGCTCGAGGATCCTGCGGCGGTGGTCGAGCAGGGCTTCGCGCTCGCCATGGAGGCGCAGGCCCGCAACCCGGAGGTCACCGTGCCCGGGCGGGCCGGGTTCGAGCGCTGGGTCGAGGCCTTCATGGCGCCGCGGCGCGGGCTGGTGCTCGGCTGCCTGCGCCACGACCGGCTCCTCGCCCTCTGCTTCAGCTACGCGGTCGACGGCGTGAACTACGAGCACATGACCTATGTCGGCGAGGCTGGCCTGCCCCACAACCTCGCCCTCTGCCTCTTCCACCTCAAGGTGCTGATCGCCCAGCGCACGCATGGCATCACGACGGTGGTCAATGGGCTGCACGCCCGCGAGAACCCCAGCCTCTGCGAGTTCAAGACGCGTCAGGGTCTGGTCATCGAGCATGTGCCGACCCGTCTGGCGATCCAGCCGCTTGCCGGCCTCGCCCTGCGCCGCTGGCGGCCGGACCAGTATTACCGGCTGACCGGTGCCGCCTGACGACCGCGCTGCCGACGCAAGGTTAATGTCGGGCGTAGCGGAGGGTATGAGCGGTTCGGACTTGCACGAATATCGCGGCTTCTTAAGAATTCGGCGCCGCCGCCATGGCAAAGTCGAGGTTCGAAGGACGGCGACGGAGCGAGGCGAATTGCGGAGCATCGACGCGGCGGTGGAAGGCGACCCGAATGGCCGCTGGTTGCGCCACGACGACCCGCTCTGGCCTGCCATGCTGGGGCGGCTGGACCACGACATCTACCATCATCCCGCCTATCTGCACGCCGAGGCCCGATGGCTGGACGGCCGTCCCGAGGCATTCGTCTATGCCGAGGGCGAGGCCTCCTGGTTCGCTCCCTGCATCTTGCGGCGTTCCCGGCTGCCCGGTATGGAGGCATCCGGTCCGGTGCTCGATGCGGTCTCGCCTTATGGTTATCCCGGGCCGGTGGCCACGGCCGGGATGGTGTGCCCTGGCTTCAGCGAGCGCGCCTTTGCCGCCTTTCTCGCCGCGCTGCGCCGGCGGGGCGCCGTCAGCGCGTTCCTGCGCAGCCATCCCTGTCTCGACGCCCTCCCACAGGTCGACGATATCCCGGGCCTGACCGAGCGCGCCTGGGCGACGGTGCTGATCGACCTCGATGCCGACTTAGACATCGTCTGGAGCGGCGTCAGCCGGCGACGGCGCCAGCAGATCGCCTCCGCCGCCCGGGCGGGCATGCGTGCCCGGCGCCAGGCCTTCGTGGACGGGCTGCCCTCGCTCAGGCGCATCTACGACGAGACCATGGAGCGGGTCGGGGTGGGCGGGCATGAACGCTTCACGGCCGCCTACTTTCGTGCCCTGGCACCGCTGGCCGCCCATCTGGATGTCTGGATCGTCGAGTTGCAGGGGGTGCCGGTGGCGGCGACCCTGGTCAGCCGCTGCGGCGGGCTGGTGCAGACGCTGGTCGGTGGCACGAGCACGGCGGCCCTGCCGCATTCGCCGGATCGGCTGCTCGTCTGGGAGGTAATCGCCTGGGCCCATTCGGCGGGTGCCCGGGCGGTGCATCTGGGTGGTGGCGTCGGTGGCCGGGACGACGGCGTGCTCTGCTTCAAGTCGAGCTTCGGTCCCGGCCGCACCCGGTTTCGCACGGTCCGCGCGGTGCTCGATCCCGACCGCTATGCCGCGCTCACGAAGGCCCGCGCAGCCTCGCTCGGGGTCGACGTTCAGACCCTGGAGCAGACCGGCTATTTCCCAGCCTATCGGGCCGTGCCGCCCGGGGATGCCAGGGACGCGGTCACCGGCGTTTCCACATCATGACCCGGACCGATGCGGTGCCGCCCGTACACGATCACGCGAGGCGGGCGGCAGCCGCTGTCACGGCAGGGCTTCGCTCAAGCCGCGATCGCCGCCGGAATCCGCGCAACTTGGCGTCGCCCCGGCATGCTAGAGAGAAAATGTAAGAGATTCCGACAGATGACGTGAAGGTTTCAGCTGCTAGCTACTTTTTCAGCCGCAACCCCTTGCGCCTCCCCTTGGCGCCAACGCCCTTTCAGCCGGTCCGCTCCTGCAGCTGACCTTCAGCCCGCGAAAGAACCGCCGATGTCCAGCCCGCCAGCGTATGTCGACGCCGATCGATCCAAGGCGCCCGCCGGGTTCGTGCCGACCGATGCGGACGTCGCCTTTTATGAGCAGCATGGCTGGTACATCTCGCCGGTCGTCCTGCCCGAGGCACTCCTGGATGCAGCCGCCGCCGGCGCGGAACGCTTCTACGCCGGCGAGCGCGACCGGGCGCTGCCGGCGCAGGGGGCGTTCAGGGACTGGCGCCCGGGCGAGGGTGCCCCGATCCGCAACAACGAGTTCGTCTCCCTGCAGAACGACGCCATCCGCGCACTCGTCGAGGCGCCGCCGATCGGTGCGATCGCCGCCCGGCTCGCCCGCACCTCGAGCATTCGCCTGCTCGACGACCAGCTCGTCTACAAGGCGCCCGCAGCACCGGACGCGGGCGAGCCGGGGCAGGCCACGGCAGTCGGCTGGCATGCCGACCACGCCTATTGGGGAACCTGCAGCTCCGACAACCTGCTGACCGCCTGGATTCCGTTCCACGACGTCGAGCTCGACCGCAGCCCGCTCGTCGTCATCGACGGCAGCCATCGGTGGGGCGATCTCGAGCACACCCGCTTCTTCAACGATCCCGATCTCGATGCGGTCGAGGCGCGTTTCCGCGCGCAGGGCCATGAGGTGGAGCGCGTGCCGATCACGCTGAAGAAGGGGCAGGTCAGCTTCCATCACTGCTGGGCGCTGCACGGCAGCCTGCCGAACCGGTCGCCGCTGCCTCGGCTCGCCCTTGCCGTGCATCTGCAGGATGCGGCCAACCGGTACCGCCGCTACCTCGATCCGAAGGGCAATCCGGTGCGCATCGCCGACGAGCTGCTCTGCCGCCGCCTGCCGAACGGTGACCCGGACTTCAGCGATCCGGTGCCGTTCCCCGAGCTCTGGCCCGGTGAGGCAAGGCCGTGACCGCCACCGCCACAATCGCCAGGCCCGCGCTGGACTGGAGCTTTCTGGCGCCCGACGACCCGGCCTGGCCGGACCTGCTCCGGCAGCTGCCGCACGACCTCTACCATCTGCCCGGCTACGTCGCCGTGGAGGCCCGGCGGATCGGCGCCGAGCCGCTGGGCTTTTGGGCCCGGGAGCGCGAGCGCGCCTTCTTCGTGCCGATCCTGCTGCGCCACTGCCCGCCGCTCGGCGGCAGCGGAACAGGGCGCCGGGATGCGGTGTCGCCCTACGGTTATCCCGGGCCTGTCGCCAACGAGGCCGGACGCGCCGATGCCGCGTTCCTCGGCGCGTCGCTGACGGCACTCCGTGCCGGCCTGCGCGGCCTCGGCGCCTGCTCGCTCTTCCTGCGCACCCATCCGCTGCTCGACCCCCTGCCGACTCACCTGCCGGGGCCCGACATCACCCAGTCCGCCAGCCCGACCGTGGCGGTGGATCTGACGCTACCGGTCGAGAAGCTCTGGTCGGGCACGCGGCGCGGCCATCAGAGCACCATCAACAAGTGTCAGCGGCTCGGTCAGGTGGCGACCACCGTCACCTATGCCGAGGGTCTGCCGCACCTCCTGCCGATCTACGCCGCCACCCTGGCGCGCACCGCGGCCGACCAGGAGTACCATTTCGATACGGCGTATTTCGAGGGGCTCGGCCGGCTGGCGTCGAACATGCACATCGCCCTCGTCCGGGTCGAATCGGGCGAGGTCGCTGCCGCCTGCCTCCTCTTCGAATGCGACGGCATCGTTCAGGCTCATCTCGGCGGCAGCGACAGCCGGTTCATTCGTCAGTCCCCGTTCAGCCTGCTGCTCCACCACGTCCGGCTGTGGGCCAAGGCGCGCGGCAACCGCGTGCTGCACCTCGGGGGCGGCGTCGGCGGCGGCGACGATGCGGTGATGCGCTTCAAGACCGGCTTCTCCAGCCTGACGCAGTCCTACCGCACGATCCGTGCCGTCCTCGACGCCGGGGCCTGCGCGGCGCTCACGGCGGCCCGGGCGGCCGAGCTCGGCATGACCACGGCCGAGCTCGCACTTCGAGGCTATTTCCCGGCCTATCGCACCGCTACCCAATCGTCCGGGCGGCCCCGCGCCTGAACCGGCCGCGACGTGCCGGTCTCTCAGGTCTTGTTCGGGCGCTCGAGCAGGGCGTCGCGGATTTCCGCGAGCAGCACCTCCTGGCGCGGCGGGGGTGCCACGTCGGCCTTCTTTTCCTCCTCCCGCTCCATCGCCTTCTTCACGCGGTTTATGTTCTTGACGATGATGAAGAGCGCGAAGGCGACGATCACGAACTTGATCACCGCGTTGAGGAAGTTGCCGTAGCCGATCACCGTGACCCCGGCATCGCGCGCCGCCTGCAGCGAGGCGTAGTCCTGATCGAAATTGGTGAGCTGGATATAGTAGTCGCTGAAGTCGATGCCGCCCATCATGACCCCGATCGGCGGCATGAGCACGTCGTCCACGAGCGAGCTCACGACCGTGGTGAACGCGGCACCGATGATGATGCCGACCGCCATGTCGAGTACATTGCCCTTGAGGGCGAACTCCTTGAATTCCTTGAGCACTCGATGTCTCCCTTGGGACGCGTTGGGATTGACGCCGATTCCGCGTTACCAGCCTTGATCTGACCGGTCGAGCGGTTTTGCGCGGGCAGTGCCGGGCGCCCGCCGCGACATCGCTGCCGGCCGGGCACGCCGAAAAACACGTATAAGGGGATGTTCGAACCCTAAAATCGCGCTAAGGTTGTGTCGGGGCATGAAAATGACTTGACTGGAGAGGCCGATGCGCGTGCTCGTCGTGGATGATGACCCGGTTTCCACCTCGCTCCTGGAGGCCGTTCTCGGGCGCGAGGACTGCGTGGTCGAGAGCACGGATCTCGGTGCCGAGGCGCTGGAGCTCGCCCGCCACTACGAGTTCGACGCGGTGATTCTCGACCTGCAACTGCCCGACATCAGCGGCAGCCAGGTGCTGCGCCGTCTGCGCGCCGCGGGCTCGAGCGTCCCGGTCCTCATCCTCTCGAGCCAGGACGACCGGGCGCAGAAGATCCAGGCGCTGGTCGACGGCGCCGACGACTACCTGACCAAGCCTTTCGACAAGCACGAGCTCTTGGCCCGTCTCAGGGTCGTGGTCCGGCGGGCGAAGGGCCACGCCACATCGCAGATCACGGTCGGCCGGCTGACGCTGGACCTCGCCGCCCGCACCGTCTCGGTCGACGACGTGCCACTCAAGGTGACGGCCAAGGAATATGGCATCCTCGAGCTGCTGGCCCTGCGCCGCGGCACCACGCTGAGCAAGGAAACCTTCCTCGACCACCTCTATGGCGGTCGTGACGAGCCCGAGCAGAAGATCATCGACGTCTTCATCTGCAAGCTCAGGAAGAAGATCGCCGCGGTGGCGGGCGATGCGCGCGGCATCGAGACGGTCTGGGGGCAGGGCTACGTGCTGCGCGAGCCGGGCTCGGGCATGCCCGGCCTCGCCGAGGAGGCGCCTGCCTTCTTCGGCCCGGAGCTCACCGCCGAAACCCTGCAGGAACTGCGCACCGCAGAGCTGGACGAGCTGCTGCTGCAGCTCCTCCCGCAAACGCCGGATCGGCTGGCGGTGGAGCCCGGCCTGGCGCGCGCCTGAGCGCCGGGCCAGGAGAAAAGAAGGCACCGGTCGCCCGGTGCCTTCTGAACTTTCTTACCTCGGCGCGGCGGTCAGGCCGGCTTGAGGTTTTCGGCCGACTTCTTGCCGCGCCGCGGATCGAGTTGCTCCTCGTAGGAGACCCGCTGGCCTTCGTTCAGGCTGCTCATCCCGGCCCGCTCGACGGCGGAGATGTGAACGAAGACGTCCGCACCGCCACTTTCCGGCTGAATGAAGCCGTAACCCTTGGTGCTGTTAAACCACTTGACGGTGCCGACAGGCATCCTTGTCCTCCGATCGTGCTGGTAGCGCCGATTCGACCCCCGGCGCTTTGCCCAGTGAGCAACCTTGCTCGCCTTGCATTATGAAGGCCAATTGCGCCTCGAAGCAAGCGGGCTTTGATTCGGTGTGTCGAGGCGTACTATCGTAATATCAGCTGACAAGTGTCACGACGATGCGCCCGCGAACCTTGCCGGCCAGTAATTCTGCGGCTGAGGGAATGACATCGTCGAGCGGAATACTGCGGCTGATCGGCCGCAGCCGATCGGCCGGCAGGTCGTGGGCGAGCCGGTGCCAGGCCTGCCGGCGGCGCGGCGTCGGCACGTAGACGCTGTCGATGCCGGCGAGCGTCACGCCGCGCAGGATGAAGGGGGCGACCGTCGTCGGCAGATCCATGCCGGCGGCGAGGCCGCACGCGGCAACCGTTCCGCCATACTTCGTGGCGGCGAGCAGATTGGCCAGCACGTGGCTGCCGACGGCGTCGATGCCCCCGGCCCAGCGCTCCCTGGCAAGCGGCTTGCCGGGTCCGGCGAGCTCCTCGCGCGGCACGATGCCGGCGGCGCCCAGGCCCTTCAGGTGCTCCGCCTCAGCCGGCCGCCCGGTCAGCGCCCAGACCTCGAAGCCCAGCCGGGCGAGCAGCAGGATGGCGACGCTGCCGACCCCGCCCATGGCCCCGGTGACCAGGAGCGGCCCGGAGGCCGGCACGAGCCCTGCCGCCTCGAGGCGCAGCACGGCGAGCATCGCCGTGTAGCCGGCCGTGCCGATCGCCATGGCGTCGGTGAGGCTGTAGGCGTCGGGCAGCGGCACCAGCCAGTCCCCCGGCACCCGGGCGATTTCCGTCAGGCCGCCGAGCCGCGTCTCGCCAGTGCCCCAGCCATTCAGGATCACGCGATCGCCCGGCTGCCAGGCCGCATGGCGGCTCTCCCTGACCGTGCCGGCGAAGTCGATGCCCGGCACCATCGGCCAGGCCCGGACGATCGGCGCCTTGCCGGTGATCGCCAGCGCGTCCTTGTAGTTGAGCGTCGAGCAGGCGACGTCGACCAGGACCTCGCCGTCCGGCAGGTCGGTCTCGGTGATCGGGCCGATCTCGGCGGTCTGCCCCGCCTCCGTCTTGCGCAGCCAGAGTGCGCGAGCCATGGCCTTTCCTTCTGCCTTGAGGTGCGAACAAGCGAGCCCCCAGCCTAGCCCGACCGCTTCGGCCTGTCAGCCCGGCAGGCCCCGGGGCCGGCCGGACGCGGCTTGCCAGACGGGCGAGGCCGGGGCCAATCTGCGCGTCGTTTGAGGCGGCAACGGAAGGCTACCCATGGCGGAAACGGCGGTCGCGGACAGGCGTGCGGACCGGGGCGACAGGCCCGGGCTGCACCGGCGTCTCGGTCGCGGCCTGTCGGTGCTCGGTCGGGCGGGCAAGCGGATGTCCGACGAGGACGGCTTCATGATGGCGGGCAACCTCTCGTTCACCGCACTCCTGGCCCTCTTCCCGTTCCTCATCTTCCTCACCTCGCTCGCCAGCTTCCTCGGCACGCAGGCCGACCTCGAGCGCATCGTCAACCTGATGTTCGACAGCATGCCGGACGAGGTGGCGGAGACGCTCGAGCCGGCCGTGGCCGAGGTGGTGGTCGGGCGACGTGCCGGCTTCCTCGGCTTCAGCGTCCTGATGACGCTCTGGGCCGCCTCGAGCGGCATCGAGGCGATCCGCCTCGCGTTCAACCGGGCCTATCGCGTGTCGCGTTTCAGGCCGTTCTGGATGCGCCGGCTGCAGACATTCTTCTTCGTCATGCTGGCGATCCTCCTGGTGCCGGCGATGTCGGTGCTGGTCGTCTTCGGACCGATCCTGTGGAACCTCCTCACGTACTGGGTCGACCTCGGCTTCGCCTACCGGCTGGTGTGGACGGTCGCCCGCAACGTGGTCGCGATCGCCATCCTGTTCGTCACGCTCATCGTCCTGCACCGCTGGCTGCCGAACCGGCGGCACCATGTCCGCGACATCCTGCCCGGCGTCATCTTCACCGTGCTGGCCCTGATGGTCGCCGGCACCGGCTTCTCGACCTATCTCGCCAGCTTCGCGAGCTACAGCGTCACTTATGGAAGCATGGCAAGTGTCGTGATCGCGCTGATCTTCTTTTACATCACGTCGGTCATCCTGGTGCTCGGCGCCTATGTAAATGCCGTTGGGCTCGGCATCGGGCGTCACTGAGGAGAGTTGCGTCGATTGCTCTGCCGGTCGGGGTCGGTTACACTCTCAGTAGAACCGGTGTCGGCAGGGCGTCGATCGGGCGCCTGCCGAACGCGGTGATCTTGCTGGAGCAGGAACATGGCGACGGTCGGCGAGGAGCACGGCCTGCCGCGCGCAGCCGACTATCCCTACGCACCACCGCTCGAGCGCTTCGTCTTCTCGGTCGACGGCGACCCGCCGGCCTTCGCCGTGGCCGGCCGCACCCCGGTCCTCGCCCTCGGTTCGAACGGTGCCCCGGCCCAGCTCCGGCGCAAGTTCGCCGGCCAGGCCGGCCATATCCCGGTCAGTCGCGCCGTGCTCCTCGATCACGTGGTCGTCTACTCGGCACATTTCAGCCGCTACGGCGCCCTGCCGGCGACCCTGCACCGGCACCCGGGGGCGGTGGCCTTCGTCGCCGTGACCTGGCTCGATCCGGAGCAACTCGATCGGATGCACCAGACCGAGGCGATTGGCGTCAACTACGACTATGTCGAGTTCACCGATCTGCAGCTCGAGCATGACGAGGAGGATGTCGCAGCGCCCCCCCTTGTCGGCGCCTATGTCAGCCGGGCCGGCGCGCTGCTGCATCGCGGCTCGCCGATCCGCCTCGCCGAGGTCGCGACCTCGGGGTGCCCCTGGCCGGCGCTCACGCAGCCGGCGGTGCTGCGTTTCGCCCACAAGCGCGTCGCCCCAGAGCTGGCGCTCGACCTTTTCCTCACCCGGCTCGTCCAGAGCGAGACGTTCCGGCATGCCTGCAGGGAGCGCCTGCAGCTCGGCTGAGCGGCGCGGGCGTCAGAATGACGAGTTCGGCTCTTCTAGGAACTTCAGCTCCTCTTCCGTCGAGGTGCGGCCGAGCACGGCGTTGCGATGCGGGAAGCGGCCGAAGCGGGCAACGATGTCGCGATGCCGGATGGCGTAGTCGGTGTGCCGGGCATTGCCGATGGCCGTGAAGAGCGCCACCGATCGTTCCTGATCCGCAAGATCCTCCGAGTGCTCGAGCGGCAGATAGAGGAAGAGGCGCCGGTCGCCGTCGAGTTCCTCGTCGAAGCCGCCGTCGATGGCGGCAACCGCGGCTGCCAGCGCCGCACCGTCCGTGGCGAAGGCGCGGGCGCTGTTGCGGTAGATGTTGCGCGGCACCTGGTCGAACAGGATGACCAGCGCCAGCGCCCCTTCGGGCGTCCCCCGCCAGTCGTCCAGCCGGCCCGCCGCGGCCGCTTTGTGCGCCTCGCCGAGCCGTTGCCGCACGGCTTCGTCGAAGGCGGCGCTCTTCTTGAACCAGAAGGGCTGGCTAGCGGAATCGAACCAGAAGTCGAGCACTTCTCGAGGCGTCATCGTGGCGGCTCCATGGCGAGCCAGCGGCGATAGAGCGGCCGCTGGAGGATGGGCAGGAGATAGATCGGAAACTGGGCGGCCGCCACGAAGACGAGCATGGCCGGCGGGGCGGTGTCGATCACGGCTGCCAGGATCAGCCCGAGATTGTTGTTGCCGGCGACGAGCCCGGCCGTCAGCGCCGTCCGCCGCGGCACGAATGGCAGGAGGGCGAGTGCGGTGAGCGCCTGCAGGCCGAGATTGAGCGCGAAGACGGCGAGCACGATGCCGCCGACCAGGCCCGGGCGGGTGAGGGCGGTGGCCGTGAACCCGTCCATCACGCCGACAGCGAAGACGGCGAAGCCGAGCACGGCGAGCCCGTCGAGCGCCGGCCGGGCCGTGACGAGCCGCTCCGGCCCGAGCCAGAACCGGACGAGGGCGGCGAGCCCCGCCGCACCCAGCACCATGAGCGCCAGGCGCAGGGCCAGGGCCGTGGCCGGCAGGTCGATGGCAATGCCGGCGAGACCGAGCGCCAGGGGCGGCACGGTGAAGGGGACGAGCGCCGTCGCCGGCACCACCACGAGAAGTGCCAGCGCCACGTCGAGGCCGAGCAGCAGCGCCAGCGCACCCGAGGCCATGAGCGGCGCGCAGGCAGCGGTCGTCACGAGAAGGGCCAGGACGTCCGGATCGAGTGCCAGGGGCCGAAGCAGCAGAGCCACGAGGACGGGGCAGCCAACGAGCGACCAGAGCACGAGGGCGAGGGCGAGCCAGGGGCGGCGCGCCTGCCGGCCGAGCGCCGCGAGATCGAGCCGTACCAGCGCCACGACGAAGGGCAAAAGGATCGCCGGCAACAGGAGCGGCTGCAGCAGCCGGGCCAGGGGCGGCAGCAGCACCCCGGCGAAGACCGCGACGAAGAAGAGCAGGCTGGACTGGCGGCCGATCCAGCCGAGCGCCGCAGCCGCCGGACTCACGAGTCGGCTGCGGGCGGCAGCACCTCGACCAGCTCGACGGTGCCGACCCGGCCGCGCACGGTGTGCCGGCCGAGCGGGCGCATGCGGGGCCGCGGCTCGATCGCGGCGATGCACTCGGCGGTCGTCACGATCACCGTCTCGTGCTCAGGGGCAGCGCTGTGGCCGATCTCCAGCAGGCGCTGCGCAAGGTTCACGGGATCGCCGATCACCGTGTAGTTCATGCGGGTCGGAGCACCCAGATCGCCGACCAGGATCTCGCCCGCGGCGACGCCGATCCGCAGGCGCAGCGGCAGCGCTGCCTCGGCGTTGCGTCGGCTGGTCACCGCGGCCATGGCGAGGGCGGCCTCAACGGCTCGCCGCTGATGGTCGGCGAGCGGCTCGGGTGCCCCCCAGAAGGCCAGGAGCCCGTCGCCCAGATACTTGTCGATGGTGCCGCCGGTGCTCCTGATGCACGCCTCGAGATCGGCGAAATGCGCGTTGAGCAGGGCACCCACCGCCGCCGGCTCCAGATTTTCCGCCAGGGTCGTGAAACCCGAGATGTCGGTGAAGAGGATGGTCATCGACCGCAGCTTCGGCTTGCCGATATCCCGCTCGGGATGGCGCAGCACGAAGTGCACGAGGTCGCTCGGCAGGTAGCGCACGAAGGAGCGAAGGGCTCCCACCACCGCATTGAGCGAGCGCTCGGCATCGTCGAGCTCGCGGATGCGCGAGCCGCCGAGCGGCTCGATCCGCTCCAGCTCGAGTGCACTGATCGCGCGTGCCGTGTCGGCGATCTGCGTTGCCGGCCTGGCGAGCAGCCGGGCCAGCAGGACCGCCCCGGCAAGGCTCATGACGAGCAGGCCGGCGGCGATCCCGGTGGCGACGTTCACCCGTCGCCACTCCTGGCCGATGTCCCTGGCCCGGAAATAGCCGCCGATCACCCAGGGCGTCTCGCGCGCGGTGGTGAGCTCGTCGTAGAGATAGACGTAGTTGCCGGTCTGGTCCTCGACCCAGTGGGCCGGGATGTCCAGCTCGGGGATCCGCCGCTCCTCCCAGCCGGGCGCCCAGATTGCCGCCAGGGCAGGGTCGCCGATCTCGGCGAGGCTCGGCAGCGGCTCGTTCTTGGTCGTGAGGTTGCCGGCCTGGCGCAGCAGCGGATGGGCCAATACCCGATCCCGACCGAACAGGACGAAGGTGCCGATCGTGCCCGGCGCGTCGATCGAGGCCATGAAGTTGGAGAGGTTGACCACCGAGGTGGTGCCGGTGACGAAGCCGACGAACTCGCCTTCCTGATACACCGGATGGGTGAAGGAGAGGATCGTCGTCCCGGCCCCGTCGACATAGAGAGGCGCGGCCCAGCCCGGCGCCGGGTCTTCGGCCTCGAGATAGTGGCGCACCGCCCGTTCGATCATCGGATCCGCGGCCCACGGCCCGCGGTCCCAGCCGAGTTTCCCGTCGGCTTCGCGAAAGACCGTTATCAGCCAGCCGTCGGTGCCGGCGAAGCTCGCGGCATTGAGCTGGGGTGCCGCGGCCAGGGCGTAGCCGAAGGCCTCGATCAGGGCCTCGGGCGGATCGCGGTCGATTTCCCCTGCCTCGATCTGCCGGGCGACCTCGGTGGCCAGCGCCTCCGCCGGCTCGAGGAACTGATCGGTGCGCGCCTGCACCAGGGTCAGCACGAGCCGCGCCTTGTCGCGCAGGAGCTGCAGCGTGTTGTCGCGCGCCGTGCCGAGGGTCAGCCAGAGCAGCAGCGCCATGGCGACGAGCATGGCGAGGCCGATGACGGCTGCGAGGAACCAGCTGAGCGGCAGCCGCCGGCGCCGGTCGGCTGGCTGGGGTGCGGCGGGGATCGCGGAAGGGTCCGGGGTCATGATCGCCGGTTGTAATGCGGGGGTACCGCCATGGCCAAGGCGGATCGTCACCCCGGCCGGCGGCGACCTTCCGATCCGCCCCGGTCGCTGCTAAGAGAATGCCCGCCCCCGCCTGGAGTCCCGGATGATCCCCCGCTACAGCCGGCCAGAGATGGCCGCCGTCTTCGCCCCCGAGCGCCGCCTCGAGCTCTGGCTCGAGATCGAGCTTCTGGTCGCCGAGGCGATGGCCGCGCAGGGCCAGATCGACGGCGAGGCGGTGGCCCGCCTGCGCCAGGCGACCGGGCAGGCCAGGGATCGGCTGATCGATGCGGCTGCGGTCGAGGCGATCGAGGCCACGACCCGGCACGACGTCATCGCCTTCCTGACGCATGTCGAGAACCTGTGCGGCGCCGATGCCCGGCTCCTGCATCTCGGCATGACCTCGTCCGACCTACTCGACACGACGCTCGCTTTGCAGCTCCGCGAGGCCGGCGAGCTCATCCTCGCCGACCTCGACGCCCTGCTCGCCGTCCTGGCCCGCCGGGCGCGCGAGCACGCCATGGAAGTCTGCATCGGCCGCAGTCACGGCATCCATGCCGAGCCCACCACCTTCGGCCTCAAGCTCGCCGGCTTCCATGCCGCCTTCGCCCGGCAGCGCCAGCGGTTTCGGGCCGCCGTCGAGGATGTCTCGACCTGCGCCATCTCCGGGGCGGTCGGCACCTTCGCCAATATCGACCCGGCTGTGGAGGCCAGCGTCGCCGGGAAGCTCGGCCTGCGGGTCGAGCCCATCTCCACCCAGGTCATCCCGCGCGACCGGCACGCCGCCTTCGCCTGCGCGCTCGCCCAGGTCGCGGGCTCGATTGAGCATCTGGCGACCGAGATCCGCCACCTGCAGCGCAGCGAGGTGCGCGAGGTCGAGGAGTTCTTCCATGCCGGGCAGAAGGGCAGCTCGGCCATGCCGCACAAGCGCAACCCGGTTCTCTCGGAGAACCTCACCGGCCTCGCCCGGATGATCCGCGCCGCCGTCGTGCCCGCGCTCGAGAACGTGGCGCTCTGGCACGAGCGCGACATCTCGCACAGCTCGGTCGAGCGCGTCATGCTGCCGGATTCCTGCATCCTCGCCGACTTCGCGCTTGCCCGGCTCACCGGTCTCATGGACCGCCTGGTCGTCCACCCTGAACGTATGCGACGCAACCTCGACGCCACGCACGGCCTCTTCAACAGCCAGACGGTGCTCTTGGCCCTGGTCGATGCGGGCATGGGGCGGCAGGCGGCCTACGAGCTGGTCCAGGCGAGCGCCATGCGCGCCTGGGAGAACGAGGAGCCGCTCCTCGACCTGCTCAGGGCCGATCCCCGGGTCACCGCCGTGCTCGACGAGGCGAGCCTCGCGGGGCTCTTCGATGCCGCCCGCCACACCCGCCACGTGCCGCTGCTGCTGGACCGCGCGCTGGCGGCGCCTTGACCCGACATTAACCCGGAGCCGTCATCCTCGGCCACGTCAAACGGGAGTATCCGATGCGGACATGGTGGCTGTCCCTGGCCGGCCTGCTTCTTCTGACCGGCCTCGGCCTGGCCCCGGCGGCGCGGGCCGGCATGCTGGTGGAGGCGCTCTTCGAGGACGTTCCCCTGCGCCTTGAGACCGGCAGCAACCACGGCCGGGTGCTCGTCACCGTCGCCGGCGAGCACTACCTCGTCGATCTCGCACCGCAGAACGTCTACCGACTCGACGGCGGTGCGCCGACTCTGATCCGGGCCGGGCTCGCCGATGACGGCGCCTCGGTCCTGCCTTACAGGCTCGATCACTGGAGCGCCGGGCCACCGGTCGCCGGCCATGCCAGCACCTATCACGTGCTGCAGGTGGACGAGCAGATCTGCGGCGAGGTCCTGGCCAGCGCCTGGATGACGCCGTTTCTCGAGCCGGTGGTCCGCTCGCTCGAGCTGATGCAGCGCGTCGCCCCCGAGCTTCGCCCCGTGCGGCGCGAGAACTGCGGCGCCATCCCGTTCACGGTCTACGCCCGCAATGGCTGGCCGCTCATGGCCGGCTGGCGCGACGAGGCGGCCTTCCTGACGCAGACCGTCCGCTTCGACCACTACCCCGACGACGCTCGTTTCCTCCGCCCCGGCGATCCGCCGCCCGCTGGCGGCGCCGGATAGTCGTTCGCGTCCGATCGGAAGCTGCGCTAAGCTCCGTCACAGAGCCAACGCAGGGAGGCCGATCATGGAGCGCGTCGTCATCAGGCACGCCGCCGTCTGGGACGGCGAGAGCGAGAGTACGGTCAAGGCCGAGGTCGAGATCAGGGGCGAGCGCATCGCCCGCATCGCCAGGGATGGCGCCTCGCTCGCCACCGAGGGGGCCACCGTCATCGACGGCACCGGCATGACCCTGATGCCCGGCATGGTCGAGGGCCACTGCCACCCGAGCTTCACCGGCATCAATGCGCCCTTCGAGCTCGGTCTGATCCCGCCTGAGGAGCACATGCTGCTCACGGCGAAGAACTGTCGACTCCTCCTCGATCACGGCTTCACCAGCATCTTCGAGGCCGCCTCGGCCAAGCCTTTGCTCGGCGTCACGGCCCGCAACGCCATCAATTCGGGCCTCATCGCCGGTCCCCGGATGCGCGCCGGCAGCCCGGAGATCACGGTCACCGCCGGGCTCGGCGACGAGCGCAAGCGGCACATTCACCAGGAGAGCTTCGGCCTCGTCGCCGACGGCCCGGACGAGATGCGTCGCGTCGTGCGGGAATGCGTCCGCGACGGCGTCGATACCATCAAGATCAACATCTCGGGCGACGAGTTCGTCAGCCACGCCAGGGCCGAGATCACCCCGCTCACGGATGCCGAGCTAGGTACGGTCATGGAAGTGGCGCACGGCTTCGGCAAGAAGGTCGCGGCCCATGCCCGCTCGTCCGAGAGCGTGAAGATGGCGGTCCGTCACGGCGTCGACTGCATCTACCACTGCGACTTCGCCGACGAGGAGGCCCTCGACCTGCTCGAGAGCGTCAGGGAGACGTCCTTCGTCGGCCCGGCCTTCGGCCTCGTCCACAACTGCACGCGGGAGGGGGAGGGCATCGGCCTCTCGCGTGAGGTCTGCGAGAAGCTCGATCTCTATCGCAAGTTCGACGCCTGCTGCGCCACCTATCACGAGATCAGGAAGCGCGGCATCCGCGTCGTGGTGGGCGGCGACTACGGGTTCGCGGTGACGCCGATGGGCCAGAACGCCCGCGATATCGAGCACTTCGTCAGGTATTTCGGCTACTCACCCGCCGCGGCGCTGCGTTGCGCCACCGTGGTCGGCGCCGAGCTCATGGGCATGGGCGACGAGCTCGGCCGGATACGGGAAGGCTTCATCGCCGACCTCCTGCTCGTCAGGGGCAACCCGCTCGAGGACGTCTCCCTCGTCCAGCACCAGGCCAACATTGCCATGATCATGCAGGCCGGCCGCCTCTACAAGGACCCGCGCGCCCAGGCACCGGCCGACCGCCACCTGATCGCCGCGGAATAGACGGGCTCAGTCTTCCCGCGGCGGCTGCCCCTGGATCGCCTCGACGAGCTGCGTGATCGTCCGGTTGACGGGGCAGGGGATGCCGTGCCGCTCGGCGATCGGCAGGAGCGCCCCATTGAGGGCGGCGATCTCCGTGCGCCGGCCCTGCTCGACATGCTGCAGCATGGAGGGCTTGTTCATGCGCCCGACGACATGGGCGAGGATGCTCTCCGTCGGGTCGGGATCGGGAAGATCGATCTTCTCTGCCGCCACCACTGCCAGCACCTCGCGCAGGATCTCGCGCACCAGCGCACTGGCCGAAGCGCTCTCGGCCACCTCGCCGGGCCGGAGCCGCGTGATGGCGCAGACCGGGTTGAGGGCGGCGTTCAGGACGAACTTCTGCCAGATGTGGCCCATGATGTTGTCGGTGGTCGAAACCGGCAGCCCACCCTGCTCGAAGAGCCTGGCGAGGCGTTCCAGCCGCTCGCTCGACCGCCCGTCGAGCTCGCCGAGCACCGACTTCCCCAGATGGGTGTGCGCCACCCGGCCGGGCGCGAGCCGGGCGGCGCTGTTCATGGTCGACCCGGCGACCACCCGGGCCGCACCGAGCACCTCGACCAGCGCCTCGACATTGCCAATGCCGTTCTGCAGCGTCAGCGCGAAACCGTCCGAGCCGATGACCTCCCCCGCGACGCGGGCCGCGTCGCGGGTCGCAGCACAGTCCACCAGCACCACGGCAAGGTCGACGGCGCCGATCGCCCTGACCTCGGCCACCGCCGGCAGGCGGAGCGTGACCGCATCCTCGCCGGGCAGCTCGACAGCCAGTCCGTCCGCCGCGATCGCCGCCACATGCGCCTCGTCCCGGTCGTAGAGCACGACCTCGGCCCCGGCCCGGGCGAAGCGGGCACCGAACATGCCGCCCATGGCACCCGCACCCAGCATGGCGATCCGCATCAGCCTTCCCCTGCGTGCTGGCCGTAGAGCCGCTCCGCCGCCGCCGCACTGACATAGCCCTCGGCGACGTCGAGGGCGACCGCCGCCGGATCGCGTTTCGCCGGGTCGCCGTAGCCGCCGCCCCCAGGGGCGGTCAGGCGGATGCGGTCGCCCGGCTGGAAGCGGACATTGGCGTACTTGCTCGACGACACCTTGCCGTAGAGCTCCTTCACGGTCAGCCACCCGTCGCTGCCGGCCTTCTGGATCAGCGTCGCCCCGTTGCCGCCGGGCTCGCCGCCGAAGAGCGCGAAGGGCTGGACCTCGTGGCGGTCGCTGCACTGCGAGCCGGTGATCTCGACCTCGGTGATCAGCAGCGTGCGGGTGTAGCCGAGCCCGCCCCGGAATTCGCCCGCCCCGCCCGAATCGGTGTCCATGGCGCAATCCTCGACCCGCAGCGGAAAGCGCGTCTCGAACACCTCGGTCGGGTTGAAGCGGCAATTGCCGTTGATGGCGATGACGCAGTCATTGCCGTCGTGCCCGGGCCTGCCGCCCCAGCCGCCCGACATGATGTCGTAGCAGGCGAAGTACTCGTCATATTCCGGGTGCTCGCCGCCGAAGACGAAGTTGGTGCCGGTGCAGCTCTCCGACGCCATGGCCCGTTCGGGCGCGCAGTTGGACATGGCACCGATGGTGATGTTGGCGAGCCTCGGATGAGTCTCGGTGTTGCCGGCGACGAGCGGCCCCGGATAGTCGACATTGGTCACCCTGCCCGGCGGCGAGACCACGCGGATTGGCCGAAAGCAGCCGGAGTTCTTCGGGATCGAGGGGTCGGTGACGTGCAGCATGCCGTTGTAGACGGCACCCGTGGCCACGCCGAGCGTGGCGTTGATCGGTCCCTTCGCCTGCTTCGAGCTCCGGTCGTAGTCGGCCACCAGCTCGTCGCCGTTGATGTGCAGGTCGATGGCGACCGTGTAGGGCACCGCCTCGATGCCGTCGTTCTCGATCACGTCATGGAACGAGTACTTGCCGTCGGGGAAGGCGCTGAGCTCCGCCCGCATCCGCCGCTCGGCATAGTCCATCAGGTCCTCGCAAGTGTCCTTGAAGACCTCGCGGCCGTACTTCCAGACGATCTGTCCGATCCGGTCGACGCCGAGATCGACCGAGCCGATCATCGCCCGAAGATCACCGTAGTTCTGCCTCGGTGTGCGGGTGTTGGCGAGCAGCAGCTTCCAGACCTCGTCGACGTCCTTGCCCGCCTTCTTGATCTTGACCGGCGGCACCCGCATGCCCTCGTGGAAGATCTCCGTCGCCTCGCCGCAGAACGCACCCGGCACCATGCCGCCGATCTCGGCCACGTGGCCGATGCAGACGGCAAAGCCGAGAAGCTCATCACCGTCGAAGAAGGGCTTGAAGAAGGTGTGCTCGGGGCAGTGCAGCCCGCCGCGATAGGGGTCGTTGTGCAGGATCACGTCCCCGGGCTCGATGTCCTCGTGCGGGATCTCCTGGAAGCACGTCTTGATGAGCAGCGGCATGCCGCCGATCATCGTCGGGCAGAACTCGGCGCAGGCGATCATGTCGCCCTTGGCATCGGCCAGCGCGCAGGTGAAGTCGAGGCCCTCGTTGAAGATCGTTGAGTACGACGTCTTCATGAGCAGGATGCCCATCTCGCGGCAGATCGAGACCATGGTGGAATCGAGGATGTTCATCATCACCATGTCGGGCGCCGCCGAACGCTCGACCGGGGCAGGGCGGGGGATCGGCAGCCGGACCAGCCCGTCCGTGCCCTCGCGCGAGGCCGCCCATTCGATGCACCAGTCCGAGCAGAAGCGCCGCGACTTCCCCCGATGCTCGGCCATCAGCCCCTCGCCATAGACCAGCATCCCGCAATTCGCGCACTTGTTGTAGCGCTCGACATAGTAGCCGTTGGCGGAGAATTTCATCGGGCTGTCCTGTTCTGAATTGACTGGCGACGACTGATTGAGTCGCAGGGCGACGCGAGGGGCCGCATCAATGCTGCCGTTTGCACCGTCGTCTTCATGCGAGGAGCCGTGCCGGGAAACTCGCTGCAGCCAGCCGGGCGACGGCGTCCTTGTCGAACGAGACGAAAGTCTCGCCTCCCTGTCGACGGCCTTCGAAGGCGATCACACCGTCCGCGAAATCACCGCCCTCATCGAGCATGCTCAAGCCCAACTCGGCGGCCGGTCGGTCGACGACAACGTTTTCGGCTTGCAGTAATGTTCGAAGCGCCAGGGCAATGTCCCCCCGCGCGAGCTTGTAGAGCTTGCGCAAGACCCAGACGAACTCGCACAAGCTCGACGTCGCGAGGACGATGACTTCTGCTTCCGCGAGAACGCGTCGCGCGGCCCTGGCCTGCGC
>CAZGUW010000063.1:0-19331 GCA_964528705.1 uncultured Geminicoccaceae bacterium
GGGTGGAAAGTACCAGGACGAAGGCACCCGCCTTGGCGCGGTCCAGAATTGTCCGTGGGACGCCGTCGGTAAGGAGCGCGCTGACGAGGACCGAGGCATCAAGGACGGCGAAGGTCGGCCGCATGCTCGCGCCTAGCCTCGTCGACCAGTTCGAGGATTTCCCGCTCCTGCTCGTCGAGCGGCTTGGCGGCCTGCTCGGGAGTCGGCCGCACGCTGGACATGGCTCCTTCGATGCGGCGCCAAGCCGCCTCGCGGCGGACGACGTCGACGGGGCGGAGGAGGACGCCGCCCTGGACGATCTCGGCTTCGAGATAGTCGCCCTCGGCGAGCTTGAGGGCCTCGCGGATCTCGGTCGGCAGGGTGAGCTGGGCGCTCTTGCGGAGCTTGACGAGGGTCATGGCGGGACTCAGTGGAAGGAGACGCGCTACACTATCAGATAATCGGAAATTACGAAATTGCGAACAAGGCTCAGAAGAGCAGGCCCGGCAGGGTCGTGGCGATGGGCGGGGCGAGGTAGATGAGGAGAATGGCGAGGATCTGCAGGAGGATGAAGGGGATCACACCCTTGTAGATGTCGCCCGTGCTGATCTCGGGCGGGGCGGCGCCGCGCAGGTAGAAGAGGGAGAAGCCGAAGGGCGGTGTGAGGAAGCTGGTCTGCAGGTTGATGGCGATCAGCACGGCGAGCCAGATCGGGTCGAAGCCCATGAGCAGCAGGATCGGCACGGTCAGCGGCAGGATGATGATGCTGATCTCGACGAAGTCGAGGAAGAAGCCGAGCAGGAAGACGGCGGCCATGACGAAGAGGAGGGCAAGGCCCGGGCCGCCCGGCAGCGCCTCGATCAGGCCCTCGATTCGCGCGTCGCCGCCGAGCCCGCGCAGGACCAGCGAGAAGACCGAGGCGCCGATGATCGTGCCGAAGATCATCGAGCTGATGGTCATGGTCTGGGTGAGGACGGGGACGAGGATGCCGGTGCGGTTGGCGCGCACGAGGCAGACGGCGAGGCCTATGGCGAGCAGCGCCACGAGGCCCATGGCGAGCCAGATGGCGAGGCTCTCGGTGGATGTCGCCTGGCTCCGGCCGAGGCGGAGGTCGACGAAGGACGTCAGCACGAGAAGAGCCACGATGGCGGCGATGGCGAGCCAGACGGGCCAGCCGGAGCGATCGGGCTCGAGGCGGAGCCCGGCGAGCAGGATGGCGCCGACGGCGCCGACCGAGGCGGCTTCGGTCGGCGTGGCGATGCCGCCGAGGATGGAGCCGAGCACGGCGACGATGAGCACGATGGGCGGGACGAGGGCCCGAAGCACCTCGCCGGTCGTAGGCTTCTGCTCGGTCGCCGGCATGGCCGGGGCGAGGTCGGGGCGGCGCTTCGCGGTCCAGAGGATGTAGGCGATGTAGAGACCGACCAGCAGCAGGCCCGGCAGGATGGCGGCGGCGAAGACCTGGCCGACGCTGATGGTCTCCACCGAGAACTTGCCCTGGGTGTACTGCGCCTGCTGGAAGGCGGTCGACATGACGTCGGCGAGGATGATGAGCATGGTCGAGGGCGGGATGATCTGCCCGAGCGTGCCGGCTGTGACGACCGAGCCCGCGGCGAAGCCCCGGCCGTAGCCGTTCCGCAGCATGGCCGGCAGGGCGATGAGCCCCATGGTGACGACGGTGGCGCCGACGATGCCGGTCGAGGCCGCCAGGAGCGCGCCGACCAGGGTGACGGAGACGGCGAGGCCGCCCCGGATGGTGCCGAAGAGCCGACCCATCTGCTCCAGCAACTCCTCGGCGATGCGCGAGCGCTCGAGGATGGTGCCCATCAGCACGAAGAGCGGGATGGCGATCAGCACCTGGTTGGTCATGACGCCGAAGATGCGCTGGGCGAGTGCTCCCATGAGACCGAGGTCGAAGACGCCCATGGCCCAGCCGAGAAAGGCGAAGAGCACGCCGAGCCCCGCGATGAGGAAGGTGACCGGGTAGCCCGTCAGGATGACGAGGCAGAGGGCCGCCAGCATGACGAGGTCGAGGTTCTCGGCGATCACCGGTCGTCGCCGCCCTGCAGGCGAACGAGGGAGCGGAGCAGGAGGCTCGTGCCCTGGATCAGGAGGAGGATGGCAAAGGCCGGAATCAGCGTCTTCAGGAGGAACGAGGCCGGGATGCCGCCCACCGAGATGGGGCCTTCGCGGATCGCCCAGCTATTGGCGGTGAACCGCCAGGTGAACCAGAGGATGACGAGGCAGGTGGGCAGGAGGAAGAGGAGCGTGCCGAGGAGGTCGACCAGCGCCCTCCCCCGCTCGCCGAGCCCGGCATAGAAGATGTCGACCCGGACATGGCCGTCGACGAGCAGCGTGTAGCCGGCGCCCAGCATGAAGAGGGCGGCGGGGAGGTAGAGGACGGTTTCGGTGCCCCAGATGTAGCTCGTGCCGAAGAGGTAGCGCAGCACCACCACGAGGAACTGCGCCAGCAGCATGAGGAGGGCGAGCCAGCGCGCCGCACGCCCGACCAGGCTGTTGACCCGGTCGAGCGCGTCGGCGGCGGCGCTGAGCAAGGCTCGCTCAGCCGTAGGTGTAGTCGAGGGCCCGGGCGTTCATCTGGCCGTTATCGGCGTAGACCATGTAGGAGGCGATCGAGGCGCGATAGGCGAGGAAGCTCTCGACGATGCGGCGGACCAGCTCGTCCTCGTCGGCGGCGAGCTCGGCGATCACCTCGCCCGCGGCGTTGCCCATGGCGACCATCACCTCCTCGGGGAGCTGGCGGACCATGACGCCGTGCTCGGAGACGAGCTGCGGCAGGCTCTGGGCGCTCTTGGTCGAGTACTCCGTCAGGACGTCGTTGTAGAGCGACTTGCAGGCGGTCTCGACGGCGAGCTTTAGGTCGTCCGGCAGGGCCTCCCAGGCGGCCATGTTGACCACGCATTCCTCGGCCGAGGAGGGCTCGCCGACGCCCGGCCAGTAGTAGTTCTTGGCGACCTGGTAGAAACCGAGTGCCGAATCGGTCCAGGGGCCGATGAACTCGCCGGCGTCGATGGTGCCGGACTGCAGCGCCTGGAACATGTCGCCGCCGCCCATGGCCTGCACGGCCATGCCGAGCTTCGAGCACATCTCGGAAGCGAGGCCGGTGGTACGAAAGCGCAGGCCCTGGAGGTCGTCGACCGAGGTGATCTCGTTCCTGAACCAGCCCGCCCATTGCGGCCCGCTATTGCCGCAGAGGAAGGGCTTGAGGCCGAAGCGGCCGTAGATCTCGTCGTAGAGCGCCTGGCCGCCGCCATGGGTCAGCCAGCCGACCTGCTCGTCGGCGCGCAGGCCGAATGGCTGGGAGCCGAAGAGGAGGATGCCTCTCGACTTGGAACCCCAGTAGGCCGGGACGGCGTGGTAGAGCTCGGCCGTGCCCTCTGACACGGCGTCGAAGACCTGGTTGCCGGGGACGATCTCGCCCGTGGCGAAGAGCTCGACCTCGAGCCGGCCGCCGGAAAGGGCGGAGATGCGGTCGGCCAGCATCTGGGCGGCGACGCCGGGGCCCGGCAGGTTCTTCGGCCAGGCGGTGACCATCTTCCAGCGGGTGACGTCCTGGGCGATGGCGGGTGCCGGGAAGCTCGCCGCTGCCGTGGCGCCGAGCGCAGCACCACCGGCGAGAAGTGAACGCCGCTCGATCCTGTTGGTCATGATGGCCTGTCCTCCGTTACTTGGGCGCCTGCTGTTGCGCCGCATCATGGTGCAAACCGGAGACCCGATAAAGGCCGCCGATGTTGGGGCCCGCCGGAATCACGCCGACCCCCAGGTGCTTAGCGCCCGGTCGACGCTGGCGATATCATCCGCCATCAGCCGGTCCTGGCGCATCGTCGGCACGGCCGAGCGGATCGCCGCGTAGAGCGGGCGCAGCGCCGGGGCCGGCGTCAGACCGCGCAGGTCCATCGCCTGGGCGGCCAGGAGCGCCTCGATCGCAATGATCTGCCGCGCGGTCTCGACAGCGAACGCGGCGCGGTTCGCCGCCAGCGGCGCCATCGGCACATGATCCTCGGTGTTGGCGCAGGTCGGAACCGACTGGATCGCGGCCGGCACGGAGCGCATGCGGAGCTCGGCGACGAGGGACGCCGCCGTGTACTGCGCGATCATGAAGCCCGAGTTCTCGCCGGGCGCCGCATCGGGGTGGATCAGGAAGGCCGGCAGGCCGCCATTATGGTGCGGGTCGACCAGCCGGGCGGCGCGCCGCTCCGAGATCACCGCGAGCGACGTCAGGCCGTTGGCCAGATGGTCGAGCGCCTGAGCCGCCGCCTGGCCGTGGAAATTGCCGGAATTGGACGTGACGAGCCCGTCGGCGACACCGAAGAGCGGGTTGTCGTTGGCGGCGTTGATCTCGATCACCAGCGTCCGCTCGGCCACGTCCAGCGCGTCACGCGCCGCACCCAGAACCTGCGGGATGCAGCGCAGGCTGAGCGCGTCGCGCATCCGGTTCGGCCTGGGCGGTCGCACGCTCAGGGAATCGCGGGTCAGCTCGCGCAGCCGCGCCGAGGTGGCGATCTGGCCGGGATGCGGTTTGGCCAGGGCGACCCGCTCGTCGAAGCTGTCGGCGACGGCGCCGAGCGCCTCGAGCGTGAGCGCCGCCACCGCCTCGGCCGTGGCGATCAGGGCCGCCGCATCGTGCGCTGCCAGGGAGCCGATGCCGGTGGTCTGCTCGGTGCCGTTGATCAGGGCGATGCCGTCGCGCCCGCCGACCTCCGCCAGCGCCAGGCCGGCGCCGGCCATGGCTGCTGCCGCCGGCACCGGCCGCCCTGCCCCGTCGAGCACGTACCCCTCACCGATCAGCGGCAACGCCATATGGGCGAGCGGGGCGAGATCGCCACAGGCGCCGACCGAGCCCCGTTCCGGCACTGCCGGCACGATACCGGCGTTCAGCATCGCGATCAGCGCCTCGAGCGTCGCCAACGTGACCCCGGTGAGGCCGGTGGCGAGCACATTGGCGCGGATCGCCATCATCGCGCGGACGGCATCCGCGGCCATCGGCGTCCCGACCCCGGCCGCATGGCTGCGCAGGAGGTTGTGCTGGAGATTGCGGACCCGATCCGGGCCGACCGCACAGCCGTCGAGGGCACCGAACCCCGTCGTCAGCCCGTAGATCGGATGCCCCTCGGCGACCAGGGCGGCGAGATGGGCGGCCCCTTCGGCGACCGCGGCCCGGCCGGCAGCGCTCAGCGAGACCGGCGTTCCGTCACGCGCGATTCGCGCCACATCGGCAATGCCGAGCGATCGCCCGTCGAGCTCGATCAACTGCCTGGCCTCGCGCGCAGCCTGCCCGTCACGATGTCCCTCTCCCAAAGTTCCCACTTCGATGCCGCGCCGCCCGGTGCGCAGCGACCTGCCGCACTTCGAGCACATTTTCACGACCTGGCCCATAGCGAGCGGCAGTTGCCCCGACTCGCGCGGCGTGCTCTGAACGCCGCATCTTCGAGCGCAGGAGTGGTGGATGGAGCGGGCGGTGATCACCTGGCGCGGCACGGGCCGCGGCGCCCGCGAGCTCTGGGCCGTCGGCGCCTATGCCTTCATCTTCGGCGTGGCCTTCGGCATCGCCGCCCGGAACGTCGGAATGGAGAGCTGGGCCGCGAGCCTCATGAGTGCGACCGTCTTCGCCGGCGGCTCGCAGTTCGCCGTGCTCGAGCTCTGGCAGTCGCCGGTGGCCTGGGGACCGCTGCTGATCGCCACCCTCGCCGTCAACGGGCGGCACTTCCTGCTCGGCGCCTCGCTCTATCCGTGGCTGCGCACCCTGCCCGCCTGGCAGATCTATCTGGCGGCGGTGCTGCTGAGCGAGCCAAACTGGGCGCGGGCGATCGAGGCCGAAGCGCGCGGCGAGCGCGATATCGGCGTGCTGGTCGGCGGCGGCATCCTGCTCTGGATCGCCTGGGTCGCCGGCACCATCGCCGGCGCCGGCTTCATCGATCTTTCGCCCGAGCATTTCCGCCGCTTCGGGCTGGATCTCGTGTTCCTCGCCTTCCTTTCCTGCATGCTCGCCGGGCTGCGGCGGGGCCGTGCGGACGATCTCGCCTGGCTCGCGGCGGGGGTCACGGCGCTCGCCGCCATGGCGGTCCTGCCGTCCGGCTGGCACATCCTGGCCGGGGCGGTGGCCGGCGGCGTGGTCGGGGTGGTGGTCGATGCACGACGCTGACGCCCTGCTTGCCATCAGCGCCATGGCGGTGCTGACCTACGCCACCCGGGCCGGCGGCTTCCTCGTCATGTCGATGGTGCCACTGTCGCCGCGGCTCGAGGCGTTCCTGCGCCACCTCTCGGGCTCGGTGCTGATCGCCATCATCGTCCCGGCCGCGGTGACGAGCGGCCCTGCCGCCGTCCTCGCGATCATCGCCGCGGTGCTGGTCATGCGGCGGACCCGCAACGCCCTGATCGCGATGACGGCGGGTATCGGCCTCGCGGCGCTGCTCCGCGCCTGGTTCTGAGACCGGTTGCCGGAGCGTGACCGGGCGACCCTACTGCAGCACGTTCGCCGCCTGGTCGGCGGTGTTCCGGAGAATCGTCAGCGTCTGGTTGTTGTTCGATGCGCCGGCGCCCGTGTTCACCTGCACCGCCAGAGGCTTGCCGGGCGGGAAGCTCGATGTGTCGTTGGGCACGGTCACGATGATCTGACGATCGGAGCTGTTGGTGACGTTGGCGGCCGGCAGCGCGTTGCCTCCGAGCAGCACGTTCGAAAACAGCCCGGGATAGAAGCCCTCGCCGCTGATCGTAGCCTGCCCCGCCACCGGCACGGTCTTCGGCTGTACCTTGGCGATGCTCGGCGGGAGGATCGTCTTCGTCGGGAAGGGCTGATCCACGAGGCTTTCGACCCGTGCGGTGAAATCGGCGTGGATGTGGATGCGCCCAAAATAGAAGGCGCCTGCCCGCATCCTCGCCAAGCTGTCGAAGACGAAGGGTTCCTGCTCCGAGGCGTAGGCCTCGAGCGGGACCGCCCAGATCCAGGAGGTCTCCGGCGAGGGCCGAAGCAGCGAGACGTTGCTCGAGGTATTCGGGTGAAGGGGAAGATTGGCCGAATAGGATTGCCAGAGAAGCGCGGACAAGTGACCCCGCTTCGCGAACTGAATCTCCTGGTCGACGTAGTAGAGATCCTCCTTGTTCAGGAATGAGCGCGCGCCGTAGATGAAGTTGTCGAGCTGGACCACGTCGTCGTCATGGGATCTCAGAACCGACGTGTGCTTGGCCTGAACGAGATCGATGAGGTCGTTCGATGCCGGCGCATCGGCGGGTGGCGCCGCGGCGTGCCGCGCCACCACGGGCGGCTCGGAGCCGATCAGCTTCTTCAGCCAGGTGATCTCGGCCTAGCCGAGGCCGACGGATCCTCCCCGTGACCACCGGGGGCGAAGCGAACGACCAGATCCACCCGGTGGCTCGGCCAGCAGCACGAAGGTCGTGGGATGGCTCCGGCCGTCGACGGCTTGTGCCATTCGGACACCGTACAGCCGTGCTCGATCAAACGAGCGCCATCTCGCACCCCTGATCCCTGCGACCTCGTCGAGACGCGCGGCATCCAGCAGCGTCGGGTGGGTCACGACGACGGCGCCGCCCCGGGCGAAGATTCTCCGGATCAATTGGTCGTAGCGCCTGAATGCGAGGTCCGCGCGGCCGAGAACCAGGGCCGCCGACTGGTCCGAGCCCAGATGGTCGAGGGTGTAGCCCGCGAGCCCGGACGACGCCTCGATGGGCAGGAAATCCGTGCTCGGCTCCCAGTTCGTGATCCGGCCGGCACGCGGCCCGAGGATGACGATGCCTTCCTTGGCGCAAACCGGTGCAGAGAGCGCGCAGTCCCCGCCATGCCCGGCGACGCTCCAGTCGCCCGCCACGGCGAGCGCCAGCAAGCCCGCCAATATCCGTCCGATCCGTATTCGAGCCTCCCCTCGCGAGCGAACCGCTACTTCCCTCTCGAGACGTCTGTCAGGGCAAGAAATCATACCGGGGGACCGTGGACCAGAGCCATCGCGATCCGGGTCGTCGCGCGGATGAGCGCTCCATCAAACGGCGGTTCGGGCGCCCGCCACGCGACTTGCCGCGTCGGGTGCTTTTGGGCTAGCCGGTGCGGGTGAGTGGGTCCTCGAGGAGGCGAATCCATGACGCGCGCATGGACCGGAGCCGGAATGGCGGCAGGCCTGATCCTGGCAGGATGCGGCGGCGGCGAGGGCGGCGATACGGCCATCGGCGCGTTGCCCGACGTCATGGTCGCCACCGAGCTGAAGCCCTCTTCACCGTCCGACACCGCCCCACCGGACCTGTCGGCGCTGACGCTGGAGGCATCGGAGCCGACGACCCCGTCCGGCGTTTCGGCTCCGGCCGACGGGGTCGCGACCGTCGATGAGACGCCCGTGGCCGAGGCGCCGGTCGCCGAGCCTCCGGAGGGCGACGTCCCGGTCGGCGACGCACCAGTCGCCGAATCGTCGGCGGGCACGGCGCCGGACCCGGCCGCCACTCCCTTGCCGGAGCTTCGACAGCGGGCCGAAGCCGGCGACGCGGAGGCGCAGTTCGAGCTCGGCAGCCGCGCTCTCGAAGGCCGTGGCATGGCAGCCGACGACGCTACGGCGGCGCGCTGGTTTCGTGCCGCCGCGGAAGCCGGGCATGCCGGAGCCCAGTACAATATCGGTCTGATGCATCTCCAGGGACGCGGTGTCGAGCAGGACGAAGCGGCAGCTGTGCGCTGGGTGCAGGCGGCCGCAGATCAGGCGCTGCCGGAAGCGCAAAACCGTCTGGGCGGCTTCTACGCCCAGGGCTTCGGCCTGCCGCACGACGACGTGCTCGCCGTCCGCTGGTTCGCCCTGGCCGCCGTCCAGGGTGACGCTCTGGCGCAATACAACCTGGGTGGCATGTATCTCAGCGGTGTCGGCGTCGCCCAGGACTACCGCCAGGCGGCGCACTGGTTCGGCGCCGCCGCCGCCCAGGGGCACAAGCAGGCGCAGCTCTACACCGGCGCCCTCTACTCGGAGGGCAAGGGCGTGGCACCCGACCTGGTCGAGGCGCTCAAGTGGACGGTGCTCGCCCGCACGCCGCCGACGGACCCCAATGTCAGCACCCGCGCGATCGTCCTGCGGGCGGCGCTGCTGCCGCTGATGAGCCCCGAGCAGGTGGCCGAGGCCGAACGGCGGGCATCGGTGTGGCAGCCGGAGTAGGTCACAGGATCGTCGCCAGCCATCGTCGCTCGGGAGCGACGCCGTGGGGACGGCTTGCCGCCACCCCGGCCTTGGGCTAGCCCGGGAGACGGCCGGGAGCTTGCCGGCACGGTGCTCGTTCGAACGATGGGACGATGGCGGAAGGAGACGAATTGATGGTTCAGGGCCGCGTCATGGCCGGCCTCGCGGCGGGCCTGCTGCTGGCCGCCTGCGCCGGCTTGCAGGAGTTGGGCGAGGCGCCGGCCGCTGCGACGCCGGAGATCGCGGCGCCTGCCGATGGCGCAGCGTCGACAGCGGCGGTCCCTGCCGAGGCGACAGCCGTTCAGCCCGCGGCGCCGCCGGTCGCCACGCCACCAAGCGCCGCGCGGCCGACATCGCCCGCGTTCAACGTAGCGGCGCTGCGGCGGGCGGCCGAGGCCGGCGACGCACAGGCACAGTTCGATCTCGCCGACCGCTATCTCGACGGCCGGGGCGTCGCGGCCGACGACGCGGCGGCGGGGCGCTGGTTCCTCGCCGCCGCCGAGGGCGGTTTCGCCCCGGCGCAATACAACATGAGCCTCCTCTATCTGATGGGGCGCGGTGTCCAGCCGGACGAGGCGGAGGCGCTGCGCTGGCTGAGGGCGGCGGCGGTGCAGGGCCTGCCGGAGGCGCAGAACCGGCTGGGCGGGTTCTATGCCCAGGGTGTCGTCGTGCCGCGCGACGACGAGGAGGCGGCGCGCTGGTTCAGGCTGGCCGCCATGCAGGGCGACCCGCCGGCGCAGCACAATCTGGGCGGCATGTACTATACCGGGCACGGCGTGCCGCAGAGTGACAATCTGGCCGCCCAGTGGTTCGCCAAGGCGGCGGCGCAGGGTCACAAGCCGGCGCAGTTCTATCTCGGCGCGCTCTACACCGAGGGTCACGGGGTCGAGGCGGATCCCGTGCAGGCGCTCAAATGGGCGACGCTGGCATCGAGCCCGCCTGGCGATCTCGAGATCACCGCCCGCGCCAGCAAGCTCAAGTCCGAGCTGGTCGCCCGGATGAGCCCCGAGGAGATCGCCGAGGCCGAGCGGCTGGCAGCGGCGTTCCGACCGACGCCCGGCGGGGTGCCGCGCCCCGGCAGCTGAGGCGAACGGCTGCCGGGCCGGACGGTGGCCGGCTCGCGGCCGACCGGATAGGATCGCCCCGAGGCGACGATCAGGGAGACGGCCTTGGATGTGGCAGCCTGGCTCCGCGGGCTCGGCCTCGGCCAGTACGCGGAGGCGTTTCGCGAGAACGATGTCGATGCCGGGCTCCTGTCGAGCCTGACGGCCGAGGACCTGCGGGAGATGGGGGTCGCCTCGGTCGGCCATCGCCGCCGCCTGCTTCAGGCGATCGCCGAACGGAGCCGGGCCGAGCGACCGGTCGCCGCAGCGGCGCCGGGTGCCGAACGGCGCCAGCTGACGGTCATGTTCGTCGACCTGGTCGGCTCCACGGCCCTCTCGGCGCGGCTCGACCCGGAGGAGACGGGTGCCGTCCTGCGCGCCTATCAGGGTGCCGTGGCGGCTGCGATCGCCACGGTCGAGGGCCATGTGGCGAAGTTCATGGGCGACGGGGTGCTCGCCTATTTCGGCTGGCCCCGGGCGCACGAGGACGAGGCCGAGCGGGCCGTTCGGGCCGGGCTGGCGGCGCGCGACGCCGTGGCGGGACTTCCCGGCCACGATCCACCGCTGGCCTGCCGGATCGGCATCGCCACGGGGCTCGTCGTGGTGGGCGAGCTGATCGGCGAGGGTGCCGCCAGCGAGCAGACCGTGGTGGGCGACACGCCCAACCTGGCGGCCCGGCTGCAGGACCTGGCCGAACCGGGCCAGGTGCTGGTTTCGCGGTCGACCCGGCGGCTGCTCGGCGCGGGCTTCGAGGTGGCGGCGCTCGGCGAGCGGGCGATCAAGGGTATGGACAGATCCGTCCCGGTCTTCGCGGTCACCGGCGAGCGGGCCGTGACGAGCCGCTTCGAGGCGCGCGCCGGGCATCTCCAGCCCATGGTCGGGCGCGAGCGGGAGATGGAATTCCTGCTGGAGCACTGGGCGCGGGCCAGGGAGGGCAGCGGGCAAGCCGTGCTGCTCGTGGGCGAGGCCGGGCACGGCAAATCGCGGATCGTCCGCGCCCTCGGCGGTGCGCTGGCGGGCGAGCCGCACACGGTCGTGCGCCTGCAGGGCTCGCCCTACCACGCGGAGAGCGCCCTCTGGCCCGTGGTCCAGCAGCTGCGCGAGGAGGCCGGCTTCGCGGCGGGCCAGTCGAACGACGTGCTGCTCGACCGGCTCGAAGCGCTGGCGGACGGCTTTGCATGGGCTGCCGACGCCCTGCCACTGCTCGCCGAGCTTCTCGGGCTCGACGGCGAGGCTCGCTACGAGCGGAGCGAGCTGACGCCGCAGGCGCGGCGGGCGCGGACCCTCGAGACGCTGGCGGACCGGTTGCTCGGCCTTGCCCGGAGCGGGCCGGTCCTGGTGGTGGTCGAGGACGCGCACTGGCTCGACCCGACGACACGGGAGCTGATCGACCGGGTCCTTGCGCGGCTCGGACGGCTGCCGATGCTCGTCCTGGTCACCAGCCGTCCCGAAGGCCTGCCGGCGCTCGGCACCGGGGCAAGGGTCACCCGGCTGGATCTCGACCGGCTCGGTCGCGCCGGCGTCGAGGCGATCATCCAAGGGCTCGGCGGCGATGCGCTGCCGGCCGAGACCATCGAAACCATCGTCACACGCACGGACGGCGTGCCGCTCTTCGTCGAGGAGCTGACCAAGGCGGTCCTGGAGTCGGGCGACGCCGCCATCCCGGCCTCGCTGCACGATTCGCTGATGGCCCGCCTCGACCGCCTGCCGGAGGCCAAGGAACTGGCGCAGGTGGCCGCCTGCATCGGCCGCGAGCTGGACCAGGAGCTGCTCATCGCCGTCGCCGGGCAGCCCGCGGCCGAGGTCGAGCGGGCGCTCGACCGGCTGGTTGAGGCGGAGCTTATCTTCCGCCAGGGCGCGCCCGCCGACGGACGACTCGTCTTCAAGCATGCGCTGGTGCGGGACGCGGCCTACGAATCCCTGCTGCGCAGCCGGCGCCGCGAGGTGCATGGCCGCATCGCCAGGGTGCTGGCGGCGAATGGGGGCGGCGAGCCGCAGCTCGTCGCCCGCCATTTCCTCGCGGGCGACGATGCTGCCGCCGCCATGCCGCATCTCCTGCAGGCGACCGATGCCGCCATCGCCCGCGCCGCGGGCACCGAGGCGCGGGCGATGATCGAGGCCGGCCTCGCCGCGGTCGGACGCCTGCCCGCCGACGACACAACCACGGGCTGGCGCGCCAAGCTCCATCTGCTGATGGGCGATTCCGTCCGCACCACGCTCGGAACGGCCGCACCGGCCACTGCCGCAGCCTATCGGAGCGCACGCCTCGCCTATGCCGAGATCGGGGACCAGAACGGACAGGAAATGGCGCTCTTCGGGGAGCTCCTGTCCCATTTCAATGCCGCCCGCCTGGACGAGGCCGACAAGGTTGCCGGCCTGTTGCGGGCTGCACCCTCGGAAGGTGCCGGAGCGGCCAGCCTCTGGCACCGCCACGAGGCTGCGGGCATCCTCGCGTTCGCGCGCGGCAGCTTCGCCGCGGCACGACGGCATCTCGAAGCCCTGCCGGAGGGCGAGGGCCCCTACCCCGACCGCCCGACCGTCGGGCGCGTCTACCTGCCGTGGTCGCTGCTCGCCCTCGGCCATGTCGACGAGGCGTCGACGCAGGAAGCGGACCACCTGCAGGCTGCCGCCGCCTGCGGGCGCAAGTTCGTGCTCGCCGCAGCACTCGGCAATGGCTGCTACATCCCGTGCCTCACCGGCAGGATCGACCTCCTCGCGGAGCGCGCGAGCCACTGTCTCGAGCTCTGCCGCAGCACGCACATGACCGTCTACGAGAAGGTCGCCACGGTCTTTCTCGGCTGGCTCGCCGCAAGGGACGGCGATGTCGGGCGTGGCGACGCCATGATGACGGCGGCGCTCCAGGCCCTCGACGCGGCCGCGCAGCACATCGAGTTCGCCTATCTCTCGAGCCTGCGCGCCGACGTGCTGCATGCTGCCGGGCGGACCGCCGAGGCGCGGGGGCTGCTGGAGCAGGGCCTGGCCCGCAATGCGGTGACGGGCGAAGCCTGGTTCGATGCCGAGCTGCATCGCCTGCTCGCAAGCTGCGCCGGTGATGCGGAGACGGCCGAGCATCATCTCGAGGCGGCGCTCGCAATCGCCCGCGGGCAGGAGGCGAGGTTCTGGGAAGTGCGCGCCGCCCGCGACCTGGCACGGCTCTTGGCCGGGCAAGGCCGGCGGCAGGCGGCGCGGGAGCTCCTGGCACCGGTGCACGGCTGGTTCACGGAAGGCTTCGCCCTTTCCGATCTCGTCGAGAGCCGGGCTCTCCTGGAAACGCTCTGAGGCCCGCCGCACCCGAGCTTGCCATTCCGGACCGGACGTGCGACGCGCAGCGCTTCGAGCCACGCCAGACTTCGAGCCACGCCAGACGGGGAGCCCGCCCATGAACGAGAGCCTCGCCGACAGAGACGCGCTCCGGGCGCATTACGGCAGCGTCAGCCGGACCGCCTCGGGCAAGGAGATGGACCGGATCGACCGGCACGGCCGCCGCTTCATCGAGCTCTCGCCCTTCGTCGTCATGGCGACCGCCGATGCGGAGGGGCGCTGCGACGCCTCGCCCAAGGGCGACTCGCCGGGCTTCGTCAAGGTGCTGGACGAGCGGACGCTGCTCATCCCCGACCGGCCCGGCAACAACCGGGTCGACAGCCTGCAGAACATCGTGGCCAACCCGAGGATCGGGCTGATCTTCTTCCTGCCGGGCTACAAGGAGACCTTCCGCGCCAATGGCACGGCCCGGATCAGCACCGAGCCGGACCTGCTCGAGGCGACGGCGCATGCCGGCAAACGGCCGCGGTCGGTGATCGTGGTGAGCGTCGAGGAGGCCTTCATGCATTGCGGCAAGGCGCTGATCCGCTCGAAGCTCTGGGACCCGGATCAGCACATCGAGAAGGGCCAGTTCCCCAGCCTCGCCCGGATCCTCGCCGACCAGATCGAGGGGGTGGAGGAGAAGGCAACGGAGGCGCGGATCGAGGACGCCTACGAGCGCCAGCTCTACTGACCGGACGCCATGCTCAAGGGACTCGATCCCGCGGCGCTGGTCCGGCTCGCCGCGAAGGCCAGCCTGACGGTCGCGGTGCTCCTGACGGTCGGCAAGCTGGCGGCCGCCCTCGCTTCCGACTCGCTCGCCCTCCTCGCCTCGATGATCGACAGCCTCGCCGATATCGGCGGCTCCTTCATCACCTTCCTCGCTGTCCGGGTCAGCCAGCAGCCGCCCGACCGCAGCCACCGCTTCGGGCACGGCAAGGCGGAGAGCCTCTCCGCCCTGGCGCAGGCCTCGCTCGTCATGGGCTCCGCCCTCTTCGTCCTGATCGGCGCCGGCGAGCGGCTCATGAGCCCACGGGTCATCGAGCCCGGGTTATTCGCCTATCTCGTGCTGATCGGTGCCATCGCCGTCACCCTGGCGCTGGTCACGTTGCAGCGCCTGGTCATCGACCGGACCGATTCCACCGCCATCGCGGCCGACCGCCTGCACTACACGGCCGACCTCGCGACCAACCTCGTGGTGCTCGCCGCACTGGTCCTGACGGCGCGGCTCGGCATCGCCTGGATCGACCCCTTGGCCGCCGTGCTGGTCGCGCTCTACCTCGCCTGGCAGGCCGCCCGCCTCGGCCGCTCGGCGATCGACACGCTCATGGACCGGGAGCTAGCCGGGCCGGAGCGGCGACGCATCGAGGCCCTCGTGCGTGACCATCCCGACGTCGTCGACCTGCACGACCTGCGCACCCGGCGGGCCGGCAACACCACCTTCATCGAGCTGCATGTCGAGATCGACGGGGCGATGAGCGTGCGCCGCGCGCATCGCGTCACCGACGCGCTCGAGGCGGACCTCGCCGATGCCTTCGGCGAGACCGAGATCATCATCCATCAGGAGCCCGCCGGGCTCGAGGACGACCGCCTCGACCACCGCATCGCCGAGGCCAAGGCAGGTCGCGGCTGACCGCCTTCAGCCGCCGCGCCGCTCGACCAGGTCCCAGCGATTGCCGAAGGCGTCCCTGAAGACCGCGACCCGGCCATAGGATTCCTCGCGCGGCGCCGCCTCGAACTCGACGCCCAGCGCCGTCAGCCGGGTGTGGTCGCGGGCGAAATCGTCCGTGTCGAGGAAGAGGAAGACCCGCCCGCCCGTCTGGTCGCCGATGCGGGCCGTCTGCTCCGCCGTGGCCGCCCGGGCGAGCAGGAGCTCGGTGCCGCCGCCCGCCGGCGCCACCCGCACCCAGCGCTTGCCCCCGCCCATCTCCGTGTCCTCGAGGAGGGTGAAGCCGAGCACGCCGCAGTAATGGGCGATCGCCCGGTCGTAGTCCGGCACCAGCAGGCTGACCCGGGTGATCGCCGGCAGACTGCGGGACGCGGTCCCAACCGGCGGGACCATGGCCTTGATCGCCGGGATCAGCGCCTTGAACGCCGCCCCCTCGGCGCGCTCCAGCCATTCGAAGACGACCATCTCGGCGCTGACGATGGCGATGCCCCGGTCGCGCAGCCGCGCTTCGCCGAGGCTACGGTCCCGCTCACACCTGGAGCCCGAGGCGTCCGCCGCCAGATGCACTGCGAAGCCCGCCTCGTGCAGGTCGAGCGCCGTCTGTTGCACACAGACATGGGTCTCCATGCCGGCGACCACGACCTGCCGGCGGCCGGCCGCCTCGATGGCGGCGCGCAGGCAAGGCTCGCGCCAGCAGGAGAAAGCGAGCTTGGACAGGACCGTGGCCCCTTCCGGCAGCGGCAGGAGCCGGGGATCGGTCGTGCCCAGGCCCTTGGGGTACTGCTCCGAGACGATCACCGGCACTTCCAGCATCGCCGCCGCCTGCAGCAGCAGACGCAGCCGCGCGATGGACGAGCCGGCATCCTCGACGGCGCGCGCCAGCCCGGCCTGCACGTCGACAATCAAGAGCAGCGAATCATTCCGGCTCAACATCGCCCCGCCTTTCCCGCCTGCATGCCCTCGTTCCTGCGACTTCTTCGCCGGTCCTGCCGCTTTTTTGCACAAGGCGGGATGTTGCGCGACCGCTTGTCATTGACTCCTCATGGATCGTCTATACATGCAAGGCCGACAACGAATGTCACCCACCAAGGACTGTTCTTGACCACCGAACAAGCGACCATCACCTTCGCGGAGCTGGGGCTGCGCGAGGAAATTCAGCGTGCCATCGCCGACGCCGGCTATGTGCATCCGACCCCGATCCAGGCCGCCGCGATCCCGGCCGTGCTCGACGGCCGCGACGTCGTCGGCATCGCCCAGACCGGCACCGGCAAGACGGCGGGCTTCACCCTGCCGATGCTGCACCGGCTCGCCGCCGGCCGCGCCCGGGCGCGGATGCCCCGCTCGCTGATCCTCAGCCCGACTCGCGAGCTCGCGACGCAGATCTCGCAGAGCTTCGAGATTTACGGCAAGCATCTCAACCTCACCATGGCGCTCCTGATCGGCGGCGTCGGCATGGGCGAGCAGGAGAAGCTGCTGGAGAAGGGCGTCGACGTCCTCATCGCCACGCCCGGCCGGCTGCTCGACTGGTTCGAGCGGGGCCGCATCCTGCTCAACGGGGTCGAGGTCTTCGTCATCGACGAGGCCGACCGGATGCTCGACATGGGCTTCATCCCGGATGTCGAGCGGATCTTCCAGCTCCTCACCAAACGCGGCCAGACCCTGCTCTTCTCGGCCACCATGCCGAAGGAGGTGCGCAGGCTCGCCGACCGCTTCCTGCGCGACCCGGCCGAGATCGAGGTCGCCCGCCCCTCCACCCGGGCGGAGAAGGTCAAGGACGTCGTCGTGCCGATCCGCGGCATCGAGCGCCGGGTCGCCCTCGACCGGCTGCTGGACGTCGAGAAGATCGAGAACGCCATCATCTTCTGCAACCGCAAGCGCGACGTCTCGACCGTCAACAAGTTCCTGCAGCGCCAGGGCCGCAACGCCCAGGATATCCACGGCGATCTCGACCAGAGCCAGCGCCAGGCGACGCTCGACGCCTTCAAGGCCGGCACGGTCGACTACCTCGTCGCCACCGACGTGGCGGCGCGCGGGCTCGACATCGTCGACCTCCCGGTCGTGATCAATCTCGACGTGCCGATCCATCCCGACGACTACGTCCACCGCATCGGCCGCACCGGCCGCGCCGGCAAGGAGGGCCACGCCTATACCTTCGCCGACGCGGATGACGGCAAGCACCTCGCCGCGATCGAGCGGCTGCTCGGCAGCAAGATCGAGCGGCAGATGATCGAGAGCGTGAGCGAGGAGACCGAGACGCCACGCAAGCCGAGCCGGGCCCGGCCGGCGAAGCGTGCACCCGCTGAGCTCGAGGCGGCACCGGCCGAGACGGCCGCTGCACCGGCACCGGCCGAGGAAGAGGCGGCACCAGCGCCGCGCCGGCGCAAGCGGCGGACCGCCGCCGAGGCCGCCCCGGAGGCGGTCGAAGCCACGACCGAGCCCGCCGGCACCCGCCGCCGGCGGCGGCGCCCGGAGGCGGCCGAGACCGCCGCCGAGCCCGTGGCCCAGGAGGCAGCGGATGCCAGCGTGGCAGCGGACGCCAGCGAGACGGCGGAGCCGGCGGAGAGCCGGTCGCGTCGGCGCAAGGCTGCCGCCAGCCCCCCGCCGACCGGCGTGACCAAGGCGCCGCCCGCGCCCAAGCCGTCACGCGGCCGCGGCGAGCGCGACGAGCCCGTGGTCGGGCTCGGCGATCACGTCCCCGCCTTCCTCCTGCGCCCGGTGCCGATCAAGGCCGTGGCCTGATCCGGCACCGCCGCCGACTTACCGGAGGCCGCCCATGCAGACGATCTTCGTCATGGTCAAGTGCGAGCTCGGCTGCTCGTACGAGGTGGCCGGCAAGGCCGTCGAGACCATCGAGGAGGTCTCCGAGGTCTACTCGGTCTCGGGCCAGTACGACCTGATCATGAAGTTCCATCTCGCCGCCGACGTGGATATCGGCCGCTTCGTCAACCAGGCCGTGCAGGGCCTGCCGGGCGTCAAGGACACGTTCACGCTGATCACCTTCAAGGCCTTCGCTTGACCGACCGGGCGGAGGGCGCTGCAGCGACGGATGGCCGTCCCGGTGCAGAGCGGGAGCGCGAGGTCGAGATCGTCCGCAGCCGCGACGGCTATCGGGGCTTCTTCCGCTTCGAGGTCGCCGACCTGAAGCACCGACGCTTCGACGGCGAGATGAGCCCGGTCATCACCCGCGAGATCCTGCACATCCCCCAGGCGGCGGCGGTCCTGCCCTACGATCCGGTCACGGACAGCGTCGTGCTGATCGAGCAGTTCCGCGCCGGCTGCATGCGCCACCCGACCGGTGCCTGGCTCTACGAGGTGGTGGCCGGCCTCGTCGGGCCGGGCGAGTGCGCCCTCGAGACCGCACGCCGCGAACTGGTCGAGGAGGCCGGGCTCGAGGCCCGGCGGATCGAGCAGATCGCCACCTACGTGGCCTCGCCGGGCGCCGTCACCGAGCGCAGCACCGTCTTCATCGCCGAGGTCGACGCCAGCGGCGCCGGCGGCGTGCACGGCCTCGAGCACGAGGCGGAGGATATCAGGAGCTTCGTGCTGCCGCTCCTGACCGCCTTCGACTGGCTCGAGAGCGGCCGCATCCTCGCCGTCAACGCCATCGTGCCGCTCCGCTGGCTGCAGGTCCACCACGCGGACGTGCGGCGCCGCTGGCTTGCGGAAACGGCGAAAACCGCCTAATTCCAGGCCATTCCCCAAGCGATTGCACGGACCATGGCGATGCAGGCACGGATCTATCGACCGGCGAAGACCGCGGTCCAGTCGGGCCGGCGCAAGACCCACCAGTGGCTCGTCGAGTTCGAGCCGCGCTCGAGGGTGGAGGCCGACCGGCTGATCGGCTGGAACGGCTCGGACGACACCGCACAGCAGGTGCGGCTGCGCTTTCCGACGAAGGACGCCGCCATTGCCTATTGCCGGCGCGAGAACCTGACCTTCCAGGTCTTCGAGCCGCATGTGCGTGTCGTCCAGCCCAAGTCCTACGCCGAGAACTTCATCCGCCGCACCTGAGCCCGCAATCCGCCCGGAAGTTCCCCTCGCCTGTCGGCCCTGCTATAAGCGCCGCCACGCGCCCTTAGCTCAGCTGGATAGAGCAGCTGC
>CAZGUW010000064.1:0-19103 GCA_964528705.1 uncultured Geminicoccaceae bacterium
ACCTTCTCCTTCTTCGTCAGCGCTTCCTGGATGCTGGCGAGCACGGCCTGGACCGACTTCGCGGCACCGGCCTTGGTCGTGCCGGTGGCGTTGGCGACGGCCTGATTCAAATCGTCGAGGGTCATGAACACACTCCCTTGCTCATCTAGACTGTGTGGCGCTGTATCATGAATAGTTTTGGTTGCGAATACCCGAAAAATCGCCAGCTGCCGGCGCCGGAGCCTTTGGATTCCGCTGTTGTGGCAAAACCATAAGGCGAGAAGCCTTCCCCGGCCGATACCGCGCGAACCCTGCCTGGGCGCTCCTGGCAGCGCCGGCGCCCGAACCTATTCGAAGTCCTTTCAAGCGCTTGCCCGATCGCCGGGCACGTCCTCGCCCGGCTCGACGGCACGGGCGACCTCGACGAGATTGCCGTCCGGATCGCGGAAATAGAGCGAAAGCAGCGGCCCCCTTGCACCATGGCGTCGCACCGGCCCCGCGATCGCCGGAAAGCCGACCGCCGCCATGCGGGCCTCCACCTCGCCGAGATCGGCGTCGGTCAGGAGGCAGAAATCACCGGCGCCCGGGGTCGGCAGCGCCGCCTTCGGCTCCAGCTCGCGGCCCCGGTAGTGCAGGTTGATCTTCTGGCTGCCGAACGCCAGGGCATCGCGGCCCGGGGCGAAGGTCACCCAGCTCATGCCGAGGCCCACGACGTAGAAGCGGCGCGTGGCCGTCGCCTCGGTCACGGTCAGCACGAGGTGGTCGAGGCCGGTGATCACCGGCCTTCCATGCGCAGCACCCAGCTCTCGTCCATGCTGAGATGGTGGCCGATCTCGTGGGTCAGCACGTCGAACACGACCTCCTCGAGCGCGCAGCCGCGCTCGCACCATTCGACCAGGATGGGCAGGCGGAAGAGGAAGATCATCTCGGGCTCGCTCGGCGGCAGCGCCGCATGCCGCTCGCTGATCGGCACCCCCTGGTAGAGTCCGGTGAGCTCGAGCGGGTCGGTGATCTCGAGCGCATCGAGCAGGGTCTCGTCCGGCCAGTCCCGAACCATGACCGGCACCGGGCCGAGGAGCTTGCGGATGCCTTCCGGGAGCTCGCCCAGGATCCGCTCGCCGATCGCCGCGAGCGCGTCGATCGATGGCGGCAAGGCGCTGCCGACCGACGCATCCGCTGCCATGCTTCCTCCCGTTGTGGCTGCTCAGCCGGCGCCCTGCAGGAGGCGCCGGTGGAAGAGCGGGCTCGCGGCAGTCCCGCGGCCGGCCTTGGCGAGCGCCAGCACGGCGAGGTCGACCAGGGGCTCGAGCAGCACGACCAGCATGTAGGCGGCAAAGAACGTGCCCACGGCCTGCAGGTTCGCCGCACCGAAGCCGCCGCCATAGAGCGACCAGAAGGCCACCCAGGTGCAGATGCCGCCCTGGTAGGTGACCGAGAGCTTGAGGACGTCGCTGTAGCCGAGGTCCACATAGGGTGTGCCGGCCGGAATGATGCGCCGCGCCAGGGCGGCGACGGCGAAGAGCGGCACGAGCAGCGTGGTCACGTTCATGCCGTATTGCGGCAGGTCGAAGGGGGCGAAGAGGACGCCCTGGATCAGGAGGCCGAGCGCCAGGCCGACCGCCGTCGGCACCAGGCCGAAGAGCAGGAAGAGCGTGGAGCCCAGGATGAGATGCACCTCGGAGACGCCGACCGGATGGTGCGGCAGCACCTCGAAGAAGGTGAGCACGAGGCCGGTGGCGATGACCGAGCGCAGCGCCAGTGCTGCCGGGTTCTCCACCCCGACCACCTCGAGCGCCCGCTTGCCGGCATAGCCGAGGGCGCCGGTCGCCGTGGCGACGCCGAGCAGGGATTGCGCGCCGGTTACGACGCCGGGTTCCATATGCATGTCGTGGTCCTCTCTGTCCGCAAAGTTGCACCCCGTGCGGAGGTTGCCGAAGAAGGCCTGACCGGGACGGACATCGTGGGCCGCGTCCCGGGCAATGCCGCGCGCTCGTTGCTGGCCGGTCTCCGGGCTCGTGAGCGGACATCTCCGGACGGACCGCCTTCCCGCGACAACGCGCAGTGGCATCGTGGCCCGTCTTCACTCACCTACCGTTGCGGGGGCAGCGCCGGCTTGACGATCGTTTGAACCGGCTTCCCGTTTCATCACCGCGCCGGACTCGCGCCCGCCAGGGTGACACCAACAACAGGGTGAATCGGCACAGAATTCGCCGGTGGAGTCAATCATTCAGCCAGCGATAGAGCACCCAGGCATCGACCAGTCCCTGCGTCGGGTGCCGGAAGGCGCGCGGCAGGAGGCCGACCTTCGTGAAGCCCAGGGCGTCCCAGATGCGCAGCGAGGCCTGGTTGGTGACCGCCACCAGATTGAACTGCATGGCGAGATAGCCGAGGTCGCGGGCGGTCTCGAGGCCGTGCTCGCCCATCGCCCGGCCGACGCCACGGCCCTGAGCGGCTGCCGCCACCATGAAGCCGGCATTGGCGACATGGGCACCCTGGCCCGGCTTGTTGTCGGTGATGTAGTAGGTGCCGAGCAGCGTCCCGTCGGTCGCGTCGGCGGCGACGAAGACGGCGCGGTGGCTGTCGATCCACCACTGGCGCGCCGCCGCCTCGTCGAGGTCCCTGGGCTCGGGGTAGGTTTCGCCGGCGCGGACGACCGGCTCGACGATGCGCCAGACCTCGGGCCAGTCCGCGCCCGTGTAGGGGCGGATGACCAGCCCGGCCGGCGCGCCGCGCATGGCGGGCCCGTCAGCCGAGCTTCTGGGTGACCTCGCGGATCGAGGACTGCATCACCCGCTGGGCAGCCTCGCCGCCGAGCTTCTCGGTGAGCAGACGGCGCGTGGTCGCGACCGCCAGCTCGGCGGCCCGGGCGCGCACGTCGGCGACGGCGCGGGCCTCCTCCTGGGCGATCCGGTCCTCGGCGAGCTGCGTGCGCCGCTGCACGAGCTGCTCGAAATCGGTGCGGAGCTGTTCCTCCAGCCGCTTGGTCTCGGCCGAAGCACGGGAGCGGATGTCGGCCGCGAGGCTCTCGCCCTCGTGCAGCTGCCGCTGATGCTTGGCGAGGAGCTGCTTGGCCTCCTCGTGCAGGCGCTTGGCCTCCTCGAGCTCGGCGCGGATCTTGTCCGAGCGGGCATCGAGACCGCCCAGCACGTGCTGGCGGAAGGGCTTCCAGACCAGGACGATCAGGATGATGAGGGCGACGAGCAGCCAGAACTCGAGCATCAGGCGACCTCCTGCCTTGCCTGGGCGAGGGCGGCCCTCGCCTCGTCGTCACCGACCTGGACGCCGATCAGGCGCTCGGTCGCCGCCTGCGCCACCTCGACGGCGACGCTCTCGAGCTCGCCGAGCGCCTTGTCACGGGCCGTGGCGACGGTCCGTTCGGCGGCGGCGATGCGGGCCGCGAGATCCTTGTCGAGCGTCGCGGTGCGGGCGGCGACGTCCGCCGCGATCGCCTCGCGCGTCGCCTTGATCTCGGCCTGCGCCTTGGCCTGGGCCTCGGCCACCACCGCCTCGTACTGCTCGAAGGCCGCCTCGGCGTCGACCCGGAGTGCCGCCGCCTTGTCGAGATCGGCGGAGATGCGCTCCTGCCGGGTCTCGAGGATGTCGGCGACGCGCGGCAGCGCCTTCCTCTTGAGCAGGTAGTAGAGGACGGCGAAGCTGACGATCAGCCAGAGGATCTGCGTGGCGAAGGTCGAGCCGTCGAGCTGCGGCATGCCACCACTCTCGTGCTCGGCCTCGTGCACGATATCCGCCGTCGTCTGACCGACCTCGCTCGCCGCCAGCGCCTGGCCGGCAGCCAGCACGAGCGGCCCGAGGCCGCAGAGCCAGCCGACGACCGCAGATCTCTTGCTCATCATCATCACCCTATCTCGCAGCACGGACATGGCGACGGCCACCGCAAGCCGGCGCCGCCGCTGGACGTCCGCTGCCTCAGGTGAAGAGGATGAGGAAGGCGATCAGGAGCGCGAAGAGCGCCACGGCCTCGACCAGCGCGAAGCCGATGATGGCGAACGGGAACACCCGCTGCTGCACCGACGGGTTGCGGCCGACGGTCGAGATCAGGGTCGAGAAGACGTTGCCGATGCCGATACCGACACCGAAGAGCGCAATGGTCGCAAGACCGGCGCCGATCATCTTCGCAGCTTCGAGTTCCATCGATCAACTCCACTCGGGTTCGTTGGATTGGATATGGGGTCTAGGGTCGGATCGGGCAGCGCCCCTGGCGGGGCGCCGGTCGATTCAGTGCATGTGGATGGCGTCGTGCAGGTAGAGGCAGGTGAGCACGGTGAAGACGTAGGCCTGGAGGAACGCCACGGCGAACTCGAAGCCGGTCAGCGCCACGGCGATCGCCAGGGGCGCCACGCCGAACACGCCAAGCGCGATGATGAACCCGGCGAACACCTTCATCATGGTGTGGCCGGCCATCATGTTGACGAAGAGCCGGACCGAGAGGCTGATCGGCCGGACGCAGTAGGAGAGGATCTCGATCGGCACGAGCAGCGGCAGCATGTAGGCCGGCGCACCGCTCGGCGCGAAGAAGGTCAGGAACTTGGCACCGTGCAGGTAGAAGCCGTAGACCGTCACGCCGACCCAGACGCAGAGCGCCATGAAGAACGTGACGATGATGTGGCTGGTGAAGGTGAAGCTGCCGGGGATCATGCCCAGCAGGTTGCCCATGAAGATGAACATGAAGAGCGTGAAGATCAGCGGGAAGAACCGCATGCCTTCCTTGCCCGCGTTCTCGCGGACCAGCCCGGCGACGAATTCGTAGGATAACTCGACGAGCGATTGCAGTCGTCCCGGCACCAGCGCGTGCTGCCGGGTGCCGAGCACCACGAAATAGTAGACCGCCACCACCGCGATCACCATCCAGAGCGCGGAATTGGTGAACGAGAGGTCGACACCCTCGATCAGGATGTGGACGATCGGCTTGATCTCGAACTGTTCGAGAGGACCTGCCACCGGTTACCCCACTCCGCCCTGGACCGGGCCACTGCGCCGGTCGCCTGCCATCACTGCCCCTGGGCCGGACCGTTGCCGTCCCCGCCCATCCACCGGCGCAGATTGCGGAACGCATTCAGCATTCCGGCCGCCGCGCCGAGTATGAAACCGCCGATAAACAGAAACGGACCCGTGCCCAACCAACTGTCGAGCGCCCATCCGAGCAGGCTGCCACCGGCGACACCGGCGATGACCTCGATCCCGGCCTGCATCCCCCGACCCCAGTCGAAATGCGGCCGCTCCGCTGCGTCGTCGTTCGTCCGCTTGTCCGAACGCGCCTGCCGCGTCGCCGCCAGCCTGGCATCGAAATCGCTGAACCCGGGCTTCCCGTCCTCCGGCATCCGTCCCTCACCTCCCCAGCAGCGCCGGCACCGCGCACACGCGACAGCAAACGCCCCGGCTGAGGCGCCGCGAACCTAGAAATGCCTCGCAGGGGTGTCAATCCTTCAAGCACCGGTCGGTGCCGTCAGGTTGCCGCAGCGCGGCATGCGTTCCTCAGGCGGTGGCGCGCAGCCGCTCGGCCTCGTCGAAGGCGACCGAGACCAGCTTCGAGACGCCGCGCTCCACCATGGTGACGCCGAAGAGCCGGTCCATCCGGGCCATGGTCAGGGGATGGTGGGTGACCACGAGGAAGCGGGTCTGCGTCTCCTTCGCCATCTGCTCGAGCAGGTCGGCGAAGCGCTCGACATTGGCGTCGTCGAGGGCGGCGTCGACCTCGTCGAGCACGCAGAGCGGCGAGGGCTGGGTGAGGAAGAAGGCGAAGACGAGCGCCAGCGCCGTCAGGCTCTTCTCGCCGCCGGAGAGGAGGCGGATGTTCTGCAGCTTCTTGCCGGGCGGCATCGCCTCGAGCTCGAGGCCGGCATTGAGCGGGTCGTCCATGTTGGTGAGCCGGAGATGCGCCTTGCCGCCGCCGAAGAGCCGCTGGAAGAGCTGGCGGAAATGCCGGTCGACATCCTCGAACACCGCTTCCAGCCGGCCGCGCGCCTCACGGTTCAGGGTCGAGATCGCCCGCTGCAGCCGCTCGACCGCCTGCTGCAGCTCGCCCGCCTCGTGCTCGAGCCCGGCGATCTCGGCGGCCAGCTCCTCGCACTCCAGCGACGCCCGGAGATTGACGGCACCGAGCCGCTCGCGCGACGTCTTCAGCTTCTCCAGCCGCGCCTCCAGCACGTCCGGCGGCTCGCCCTCGAGCGAGCGGTCGACCCCGCTCTCCTCGGCCGCGGCGAGCGCTGCCTCGATCGGCTGGCCGAGGCGGCGCGTGGTCTCCCGCTCGAGCTCGCGCTGCGCCTCGCCCAGCCGCTCCACCTCGGCGAGCGCCAGGGCCGAGCCCTCGTGCGCCCGCGCCAGGTCCGCCTCCGCTGAGCGCCGCTGCGCCTCGCATTTCTGCAGCTCGGTCTCGGCCGCGGCGAGGGCCGTGGCGGCTTCGTTCGCCTCGCGCTCGGCCGCCTCCAGCTCCTGGCGCAGGGCCTGCCCCGGGTCGGCGCCCGGGTTCGCCGCCACGGCCCGTTCCAGCTCCTGCTCGACCGTCTGCAGCCGCTGCCGGGTCGCCGCCAGGTCGGCGCCCCGCCGGTCGAGGTCGGCGATCAGATGCGCCAGCTCGTCGGCCAGCGCCCGGCGCTGGTCCTGCGCACTCCGCTCCTCGGCATCCACCGCCGCCCGGCGCGTGCGCAGCCGCTCGGCCTCGACACCCGCCTCGGCATGGGCGGCGGCCAGCCGCTCGCTCGCCGCAACTGCCGCTGCGAGCTCGGTGGTGCCCGCCTCGATCTCCGCATCCAGCCCTTCGAGCTCGCCGCGCAGCTGCCGCGCTTCGGTGTCGAGGCCGGTCACCGCGTCGGCCCGATGGCTCTTCCTCAGCTCCGCCTCGCTCTGCCGCCGCTCGTGCAGCAGACGGGCCGCGAGTGCCTCCTGTGCCGCCCGCCGCTGGCTCGCCTCGGCCTCGCCGGCACGGCCCGCCGCCGCCTGATGCGCCTGCGTCGCGGCGCCGAGCCCGGCCGCCAGCGACTTGGCCTGCTCCTCGGCCTCCGCCAGCGCCGCCCGGGCCGAGGCGACCTCGCCGTCGACCTCCTCGAGGGCATGCGCGTCGCCCGCCTCGCGAAGCTCTTCCAGCGCCGCTTCGTGCTCCGCCCGCTCGGCCCGGCTCCGCGCCTGCGTCTCGGTCAGCCGCTGGCGTTCCGCCTGGACGTGCCGCCGGGCCACGGCCGCCGTCTCGCGGGCCTGCGCCGCGCGGTCGAGCGCCGTCGCCAGCTCGTTCCGTTCCTTGACCAGCGCCGCCTCGGTCTCCTGCGCGGCAGCCAGCTCGTCGGTCGCGGTCTCGACGGCTCCGGCCAGCGCCGCGCGGTCGCCGTCCAGTCCGGCGAGCCGGGTCTGCAGCGCCTGGCGCCGCTGCCGCTGGGCCAGCCGGCGGCGCATGGTGTCGTCGGCCTCGGCACCGCGCACGAAGCCGTCCCAGCGCCAGAGCCCGCCATCCGCCGTCACCAGCCGCTGGCCCTGGGCGAGGGCGGGGAGCAGGCGAAGGGCCGTCGCCCGGTCGGCGACGAGGCCAATCTGGCGGAGCCGCCGCTGCAGGGCCGCCGGCGCCTCGACCTGTTCGGCCAGCGGCACCGCGCCTGCCGGCAGGTCGGGCACCGCACCCTCGCCCGCGACCTCCTGCCAGTGCGTGGCGTTGGCGGCATCGAGCCCGACCATCAGGTCGTCGCCGAGGGCGGCCGCCAGCGCCGTCTCGCAGCCGGCGGTGACGCGCAGGAGATCGAGCACCGGTGCCTCGGCCTCCGGCGCCTCGATCAGCGCCAGGGCATCCGCCTCGGCTGCCAGCTTGAGGCGCTCGGCGTCGTGCGCGGCGAGCGCCCGCTCGGCCAGCGCCAGCCGCTCCCGGCCCTCGGCGACCCGCGTCGTCAGGGCCACCAGTTCCGCTTCGAGCTCGATCGAACGCGCCTCGAGGCCGGCAAGCCTGGCCGCCAGCTCCCCGTCCTCGTCCGGCCGCTCCGGGGCCAGGGCGGCGAGCGCCGCCTCGGCCTCGCGCGCGGCGCTCGTCGCCTGGCCGAGCGCCCGCTCGTGCCACTGCCGGCGCTCGGCGAGCCCGGCAAGCGCGGTGCGCCGGCGGCCGATCTCGGCCTCGAGCGAGGCGACCTTCGCCGCCGCCTGCCGGACCGCCTCGTTCGCCGCCTCCACCTCCAGCTTCAGCCCCTCGAGCGGGGCAGCCGCCGCGTCGCGTTCCGCCTGCGCCGTTTCGAGCTCGGCATCGGCCCTGGCCAGCAGTTCCGCCGCCTCGTCACGCTTGCGCAGCGCCGCCTCGACCAGCGCGTCGTCGGCGACGTCGGCGAGCCGCAGCAGCTCCGCCTCGACCGAGCGCAGCCGCCGGTGGCGCTCCTCGTGTCGCGCCCGCGCACCCTCGAGCCGCCGCTCGAGCTCGGCCCGGCGCGCGTTCGCCTCCTGCACCTCCTGGCCCAGCGCCTGCAGCCGCTGGGCGGCGGCATCGCTCGACGGGCCGATGGCCGTCCGCTCGGCGGCCAGCGTCTCGATGGTCGCGGCGAGCTTGCGGTCGGTGGCGAGGATGGTGTCGTGCCGCGCATTGCCGGCGTCGATCGCCTCGCCGAGCACGGTGATCCGGCTCTGCGTATCGTCGCGATCGGTCTGCAGCCGCGTGCGCTCGGCCTGCTCCTGGGCGGCGATCCGCTCCACCTGCTCGACCCGCTCGACCAGGCGCTCGCGCAGCGCCAGCGCCACGCTCGCCCGGTCGCGCAGGCCCGGCAGGAGACGCACCGCTTCGTCATGCGCCGCCTCGGCCGCAGCCGCCCGGGTGCGCTCCTCGCCCAGCCGCGTACGAGCCAGCGCCAGCGCCTCCTTCGCCGCCTCGAGGGCAGTACGCCCCGCGGTGATGCGCGCCAGCACCAGCCAGGCATCGAGTGCCCGGATCTGGCCCTGCAGCTTCTTGTAGCGCTCGGCCTCGCGGGCCTGCTTCTCGAGCGCCGTCCGCCGCTCCGCGAGCAGGCCGAGCTGGTCGGTGACCCGCTCGAGATTGCTCTCCGTCGCGGCGAGCTTGAGCTCGGCCTCGCGCCGGCGGCTGTGCATGCCGCCGATGCCGGCCGCCTCCTCGAGCAGGCGGCGGCGCTCCTCGGGCTTGGCCTCGACGATGAAGCCGACCTGACCCTGGCCGACGATGGCCGGGCTCTTCGCCCCCGCCCCCGCATCGGCGAAGAGGAGCTGGATGTCGCGGGCGCGCACCTCGCGCCCGTTCAGGCGGAAAAGCGAGCCGGTGCCCCGGCCGATGCGCCGGCTGATCTCGAGGTCCTCGGAGCTCGGCAGGACGTGGATGGCGGCTTCGCCCGCGGCCTGCGGCGGCCGCTTCAGCCCGAGGGCCACTTCGGCGAGGTCGAAGGGGGCCCGCATGGCGGAGCCGCCGAAGATGACGTCCTCCATCTCGCCGCCGCGCAGCCCCCGGGCCGAACTCTCGCCCATGACCCAGCGCAGCGCCTCGACGATGTTCGACTTGCCGCAGCCGTTCGGGCCGACGATGCCCGTCAGGCCGTGCCCGATATCGAGCTCGGTCGCATCGCAGAACGACTTGAAGCCGCTGACGCGGAGACGCACGAATTCCAAGGAGCAGGCCACAACATCTGGTGAGGGTAGCCGAAATCTACCACCAGATGCCGTCGATGCAAGCGTCTAGCCCATCGCGGGACCGGTCAGGGCGCCGCGGCGTCGATGACCTCGGCGAAGTTCTCGATCCCGTTGCCGCCGGTCAGCTTCTCGCCGTTGACGACGAAGCTCGGCGTCGAGTCGATCCCGTACTCGTTCTGCCCGTCCAGCCGCACCTGCAGGATGGCGTCCATCAGCGCCTCGTCGGCGAGGCAGGCCTCGGCCTTGTCGCGGGGCATGCCGCCGAGCTGGGCAAGCTGCAGGAGCGCCTCCTCGGGATCCGCCGCCCGAGCCCAGCGCGACTGGCTCGAGAAGAGCGCGTCGATGAAGGCGAAATAGCGGTCCGGGCCGGCGCAGTGGGCGAGGGCCGATGCCAGGAGTGCCGACTGGTCGAGCGGGAAGTCGCGCATCACCAGCTTCGCCTTGCCGGTGTCGATGTAGCGCTCCTTGAGCGCCGGCAGCGTCTCGGTGTGGAAGGCGGCGCAATGCGGGCAGGTCAGCGACGCATACTCGATGATCTCGACGGGTGCCGCGGGGTCGCCCAGCACCTGCTCGACGAGCTCCGTCGTCTGCGCCGAAGGCGACGCCGAGACGAGGCCGGCCATGGCGAGGCCAGCTCCGGCAGCGAGACAGGACCGGCGTTTCATCGAGTGTTCTCCTTGGACATCGTCTTGGACCTGGGCGTGACAGGGTTATCTGGAGCGGACATTCTGCCGGACAAGGCGCGCTCAGCCCGCCGCCCGGCGGGCCATGATGCTGCGGCCGAGCGAGGCCAGGGCCTCGCCCAGCTCGGCATCGCCGATCTCCGCGACGCCAGCCGTCACTGTCAGCTCCTCGTCATCCGTCAGGCTGCGGCGCGCCGGCGGGGCCGGCGGCGGCTTGGCGCGCAGCGGCATCTGCACGATCCTGAGCTGGCGCACCGTGCGAAAGCCGAAATAGTCGTTGATCCGCTCGATCAGCTGCGGCCCCATGTGCTGCAGCTCGAGCGCCGCCCCGCCCGTCGCCTGCAGCACCAGCGTGCCGCCGGCCACCGCCCCCCGGGCGAACTCGATGCGCAAAGGCTGGCACCGCTTCGCCATCACGGCGCCGACGATCTGCGGCCAGTCCTCGAGCACGCTGACCTCGGCGAAGCCGCGCTTGCGGGCCGCCGGCGACAGGAGATGCGTCAGGAGGCGCGAGAGCGCCGCATTCGTCCGCTGCCGCTGTCGGCTCTGGGAAACCGCCCTGGTCTGCTCCACACTTCCTGGCCCGCTGTTCCTAAGGCGAAAGCTAGCCCGTCCGTGCCGTCACCGCCAGCCGTTCTCCCCGCCGCCGCCGCCTCGCTCCGTCGCCACCTGCTCGACTGGTATGACGGGGCGAAGCGCACGCTGCCCTGGCGCGCCGCGCCGGGCGTCCCCGCTGATCCCTGGGCGGTGCTGGTCAGCGAGATCATGCTGCAGCAGACCACCGTGGCGACGGTGCAGGCCCGGTTCGACCCGTTCCTCGCCCGCTTCCCGACGCCCGCCGCCATGGCCGAGGCCGGGCTGGACGACGTGCTGCACGCCTGGCAGGGGCTCGGCTACTACCGCCGGGCGCGCGGCCTGCACGCCTGCGCACGGGCTATCGCCCTGGACCATGCCGGCCGCGTGCCGGACGAGGTCGAGACCCTGGCCGGCCTGCCGGGCATCGGGCCCTATACGGCCGCCGCCGTCGGCGCCATCGCCTTCGGTCGGCAGATCGTGCCGGTCGACGGCAATGTCGCCCGGGTCCTCGCCCGGCTCACCGCCCACGACCGGCCGCTTTCCCCCACGAAAGCCGAGCTCCGGCCGCTCGCCGCCGCGCTGGCCGGCGGCCGCCGGCCGGGCGACCTGGCGCAGGCGATGATGGAGCTGGGTGCCCTCGTCTGCACGCCCCGCCAGCCCGCCTGCGCTGCCTGCCCCTGGGCTTTCGCCTGCCGGGCACACGAAGAGGGGAGGGCCGCCGCCCTGCCGGTAAAGGTGGCGAAGCGGCCCCGGCCGGAGCGCCGGGCGGTCGCCATGCTGATCCGGGACGGCCGCGGCCGGCTCTGTCTCCGCCGCCGGCCCGAGGAGGGGCTCCTCGGCGGGCTGATCGAGCTCCCGGCCGTCGATCCCGGCGATCTTCCGCCGGGCGACTGGCAGGCGCTCGCCGGTACTGTCCGCCACGTCTTCACCCATTTCAGCCTCGAGGTGACGGTCGTTGCCGGCCGCCCGGAAGCGGCGCTGGCCGACGCCTTCTTCCACCCTGCCGACCGCCTGCACGAGCTCGCCCTGCCGACCCTCACGCGCAAGCTGCTCCGCCATGCCGGGGTCCCGGTCTAGCGCGGTCTAGAAGGCGCCCGGCTGCCAGGCGTTGACGAGATGATGCGGCAGGCCGAAGCGGCCGATGGCGACGACGTCGAAACGGCAGTCGAGCACGGCGAGCGGCGGATGGCGGCCGAGGAAGTGCCGGGCGGCGTCGGCAATGCGCCGCCGCTGGCGCGGGCCCAGCGACTCCAGCGCCGCCGCGACCGACTGGCGCGCCTTGACCTCGACGAAGACCACGCAGTCGCCCTGGCGGCAGACGAGGTCGATCTCGCCATAGGGCGTCGCCGCCCGCCGGGCCAGCACCCGGTAGCCCCTGGCCGTCAGCCACCAGGCGGCGATCGTCTCTGCCCGGCGGCCGCGCCGCTCGCTGGCCTGGCGGTCCAGGGGACTCAGCCTTCGCCCGCCCGGCGGAGCGCCATGGCGCGCCGGTAGAGCAGCGAGCGCGGCTGGCCCGTCGCCTCGGCTACCCGGGCCGCCGCCTTGCCGGGCGGCAGCTCGCGGAGCGCCGCCTCGAGCAGCCGGTCGAGCTCGGCCTCGTCGAGCACGTCCGGCGCATCGGGGGGCGGCCCGATGACCAGCACGATCTCGCCCCTGGGCGCCGGCTCCTTCGCCAGGGCTGCGGCGAGCGTGTCCAGCGACCCGCGCCGCACCTCCTCGTGCAGCTTGGTCAGCTCGCGGGCGATGGCGGCCGGCCGGGCACCCAGCACTTCAGCCGCAAGCTGGAGCGTGTCGGCGATGCGCTGCGGCGATTCGAACAGCACCAGCGTCGCCGGCACGGCGGCCAGCTCCTGCAGCACGCGCCGCTTCGCCATCTGCTTCGCCGGCAGGAAGCCCTGGAAGAAGAATCGGTCGGTCGGCAGGCCGGAGATGGCGAGCGCCATGATCCCGGCCGAGGGGCCCGGCACGGCGCTGACCAGCACGCCGGCGTCGATGGCGTCGCGGACCAGCTTGTGGCCGGGATCGGCGATGGCCGGCATGCCGGCGTCGCTGATGAGGGCCAGCGTGCCGCCGGCGGCGAGCCGCTCGATGAGGCCGGGGCGAACCTTCGCGGCATTGTGCTCGTGATAGGGCCGCAGGTGCGTCCCGATGCCGAGTGCGGCCATCAGCCGGCCGCTGTGGCGGGTGTCCTCGCAGAGCACGAGATCGGCGGCCATGAGCACCTCCTTCGCCCGCTCGCCGATGTCGCCGAGATTGCCGATCGGCGTCGCCACCAGATAGAGGCCAGCAGCGAGTTTACTCCGGCGCCGGCCTCCCGTAGTTTCGTCTGCGCAGGTTTCGCGCAATGGTTTTACGGATTCGGGCGATGGCGAGTTCAAGACACTCCCTTCCCAGGCTCGCCGCGGTCGGTCTGATCCTGGCGCTGGCCGGTTGTGCCAAGCAAACCACCGGTCCGGTCTACGAGCAACCACCGCCGGTGGTGGCCGAGCCCGAGCCCGTGCCGGCGGGGCCTGTCAAGATCGCCCTCCTCCTGCCGTTGAGCGGCCAGGCGGCCAGCGTCGGCCAGGACATGCTGGACGCCGCCGAGATCGCCCTCTTCGACGTCGGCCCCACCGACATGACGCTCCTTCCCCGGGATACCGGCGGCACGCCGGCAGGAGCCACCGCCGCCGCCGAGGACGCCATCGCCGCCGGGGCGGAGCTGATCCTCGGCCCGCTCTTCTCCGCCTCCACGGCGGCCGTCGCCACGGTCGCGAAGGAGCACGACATCAAGGTCGTCTCCTTCTCCAACGACACGGCGGTCGCCGGCGAAGATGTCTGGGTGCTCGGCTTTCGCCCGGAGGAGCAGGTCGCCCGCGTCGTCGGCTTCGCCCGCGAGCAGGGTGTCATCCGGATCGGCGCGCTCGCCCCCGACGATGCCTACGGGCAGCGGGCCATCAACGGCTTCACCGAGGCGCTCCAGGGCTCGGTCGCCAGCCTGGACGGCCCGGCGTATGCCTTCTACCCGCCGGACGAGCGCGAGGCGGCGCGCGTGGTCCGCGAGTTCACGGGCTACCGGGAGCCGCCGGAGAACAGCCCGCCCGGCACCAGCGGCAACACAAGGCAGTTCGACGCCATCCTGATCGCCGACGGCGGCGCCAGGCTGCGCTCGATCGGCGCCCTGCTCGCCTTCTACGACGTGGATCTCAGGACCACCCGCCCGCTCGGCACCATGCTCTGGGAGGACGACCCCAGGCTCCTCTTCGAGGAAACCCTCCAGCGCGGCTGGTATGCCGGCCTTTCGCCGGAAGGCGAGCGCAACTTCCAGGCGAAGTTCGAGCGTACCTTCAATCGCAAGCCGGCGACGCTCGCCGGGCTCGCCTACGACGCGACCGCCTTGGCCGCCGTGGTCGCCGCCAGTGACCGCACCTTCCCCCGCGACGTGCTGGTCGACCCCAGCGGCTTCATCGGCCGCGCCGGCATCTTCCGGCTCAGGCCAGACGGCACCACCGATCACGGCCTCGCCGTGCTGGAGATCGACAACGGCACGGCGATCGTCGTCGAGCCTGCCCCCGACACCTTCCTGCGCTCGCCGCTCACCCAGTAGCGGCGCGCCGCTCCCTCGGGCCGCGACCGGGGCGCGTTGCGCCGTCAGCACGTAGTGGGTGAAGGCCGGCAGCAGCCAGCCCGGCACGCGGCGCTCCCACCGCAGCCAGCGATCCGCCACGGGTGTGTTGGCCATGACCCGGAAATAGCGCACCGACCGCCGCTCGAAGCCGGCCGCGGCAAAGCCCCTCGTGAGAACGGGCGGGATGCTGATGCGCTCCTGTCCGTAGTGCAGGCGCCGCCCGTCCGGGAGTGTGCGGTCGACGATCGTCCGCAGCCCGCGCTGGCGAAAGAGCGAGGCCTGGATCAGCGGATTCCAGCCATTGGTATCGGCGATGACGACATGCCCGCCCGGCCGGACCAGCCTGGCGAGCGTCGTATAGAGTTGCCGGCGCGGCTCGATGTGATGAAAGGTCTGCTCCATCCAGACGAGGTCGAAGGCGGGCTTGGGCTCGAGATCGAAGACCGAGGCCGGCCGGAACTCCAGGGCCAGCTTCCGGCCGACGATCCCCTCGACCACCGCCTGCCGCGCCGCCGCGACCGCGAGGCGCTCCCGGTCGACATCGATCGCCAGGACCGAGCAGCCGCGCAGCGCCAGCCAGAGGGCCTCGGTGCCGCAGCCGGCGCCGATCTCGAGCAGGCGCGCACCCGGCCGCTGCGCCGCGAGCGCCTCGATCTCCCGGGTCTGGCCGGCATAGTGGCGCCGGGCATAGGTGCCGAAGTGCCGCCGGTAGCTGCTGTAGTAGCGGTTCATGATGGCCGCGGACTTCTCGTCCAGCACGGGATGACGCAACCACCAGTCGAGAGATTCGTCGATGGACACCACGCCGTTGAACTGCAGGTTTGCCACCATCGGCGCCGGTTCCACCCCCCCTTTCTTGCTGGCCGTGGCTTGATCACCGACCGCTCGCTGCGTCAACGGCGCGACACCTAGAGCCATACCGGCATACCGTCGGGCGCGAGCCTCTCGACAACTTGCAAGCGTCAAACTATAGCGTTCATCTATCAATGGTTTAAATCGGACTCTGATACGCCCTCATGACCACGATGGCACCACGCACCGACCGGCTTCCCGTCGCCAGCGACGCGGGCGCCGGCAGTCGCGGCAATCGACCGGCGGAGAGCGGCGACGTGGTGCCGCTCGACACGCTGCGCGGCCCGGTCCGCCTGGGTGATCACGAGCCGGCGAATGCGGATATCGAGGAATCGCTCCTGCAGAGCAGCGAGCGGCCGATCATCCGCCTCCTCATCGTCGAGGACGACGAGGAGGACTACGACATCACCGAGGAGCTGCTGGCCCGGGCACCGGAGACCCGCTTCGATGTCGTCTGGGCGAGCAGCGTCGAGGCCGGGCTCAGGCAGATCGCGACGGACCGGTTCGATGCCTGTCTCGTCGACTATCGCCTCGCCGGCCGGACCGGCCTCGAATTCGCCGAGATCGCGATCCGCCGCGGCTTCAAGCGGCCCATCATCCTCGTCAGCGGCGTCGGCGACGCGGAACTCGAGCGGGCGGCGCTCGAGATCGGCATCGCCGACTATCTCGACAAGGACGAGTTCGACACGGGCCGGCTCGACCGCTGCATCCGCTTCGCCATCAACCGCAGCCGCAACACCCGCCGGATCGACCCGCCGGCGGCCACCGACCGGCTGACCGGGGTCGCCAACCGCACGCTCTTCCTCGATCGCGTCCACCAGGCGCTCGCCAGCGCCCGCCGCCATCGCCTCGGCGCCGGCGTCATCGCCCTCGACCTCGACGGCTTCCGCGCCATCAACGAGCGGCTCGGCCACGATGCCGGCGACCGCCTGCTCGGCATCATCGCCGAGCGCCTGGGCCATCGTCTGCGCGAGACCGACACCATCGCCCGCTTCGACGCCGACAGCTTCGCCGTGCTGATCGAGAACCTGCAGCGGCCCGAGGACGCGGCTCTCGTCGTGCAGAAGCTGATGGAGGTGATCGAGGCGCCAACGGCCCTCGCCGGCGAGGTCCTGCGCCCGACCGCGAGCTTCGGCGTCGCCCTCTACCCCATCGACGCCAGTGGAGCCGAGGAGCTGCTCCGGCTCGCCGAGGCGGCCATGCACCGGGCTAAGCAGGCCGGCGGCCGCTCCTGCCGGTTCCACGACATGAGCCTCTCCGCCGTCAGCGGCCGGATCACGCCGGCCCTGGCCGGGCGGATGGTCGAGCCGGCGCCGAAGGGCGGGCTCGATCTCGCCCTCCAGGAGCAGCGCTTCGAGCTGCATTTCCAGCCGCAGGTCACGCTCCGCTCGCCGCTGGTCGGCCTCGCCGCCCGCCCCCGGCTGCGCGACCCCGAGCGCGGCGTGCTCGGCCCCGACCGCTTCCTCGGCATGGTCGAGGGACCAAGGTTCCTGGAGCGCCTGACCGACTGGATGATCGAGGCCGGGGCCGCCGAGCTCGCCGCCATGCGGGCCGCCGGCTGCCGGGTCGACCACCTCGCCATCCCCGTCCTGCAGCAGCCGGCCGAGGGCTGGGTCGAGACCGCCGACCGGGCGCTCCTCGCCCTCGGCCGCCACGCGCTGGAGCCCGCGAGCCTGGAGCTGGAGTTCGACGAGGCCACGCTCTACGAGGACCGCACCAGCGGCCTCGGCACGATCGACCAGCTGCGCAAGCGGGGTATCCGGGTCGCCGTGCGCGGCTATGGCGACGCCATGCTCTCCCTGACCCTGCTCCGCGACCAGGAGATCGAGACCCTGAAGCTGGCGCAGTCCCTGCTCGAGGGTGTGCCGAGCGACCGCCACAGAACGCTATTCGCGGACGCCGTCATCCAGCTCGGCCGGCACCTCGGCGTGCGGCTGGTCGCCGAGGAGGTGCCGGGTAACAGCCAGCTGCAGATGCTCAAGCGCGCCGGCTGCGACGCCGCCGAGTGCCTGATGAGCGACCCGCCGATGACCAAGGACGACATCGCCCCCTGGCTGCTGCGCCAGCAGCGCCGCCGCGAATCCCTGCTGTGAACATCAGCGCTCAGCCCGGTGCCAGCCAGCCGGTGGCGAGGCCGCTGTCGAGCGTCAGCGTCGTGCCGGTCATCGAGGGCGAGCGCACGATGAGCTGGACCGCCCGGGCGATCTCGCCCTCGCTCGTCGTCCGTCCGAGGGGCGTCGCCTCGACCAGCTCGGCGAAACGGGCCGGGTCCATGCCCGGTGCTGCCATGACCTGGCCGAGCGCCAGGTTGACGGCACGGATGCGCGGGGCGAGCGAGCGGGCCAGCACGGCGGTCAGCATCTCGAGCCCGGCCTTGCTGATCGAGTAGCTCAGGTAATGGGCGGTCGGGTTGGCGACGCGCTGGTCCGAGATGTTGAGGACGAGGCCGGACGCCGCCGCCGGCAGCTGCGCCACATAGGCCCGGGCCAGCAGGGCCGGGGCCTCGAGATTGACGGCGAGCTGCCGGCGCAGGGTCGACGGCTCCAGGGTGGCCAGCGAATCGGCGACGAAGAGGGCGGCGTTGTTGACCAGCATGCCGAGCGGTTCACCGAGTGCCTCTGCCGCCGCGTCGACCACGGCGGCCGCACCCTCGGGTTCGGCGAGGTCGCCCTGCACGACGACCGCCCGGCCGCCCGCGCCCTCGATGGTGCCGGCGAGCGCTTCCGCCGCCGCGGTCGACCGGTTGCAGTGGAGCGCCACGGCGAAGCCCAGCTCGACCAGGGCCAGCGCCAGGATGCGCCCGACGCGGACGGCGCCGCCGGTGACCAGGGCCGTCGGCAGCAGGTCGCCACTGCCACAGTTGCCGGAGTTGGCGTCGCAGGTGACTGGCTTCGGGCCCGCCGGCATCCTATGTCCTCCCGGAATCGCGTTGGAGTGGGCTGGTGAATCTGATCCTGGGCGGCGTCGCTCTCTACGGCATCCTCGTGGGCGGTCTCTACCTCATGCAGGACAGCATGATCTTCCGCCGCGACATGGCGGCGAAGAGCAACTACCCGTTGCCGCCCGGCAACGAGCGGCTCGAGCTGCGCGCCGCCAACGGCGACCGGCTGGTCGGCAACCTGGTCCGGGCCGCCGGCCGGAGCCGCGGCCTCGTCATCGGCTTCAGCGGCAATGCCTGGAACGCCGACGACTGCACCACCTTCCTGGCGCACCGCCTGAAGGATGTCGACATCGTCGTCTTCCACTACCGGGGCTACCAGCCCTCGGAGGGCAAGCCGAGCGAAAAGGCGCTCTTCGAGGACGCGCTCATGATCCACGACACCATGGTCAAGGGCCTCTCCCCCGAGCGCACCTACGCCTTCGGCTTCAGCCTGGGCTCGGGTGTCGCCGCCTATCTCGCGTCGCAGCGCCCGCTCGCCGGCCAGCTCCTGGTCACACCCTTCGATTCGATCGAGGCGGTGGCGGCCAGCCGCTACCTCGTGGTGCCGGTCCGCTACCTGATCAAGCATCCCTTCCGCAGCACGGACCATCTTGCCGACAAGGCGGTGCCGACCGCCGTCATCCTCGCCAGCAACGACCGGATCGTGCCGCGCGCCCGCTCCGAGCGCCTGATCGACACGCTGGTCGACCCGGTCATGGTCGAGACCATCCCGGAGAGCACCCATGGCGGGATCTACGACATGGAGGTGATCGACGGCCTGCTCCGCCAGGCGCTCGACCGGCTCGAGGACCGGGCACTCACCAATGGCGTGGTCGCGGCGGCCGGCTGAGACCATGCCATGAAGGGCGTCCGG
>CAZGUW010000065.1:0-19070 GCA_964528705.1 uncultured Geminicoccaceae bacterium
GGCTCGCCGCAATTCCCGACTGGGCGACCCGCTTCGACCTTCTGGACACAGCCTTCACGGCCCGACTCGTTGCCGGCCCGCGGCCATCAACCCTCGTCGCCCGGGCCCTCGAACGGCTGCCGCACCAGCCGGTCGCGACGATCGCCCGGGAACTCGACACCACCCGAACCCGCCTGCATCGTCTCTTCCTCGACCAGATCGGGCTGCCACCGCGAACCGTGGGGCGCCTGATGCGCTTCGAGCGGGCGATGAGCCGGCTTTCTTCCGGCTGGCCGCTGGCCGAGGTGGCGACGGCCTCGGGCTATTACGACCAGCCGCACTTCAACCGCGAGGTCCGAGATTTCGCCGGCGAGAGCCCGACGGCACTGCGCCGGCGCATGCTCGCCGACGGCACCGGCGTGCTCGACGACGCCCCGTGACATTCGTCCAAGACGGACAGGTGCCAGAGGCGCAGTCTGGCCTTCCACCTGATGGAGAAGGCCTCATGTCCGAGAACTCGACCGTTACCGCCACGCTCTTCCCGGCCGCCACCTATGACGACGCACCGCACGCCGTGCGCTGGCTGCAGGAAGCTTTCGGCTTTGCCGAGAAGGCCGTCCATCCGACCGGCGATGGCAAGATCGCCCACGCCGAGCTCAGCTTCGGTAACGGCATCCTGATGCTCGGCAGCGCCCGCGACGAGCCGGGCAACCCCTGGGCCAGGAACCCCATCGGCATCTACGTCGTGGTCGACGAGGTCGACGCCCATTGCGATCGCGCGCGCGCCGCCGGGGCGGAGATCGTCACGGAGCCCCGCAACACAGAGTATGGCTCGCGCGAGTACTCAGCCCGGGACTGCGAGGGCCGCCTGTGGAGCTTCGGGACCTACCGACCCTGACTCAGCCGCGCCAGCTCGCGGCCCGGCAGGTCCTGCACGCCGTAACGGGCGTCCCAGGCGTCCTGCATGACCTGCATCGCCCGCATCGCCGGCATGACGTCGTCCGGTGTCACGCGCGGCCGCCGACCCAGGCGGCAGGCCTCGACGAAGTCCTCCATGACGCGGCGGCAGAGATCGGGCTCGGCGTCGATCTTCGTGGTACCCGACGCCGTCGAGAGCTCGTGCCGGGGGACGTCGATCCGGTAGCTGTCCCGGTCGGTCAGGACCATGGCCTCGTTGTGCTTGAGCTCGCTGAGATAGGTCAAAAGAAGATGCGCCGAGGCACCGTCCTGCCTTGCCATGTTGATCGCCGTGGTCATCGGGATGCCCGTCCGGGGATCGACCGGCGCCATGAAGCCCGCGACCTCGTCGACCTCGCCCATCATCCAGCAGGCGAGGTCGATCAGATGCGCCCCGTGGTGCCAGAGGATATTGTCAGTCCAGCTCCGCCGGTAGCCGGTCCCGCCCACGTTCTCCAGCCGGTGGATGAGAAAGCGGCCCTCGACCATGCCGAGCTTTTCCTCACCGGCGGCGAGCCGCTGCTGCAGGGCGATGAACTCCGGCCGGTGCCGCCAGGGGTGACAGACGGCGACCACGCGGTCGCTCGCCGCCGCGGCCGCCGCCACACGCTCGGACCCGGCGAGGTCGAGCGCTATCGGTATCTCGAGCAGCACGTGCTTGCCGGCGGCGAGCGCTGCGAGGCAGTGCTCGACATGCGCCTCGGACGGGCTCGCCACCACCACGGCATCGATCGCGGGATCGGCCAGCATGGAGTCGAGATCGGTCGTCGCACTGGCGTAGCCGTGCTCGGCGGCAAAGGCCTCGGTCGGCTCCTGGCGGCGGCCGACGATGGTCCCCTTCACGGCGGGAAGACCCTCGAGGTTCTGGCTGTGCCAGACCCCCATCATGCCGTGGCCGATCGTGCCGATGCGGAGCGGGGTTGGATCGGCCATGGCTGATATCCTCGGAGCTGGAGTACGAAATGCCGCCGAGCGATAGCCGGCTTCGCCCCGATTGTCGAACGGTCCAGCGCGTCTAGAGGTGCAGCTGGTAGCTCGTCTGCACCCAGCGATAGCTGCCGTCGGGGAGCGCCTCGACGAAGCCGACCGCCGGGAAGGGCATGTGGTAGCCCGTGACCGGCAGGCGCTCCGCCGCCGCCATGTCGAACAGCCGCTTGCGCGTGGCGACCGCCGCCTCCTTGTCCATGTCGAAGCCGACATGCCAGTCGGGCTTCTGCACCGACAGCACGTAGTGGTTGGAGGTGTCCGCCCAGAGCAGTAGCCGGCGTCCGGCGCTCTCGATCATGTACGCCGTGTGGCCCGGCGTGTGGCCGAAGGCGGCAAGCGCGGTGATGCCGGGGACCACCTCGGCCCCGTCGCCGATGAAGCTGGTCCGCTCGGCGAGCGGCACGACATTGGCCCGCACGAGTGCGGCAGTGTTCTCGGTCGGGCCGGTGAGCCGGTCGTCGTGGCTCCAGAAATCGTATTCGACCGCGTTGGTGACGTAGCTGGCGTTCGGGAAGGCAGGGGCGCCATCCAGCATCAGGCCGCCGATGTGGTCGCCGTGAAAATGCGTGATGACCACCGTGTCGACCTGCTCGGGGCTGTAGCCGGCGGTGACCAGCACGTCGACGAGCCGGCCCTCGGCAAAACCCTTCGGCCCGTTGCCGCTGTCGAACAGCACCAGCTGCTCGCCAGTGTTCACGAGCGTCGGCGTGAAGCTGATCTCCATGCGTTCCGAGGACAGGAAGTTCTCCTCGGCATGGGCGGCGACCTCTTCGGTCGTCTGGTTGGCGCCGAAGATCGGGTGCGGGCCGTCGAGCTGTACGGCACCGTCGAGCAGCGTCGTGATCTCGAACTCGCCGAGCCTGAAGCGATAGACGCGGGGCCGCATCGGCTCCTGCATCGGTGCCGCGGCCAGGGCCGGCCGACCGGCCAGGACAGCCGGGGCGGCAAGGGTGGCACCGGTGGCGACGAGCGCTGCGCGCCGGGAAAGGAGAGCCATGATGCTGTTCCCTCTTGCTGTTTGAACATGGAGATAGACCACCCTGCAGACGAGGCAAAGGGAAGGCGCCGACCGCCTTGACCTGCCCCGCGGCGCGTGTGAGCTTTGTATCGAAACTTCATACGCGCAGAAGACCTCGGGAGAGCCGCTTGTCGATCCGCCTCGGCCTCGTCGCCACGCTCTGGCTCGCGGCGACCCCAGCCGCCGCGCATTTCCAGACCATCCTGCCGAGCGCCGACGTGCTGCCGGAGGGTGGCACGGTGACGGTCGACCTGGTCTTCACCCACCCGGCCCTGGGCGGCCCGGCCATGCCCATGGCGGTACCGCGGCGCTTCGGCATGGTGCAGGGCGGCCAGACCACGGATCTCAGCGCGAGCCTCCAGCCCCGCGACGTCGACGGCGCTGCCGCCTGGCGGGCCGAGGTGGGGCTGCCCGAGCCGGGTGCTGCCGTGCTCTTCGTCGAGCCCGAGCCCTACTACGAGCCGGCCGAGGGGCGCCATATCGTCCACTACGCGAAGGTGGTGGTGGACAGCTGGGCCTCGGGCGAGGGCTGGGACGCACGTCTCGACCTGCCCGTCGAGATCGAGCCTTTGGCCCGCCCGAATGGCCTCTGGACCGGCAATCTCTTCCGCGGTGTGGTCCTGGCCGAAGGCGAGCCCGTGCCATTCGCCGAGATCGAGGTGGCGTTCGTCAATGACGGCCGCATCGCCCTGCCCAACGACGCCTTCGCTTCGCAGGTGATCAAGGCGGACGCCCAGGGCGTCTTCGCCTACGCCATGCCGTTCGCCGGCTGGTGGGGCTTCGCCGCGCTGATCGAGGCCGACGAAACGCTGCCGGCACACGACGGCACGCCCGCCCCGGTCGAGCTCGGCGGGCTCATCTGGGTCCGGGCCACCGACGTGCCCGGCGTGAACTGAGGCGGGCCATGGCGCATATCGCCGACGGCGTGCTCGCCTGGCCCGTGCTCCTCGCCGGGACGGCCGCAGCCGGTGTCGGCGTGGCCATCGGCCTGCGCCGCCTCGACGAGAGCCGGCTCGCCCGCACGGCCATCCTCGCCGCCGCCTTCTTTGCCGTCTCGCTGGTCATGATCCCGCTCGGGCCGTCGAGCGTGCATCTCCTCCTGGCGACGCTGATGGGCCTCACCATCGGCAGCGCCGCCTTTCCGGCCGTGCTGGTCGGCCTCGTCCTGCAGCTCCTGCTCGTCGGTGTCGGCGGGCTGACGACGCTCGGCATCAACACGCTCGACATCGCGCTGCCGGGCGTGCTGGTCGGCCTTCTGCTGCGCGGCTTCGTCGCCCGTGCCGCACCCGGCCCGGCCATGCTCGCGGCGGGGCTGGGTGCTGCGCTCGCGGTGGCGTTCACCACGCTCGGCGTGGCGCTGGCTCTCACCCTCTCGGGCGAGGGGCTCGCCGGCGCCGCGCCGCTGGTCGGCTTCGCCAACCTGCCGCTGATGCTCGTCGAGGGCCTGGTCACCGCCTTCGCCGTGGGCTTTCTGAAGAAGGTCCGTCCGGAGCTCCTGGCACCCTCGGCGGCATTCGCCACATGAGGCCGGCCCTCGTTCTTCTGGTACTGCTGGCCCTGGGTCTGCCGGTTTCGGCCGGCGCCCATCAGCTCAAGCTCTTCGCCACAGTCGAGGCCGGCACGGTCAGCGGCTACGGCTTCTTCGTCGGCGGCGGCCGTGCCGCGACGGCCCGGGTAAGCGCCGCCGCCGGTGAGGTGCCGGTCGTGGCCGGCCTGCCGGTCGAGGCCGATGGCAGCTTCGCCTTTCCTTATGACGGGCCCGGCCCGCTCCGCCTCGTGCTCGATGCCGGCGAGGGGCACCGGGCGGAGGCGATCCTCGGGGCCGACCGCTTCGCCGTCCCCGGCGCAGGCGAGGGGCTTTCGTCCACGATCGATGCCGATGCCCTCGCCGAGCTGATCGAAGCCAGGGTCGAGGCCGCTGTGGCGCGCCAGACGCGGCCTTTGCTCGAGGCCCTGGCCGAAGCCGAGGCGCGGCTGCGCTTCAGCGACATCATGGCCGGGATCGGCATGATCACCGGCATAGCCGGGGCCGCACTCTGGGTCGCCGCCCGCCGCCGAGGTGGCGGGTCTTGAGCCGGGATTTCCTGGCATCGCTCGATCCGCGCACCCGTCTTTTGGGTGCCCTGGCCCTGGTGCTCGCCGTGCTGAGCTTGGATGGCCCGGCTGCCGGGCTCCTCGCCGTCGCCGCCGCCTTCGCTCTCGCCCTTGCGGCCGGCTGGCGCCCGGCCGGCCTCGCCTGGCGCCTCGTGCATGTTGAGGGCATCATGGCGGCGCTCTTCCTCGTCCTGCCCTTCACCACGCCCGGCCAGACCCTGCTGCAGCTCGGGCCGCTGACCGCGACCACCGACGGGCTGAGGCTGGCGCTCGCCCTGATGCTCAGGGTCACCGCATCGGCGCTCATCGTCCTCGCCCTTCTCGCCACCGTCGAACCCATCCGCCTCGGCCAGGCCCTGGCCCGGCTGCGCACGCCCGTGCGCCTGGTCCAGCTTTTCCTTCTGGTCATCCGCTATGGCGCCCTCCTGCAGGCGGAGCTCCGCCGGATGCGCGAGGCGGCGCGGGCGCGCGGTTTCCGGGCCGGCCTTTCCATCCATGCGCTGCGCAGCTTCGGCTGGCTCGCCGGCATGACGCTGGTGCGCGCCCTCGAGCGGGCGGAGCGGGTGGAGGAGGGGATGCGCCTGCGCCTCTGGCAGGGGGCCCTGCCGGTGGCAGCAACCGGCCGCCTCGGCGGGGTCGATGCCGTCTTCGCCACGGGCGTCCTGGCCGCTCTGCTCGCCGCTCTGGCGGGCGGGCGCCCATGAGCACCGTCCTCGCCCTCGACGGTGTCGTGCTGCAGCGTGGTGCCAGCCGCGTGCTCGACGGTGCCGACCTCCGCCTCGGGCGGGGCGAGCGGCTGGCGCTGGTCGGCGCCAACGGCGCCGGCAAGACGACGCTGCTGCGCGCGCTCGTCGGCCTCGAGAAGCCCGTCGCCGGCCGCCTCCTCGCCTTCGGCAGGCCCTGCATCACCGAGGCCGACTTCCGACGCGTGCGCCGGCGGGTCGGCCTCCTCTTCCAGGACCCGGACGACCAGCTCTTCTGCCCGACCGTGGAGGAGGACGTCGCCTTCGGCCCGCTCAATCTGGGCGAGACGCCGAAGGCCGCCTTCGCCACGGCCAGGGCGACCCTCGACCGGCTCGGCCTCGCCCACCTGGCGGAGCGCATCACCCACCGCCTGTCCGGCGGCGAGAAGCGGCTGGTGGCGCTCGCCGGCCTCCTCGCCATGGCGCCCGAGGTGCTGCTGCTCGACGAGCCGACGAACGCCCTCGACGACGCCAACCGGGCGCGCATGCTGGAGCTTCTGGCCGGGCTCGATGCGACCATGGTGATCGTCTCGCACGACCGCGCCGCCCTCGAGCGGCTCGCCACCCGTGCCGTCGTGCTGCAGCGCGGCCGGCTCGAGCCCGCCACCATCCACCGCCATCCGACGGCAGCCCTCACACTCCACATCCACGGCCTCGACGACGACCACCGCCACGAGCTCGGGATCGCGTGCCGCAGGGCGTGAGGCGCGCCCGCGGGCTTGGTCGTGCCGCCGATCCGTGGCACCACGGAAGGGTCCCGACAAAGGGACCGACCGGCGAGGGAGGTGCAACGTGCCCAGGGTCAGGACGAGCGACGGCGTCGAGCTGAACTATGACGAGGCTGGCGCAGGGCAACCGATCGTGCTGCTACCGGGCTGGTCGCAGACCGCCGCCCAGTTTGGCGCCCAGCTCGAGGGGCTCCGCCACCGCTACCGCCTGATCGCCCTGGATCACCGCGGCCACGGCGAGTCCGGGAAGCCCGAGCACGGCTACCGGATCGCCCGCTTGGCGAAGGACCTGCGTGATGTGCTGGCGGCGCTCGAGCTCGACCGGGTGACCCTGCTCGGTCACTCCATGGGCTGCTCGGTGATCTGGAGCTACCTCGACACGTTCGGGAGCGACGGCATCGACTGCCTCGTCCTCGTCGACCAGATGCCCGTCATCATGGCCAATCCGGTCTGGGCCGAGGAGGAGCGCCTCGCGGCCGGCCCGATCCTCGACCACGAGAGCCTCTATCCCACCATCAACGGCCTCGCCAGCCAGGGCGGTGCCGAGGTCACGCGACAGTTCGTCGGCGGCATGTTCACCGACGCTTACGACCGGGCCCGGGTCGACTGGGTGATCGAGCAGAACCTCAAGCTGCCGCGCCGCCACGCCGCGACCCTGCTCTACAACCACGCCACCCAGGACTGGCGCGACGTCATCCGCCGCATCGACCTGCCGACCCTGATCATCGGCGGCCGCAGAAGCCTGATCGACTGGCGCTCACAAGTCTGGATCCAGAGCGTCATCGCGGGCTCCAGTCTCGAGATCTTCGAGGAGCACGAGGGCGGCAACCATTTCATGTTCATGGAGAACCCGGCCAGGTTCAACCGGCTGGTGGCCGAGTTCGTGGGGTAGCCAAGGGCGACGGGGCTTAAACAAGGCGGGTCGAAACACCGAGGCTTCTGCCGCCATCGGCAAGGCGGCGGTCCAGCGTGCAGAGCGTGGCACCATTCTCCGCCGCCACTGCGAGATGGAGCGCGTCGCCTGAGCGCAGGCCCAGCAAGTGATGGTCCGCCATGAGTGCCGCGGCGCGAAAATGGGCGCCGGTGATCGGGAATTCCGTCAGGCTGTTGGCTCGCAGGTCCGCGAACGCGGCCAACGCTCTGGCACGATGTTCCAGATCGAGTTGTTCCGTCCGCAGCTTGATCGACAAGGCAGATGAGAACTCGGCTACGACCCATCCGCTGATAGCCAATTCGCCGACCACTTGGTCGGCCAGCCAGCGCTGAATTCGTGTGGTTTCGGTTTCTCTGGTCAGTGCGGCGACGACGAGCGACGTATCGAGATAGAGCCTCAATAGCGATCCTCGTCACGCATCTGCCGGACAAAAGGCTCTGGCGCAGCCGGCGCTTCTGCCATGGTCGCCGTCACTGCCTGAAGCCGTGCCAGATCGATAGGTTTCCGTGCCGGTTCAACAGCGACGATGCGGGCGACGGGCTTGCCCCGACGGATTATGCGTACCGCCTCGCCGGCTTCGGCTTCGGCGATGAGGTCGCTCAGTTGCGCCTTGGCTTCGGCCAGGCTGACGTCACGCATGGTCCTTTTCCCGGACAATCCCAATGCTCGCATCATAAGCATACGGATGGGCTGGCGGCAATTCCTCCAGCTCACCCTCGCGCCGGGAACACCCCCGGCATCACCGTGAAGCCCGGCACGCGCTTGAAGCGATCGTGCCAGCGGCGGATCGCCGGGTAGTCGGCGAGGTCGAGGTCGGCGTCCTGGGCGAGGGCGGTGTAGGGGAAGCAGGCGATGTCGGCGATCGAAGGATGGTCGCCGGGCGCCAGCCACGAGGCTTCCTGCCGCTCCTGGAACCAGAGATGCTCGTCGAGGATGCCAAGCAGCCGCCGCCCGCCCGCCCGGGCGGCATCCGCATCGAGGTCGTAGAAGAAGGCGTCGTGCAGCCGGGCGGCACCGATCGTGCCCGTGAGGTCGCCGGCGAAGCCGAGCCATTCGGCGATCCGGCCGTTGCGCGCCGCGTCGCCGCCGAAGCCCCAGTGCCCGCTCTTGTCATGGGCCGAAGCGAGGTAGACGAGGATGGCGTTGGCGTCCCGGAGCACATAGCCGTCGTCGTCGATCACCGGCAGCTGGCCGAGCGGATTGATCTCCAGGAAAGCGTCCGACTTGTGCTCCCGGCCGGGATGGAAATCGACATGCCGCGTTGCGTGCGCCAGGCCGAGAAAGCCCAGCATCAGCCGCACCTTGTAGCAGCTGCCCGAGAGCTCGTAGTCGTAAAGGGTCAGCATCGGCGGCTCAGAGATCGAGGACGAGGCGGCCCGTCGCCGCCCGGCTGACGCAGGCCATGAGGCAGTCGCCCTTCGCCTTCTCGGACGGGGTCAGGTGCACGTCCTGGTGGTCGATCGTCCCCTCGATCACGCCGACCCGGCAGGTGCCGCAAGCGCCCTGGGCGCAGGATGTCGGGATGTGGATGCCGTGCGTAGCCACGGCCTCGACGATGCTCTGGCCGGGTTGGACCTCGACGTTGAGCGCCGATCGCGCCAGCGCCACCTCGAAGGCGGTGGACGCGTCGCGCGGCCGCGCGTTCGTGAAATACTCGAAATGCACGGCCTCGTCCGGCCAGCCCCTGGCCGTGGCGATGGTCCGGGCGGCATCGAGGAAGGGCGTCGGCCCGCAGACATAGAGCTCGTGCTTCTCGCCCTGGGGGCCGATGATCGCCTCGAGCGCCGCCTTGGTGGCGGCCGGGTCGAGGCCGATATGGCACTCGACCGTTTCGCCGAGCCCGTCCAGCACATCCGGGAAGGGCAGGTGGGCTGCGGAGCGGGCGAAGGCGTGGAAGCGGTAGGGCAGGTGCCCCAGGTGGAGTGTGCGCGCCATGGCGAGGAGCGGCGTCAGCCCGATGCCGCCGGCGACGAAGAGCGTGAGGAGCCCGTCGCGGCGGAGCGGGAAATTGTTGCGCGGCGGCGAGACGGCGAGCACGTCGCCCTCGCGCACCGTGTCGTGCAGGCAGGCCGACCCGCCGCGCCCCGCCGGCTCGCGCTTGACGCCGATCACCCAGGCCCGCGTGTCGTCGGGGCCGTTGGTCAGCGAGTACTGCCGGGTCAGGCCGTTGGGCAGGGCGACGTCGATATGCGCCCCCGGCTGGAAGGCCGGCAGCTCGCCGGCGCGCGGCGCCAGGCGAAAGGCCGTGACGTCCTCCGCCACCGGCCACTTGCGCGCCACCCGGACCCGCAGGCTCGTCCCGGCCGGGCCGGGCTCGGGCATGCCGGCGAGGGCAGGATCGACCCGGTGCAGCTCGGCCGGGATGGATTCGACGGACGGCCTGGGCAGGGCCTCCAGTCGGTCACGCAGGCGGCCGAGCCGGGCCGACCAGGCACGGAGCGCGGGCAGGGGCTCCGCCGGCGCCTCGGCCAGCACACCCCGGATGACTGACCTGCCGGCATCCACCGGCTGGACCAGCCAGCGCACGTCGTCCCCGGCGAACGCCGCCCTGAGCGCCGCTTCAACCTCGGCCGGCGGCACCGCGACCGGGATCGGCCGCAGCACGATCCCGTCCGCCGGCAGATCGGGCAGGGCCGCTTCCTCGACCGTCCCCTCGAGCGCCGCCCAGACGAGGCCGTGGCGCTCGAGCGCCGGGTAGACCCGGTTGCAGATGGTGCGCGCGGGTGCGTCCGCCGGGTGCGCCGGGATGTAGGTGCAGCCCGCCGTGCGGTTGGCGTAGCGCCAGCCGTGATACTGGCACATCAGCTCGCTGCCGAGATTGACGCCGATGGTCAGCCTGACACCGCGATGCAGGCAGCGGTTCTCCCAGACATTGACGTGGCCGTCATCGGCCCGCCAAAGGGCCAGCTCCTGCCCCCAGATCGCCCCGGCGAAGACGTGGCGGGCGACCAGATCGGTGCTCGACGCGATCGGGTGCCAGGTGCGGCGCTGCTCTTCAGTCAGCATCAGGGTGCGGGGATCACGCCATAGGCGACGCCCTTCGACGTCAGCCAGCGGCGATACATGATCGAGGACTTGTCGGCGCGGATCGGCGTCTCGGCGCGCGGATCGAGCGGCAGCTTGCGCGGGCGCTGGTTCTCGAGGATCGGCTTGTCCTGGCCGAAGATGGTGAGCTGGAAATGGCGAATGTCGGTGGGCGAGCTCTGGTCGTCGATGATCGACATCATGGTGTGGCCGATGATCTCCTCCTCACCCACCGGCTGCGCGAAGATGGCGACGATGTCCATGCGCACCGCGTCGAACGGGCTCGTCTTGTAGAGGACGGCGCAGTAGGGGTGCGGCACGCGATAGACATATTCCGTCTTCGCGCCGCCGCTCGAGCCCGCCGCCGCCTGCGGCTGGTAGAACTGGCACTCGGTCGCCACCACCTCGTCGGCCACCGGATCGATCGCGACCGCATACTCCTTCACCTCGGTATGCGGCTCCTCGCCGAGGATGCCCGTATGCACGAACGGGAAATGCCCCATGTCGAGGAAGTTCTCGACCGCCCTGGGCGCCGAGACCCGGATGCCGACGGAGCCCGTCACCACGTTCTTGCGATCGGGCTCGTCATAGCCGGGGAGCGGGAAAAGCTCATCGGGCGGCGTGCCGAGCGAGGTCCAGATGAAGCCGTAGCGCTCGAGCACGGGCAGGGACCTGCCGTCACCGCTGACGACCGGGCGACCGGCGTCGTCCCGCGCCACCTCAAGCCGCCGGCCGAAGAGGCGCTGGATGGACGTTCCCCCAGGCGCGATGTCGGCGGCGACGGCGCAGACGTGCCAGGCGTCACGGATGGCGGGATCGAGCTCGGCTTTTGCGGTTGGCGACATGGCGCTACAGTTACCCTCGACACATGAAGCTCCATGCAGCGTCGCCCATCGAGGGTGCGACCGCAAGCCCATGAGCCGGCCCCAGCCGCCGCTTGACAAGAGAAGAGCCGACTCCTAGCTCTCCACCACCTCGGAGCTGTAAATAATAAATTTTACAGCCATTATAGAGAAATTGGGAGGCATGCCATGCCGACTTTCGCCCGCCGCCTGCTCCTTTCCGCCGCCGCGGCAGCGGTGCTCCTGCAGCCCTGGCTCTCCGCCGACGCCGCCGAGATCGACGAGCTGGTCGTCGACTGGGCCTTCTACAACCCGGTGAGCCTGGTCCTGAAGAACCAGGGGCTGATCGAGGAGGAGTTCGAGAAGGACGGCATCGAGGTGCGCTGGGTGCAGTCGCACGGCTCGAACAAGGCGCTCGAGTTCCTCAGCGCCGACGCCATCCAGTTCGGCTCGACCGCCGGTGCCGCCTCGCTCGTCGGGCGCATCAACGGCAACCCGATCAAGTCGATCTACGTCTACTCCAAGCCGGAATGGACGGCGCTGGTGACCACCGCCGAGAGCCCGATCCAGGAGGTCGCCGACCTCGAGGGCAAGAGCGTGGCGGTCACCCGCGGCACCGACCCGCACATCTTCCTGATGCGCGCGCTCGCCGATGCCGGGCTCGGCGAGGACGATGTCGACTTCGTCCTCCTGCAGCACGCCGACGGCCGCGCCGCCCTGTCGCGCGGTGATGTCGACGCCTGGGCCGGGCTCGACCCGATGATGGCGTCCGCCGAGCTCGAGGAGGGGGCCCGCCTCTTCTACCGCAACGCCGACGCCAACAGCTGGGGCATCCTCAATGTCCGCGAGGAGTTCGCGGCCGAGCACCCGGAGATCATCGCCCGCGTCCTCGCCATTTACGAGGAAGGCCGCAAATGGGCAATTCAGCATCCGGACGAGCTGGCCGCCATGCTCGCCGATGAGGCCGGGATTTCCGCCGAGGTGGCGCAGAAGCAGCTTGGTGAGCGGACCGAGCTGACCCATAACCGGATCGGCGAGGAGCAGCGGGCGACCATTCTCGAGGCCGGCCTGGCGCTCCAGCAGGCAGGCGTCATCGAGGAATCGGTCGATGTCGAGGCTGTCCTCGACGAGCTGATCGACCCGAGCTTCGGCGAGGCGCTCGCCGACTGAGCCGGTAACGGGATGGGTGCGTGCGCGCGGGCGGAGAAAGAACGGGGCCGATGGCCAGAGCCGAGCTGACCGCTGACCTGGTCGGGCGTCCGGCGCCCGCGGCCCGGCGCCGGAAGGCGGGCGGCGGGCTTGCGACCTTGCTCTCCAGCCCGCTCGTCCTCGGCCTGGCGCTGCCCGTCCTGCTCGCCCTTGTCTGGGAAGCGGCGGCGACACTCGGCCTGACCTCGCGCCGTCTGATGCCGCCGCCGAGCGCGATCTTCCAGACGCTCTTCAAGCTCGCCGCCAGCGGCGATCTCTGGGAGCACATCTGGATCACCACCTGGCGTGTCGCCGTCGGCTTCGTCATCGGCACCATCGCCGGCACCCTGGTGGGGGCGGCCGCCGGCTATTCGGGCCTGACCCGCCGGCTGGTCGATCCGACCCTGCAGGGGCTCAGGGCCGTGCCGTCGATCGCCTGGGTCCCGCTCTTCATCCTCTGGCTCGGCATCTTCGAGGAGTCGAAGGTGGCGCTGATCGCCGTCGGCGTCTTCTTCCCGGTCTATCTCGGCGTGATGGGCGAGATCCTCTCGGTCGACCGCAAGATCGTCGAGGTCGGCAAGGTCTTCCGTCTCTCCGGCCCGGCCCTGGTCCGGCGCATCCTCCTGCCGGCGATCCTCCCGGCCTATATCCTGGCGCTCAGGGCCGGCCTCGGCCTCGGGTGGATGTTCGTCGTTGCCGCCGAATTCATGGGCGCCTCGCAGGGTCTGGGCTACCTCCTCGTCGACGGGCAGCAGCTCGGCAAGCCGGACCAGATCATCGCTTCGATCCTCGTCTTCGCCGTGCTCGGCAAGCTCACCGACGCGCTCCTCGTCGCCGCCACCCGCCCCTTCCTCCGCTGGAAGGACGGCTACGCGCCGGCCGGTTGAGCCGACGCCCGCCCGCCGCCATGCTGCGCTTCGACCAGCTCGAAAAGATTTACCCGAACGGGACCCACGCCCTGACCCATCTCTCGCTCGAGCTCGATGCCGGCGAGATCGTGGCGATCATCGGCGGCTCGGGCTGCGGCAAGTCCACTTTGCTCCGGCTCGCTGCCGGCCTCGACACGCCGAGCTCGGGCACGGTCTCGGTGGAGGACACGGTCATCACCGCGCCGCACGAGGCGGTCGGCATCGTCTTCCAGGAGCCGCGTTTGCTCCCCTGGCTCGACGTCGCCGGCAATATCGGCTTCGGCATCACCCATCTGCCCAAGGCGGAACGCCAGGAGCGCATCACCCGTGCGCTCGAGCGGATCGGCCTCGCCGGCTACGAGAAGAGCTGGCCGCGCGAGCTCTCGGGCGGCCAGGCGCAGCGTGTCTCCATCGCCCGGTCCCTCGTCGCGCGTCCCAAGGTCCTGCTCCTCGACGAGCCCTTCTCGGCCCTCGACGCCTTCACCCGGGCCGACCTGCAGCACGCGCTGCTGGCGCTCTGGGAGGCCAGCCGGCCGACCCTGGCGCTGGTCACGCACGACGTCGAGGAGGCCATCCTCCTCGCCGACCGGGTGGTGGTCATGCAGCCGAGCCCGGGCCGTGTCTTCAAGGAGATCCGCATCGACCTGCCGCGCCCGCGCCACCGGCTCGACGACGCCTTCATCGCCGTCGAGCGCCGAGTGCTGCATGCTCTCGACGGCTCGCTCGGCCTCGCCCGCCAGCGCGCCAGCACCCAGGCCAATGTCGCTGTCGGCGGCTGGTAGCCGCCACGCGCAACCACCGGAGATCCCCCGATGCTCGACGCCGCCGCCCTGAAGGCGCTCCAGGCACCCCTGAAGAGCCGCTACCGCGAGGACGCAGAGGCCGCCCGAATCACGCTCCGCGCCTCGGGTGAGGTCGACGACCAGGCCATCGCCTGCAAGGTCGAGACCGGCCGTGCCATCCAGATCGCCGGCCTCCATCCGGCCACCGGCGGTACCGGCCAGGAGCTCTGCTCCGGCGACATGCTGCTCGAGGCGCTGGTCGCCTGCGCCGGGGTGACGCTGAAGGCGGTGGCGACGGCCCTCGGCATCGAGCTCCGCTCCGGCCGGGTCACCGCCGAGGGCGACCTCGACTTCCGCGGCACGCTCGGCGTCGAGCGCGAGGCGCCGGTCGGCTTCGAGGCCATTCGCCTGCGCTTCGACGTCGATGCCGACGCACCTCAGGAACAGCTCGATTCGCTCCTCAAGCTCACCGAGCGGTACTGCGTCGTCTACCAGACCCTGGCCAAGGGGCCACAGATCAGCGTCGCCATGGAGCGTGCTGCCGGCTAGGCCGCACGTGCCATGCGCCAGCGCCGCATCGTGCTCGAGCGGCGATACGCGCGGCCGCCGGCCGAGATCTGGGCGGTCGTCGCCGACACCGAGCGCGGCAACGAGCTGACGGATGGCCTCGAGGCCTACAGCATAGAGGACACCGCCCGGCCGGACGGCTCGGTCCGGCGCCGCGGCCGGGGTCGCCTCGGGCCGTTCGAGGTGGAGTGGGAAGAGGGCTTCGGCGAATGGGTCGAGCAGCACTCCTTCACGCAGGTGCGGCGCTACACGAAGGGCCCCTTCAAAACGGTGAGCATGCATGTGCGCCTCGCCGCGGAGGGAACCGGCACGCATGTCGTCTACACGTTCGAGGCCGCCTGGGATTCGCTGCTCGGCAATGTCGTCGACCGCGTTGGCGCTCTTGCCCGTGTCGCGGCGAGCCTGGTCCGGACCAACGACCTGCGCGTCGCCGCCCTCGACGATCCGGCCCTCACGCCCGTCGTGCCCTGCCGGCTCAAGCCGGAGAGCGAGGCGCGACTGCAGGCTGCGCTCGCCGAGATCGAGAGCGGGTCCTTCGGCCATGGACTGACGCAACGCCTCGCCACCTGGCTCACCACCGCCGCGCGTGCCGACCTCAAACGCATCCGGCCGCTCGCCCTGGCTAGGGAATGGCGCGCGCCGGAGACGGCCGTGGTCGAGCTCTGCGTCGCGGCGCAGGCGGCCGGGCTCCTGGAGATGCGCTGGGCGATCCTCTGCCCGCGCTGCCGGGTCGGCAAGTCGGTCGTGACCAATCTCTACGAGATGCCGCGCGGCGTGCATTGCGAGAGCTGCAACATCGACTACGAGCGGGACTTCGCGGCGAATGTCGAGCTCGTGTTCCAGCCTGCCGGCTGGCTCCGGGACCTGCCCGACGCCGACTACTGCATGATGAGCCCGGCCGCGACGCCGCATGTGCTGGTCCAGCACGCGGTGGCACCCGGCGCCGCCCTGGCCCTGCCGCTCGTCATCGAGCCCGGGGCCTATAGGCTGCGCACGGTCGAGGCCGGCGGCGAGAGCGATGTCGACCATGCGGGCGGCGCCTTTCCCGAGGTCGTGGCCGAGGGCGGCACGGTCGTGGCAGGGCCGCTCGCCGAGCCCGGGACGATCCTGCTCCGCAACGCCAGCGACCGGCCGCTCAACCTCGTGATCGAGGAGCGGAGCTGGTCCAGGGACGCGCTCACCGGCGACCGGGTGATCGCCATGCCGGTCTTTCGCGAGCTCTGCCCGACCCAGGTGCTCAGGCCCGGCGACGATGTCGTCATCGGCCAGGTCACCATCATGTTCTCCGACCTCCAGGGCTCGACCGCCCTCTACGAGAGCATCGGTGACAGCGCCGCCTACAGCCTGATCCGTGACCATTTCGCCTTCTTCGCGACCCATGTGCGCGAGCATGACGGCATCCTGGTCAAGACGATCGGCGATGCCGTGATGGCGGCCTTCGCCGAGCCCGCCAATGCCGCCCGGGCCGCCCGGGCCATCCAGGCGCATGTCGCCGACTTCAATGCCGCGCACGCGGCAAACGCCATCACCATCAAGCTCGGCCTGCATCGCGGCGAATGCATCGCCGTGACGACCGCCGGCACACTCGACTATTTCGGTGCCGCCGTGAACCTCGCGGCCCGCCTGCAGGGGCAGAGCCGCGGCCACGACATCGTCGTCTCGTCAGCCCTGCATGACGACCCGGCGGTGGCCGCGGCCCTGACCGGGCTCGAGCCGCAGCAGGAGACGACCCGCCTGCACGGCATCGACCGGCCCGTGACGTTCTTTCGCCTCACAATGACGCCGGGCCCCCCGCCGGCCGAGGAGGAGACATGACCGTCCGTCGCATCGTCGCCAATCTCGCGGCTGCCGACCCGCCCGCCGTCGCCGGCTTCTATGCCGAACTGCTCGGGCTCGAGACGGTGATGGACATGGGCTGGATCGTGACCCTCGCTGCCGACACCGAGGCCCGGCCGCAGCTCAGCCTGATGCAGGAGGGCGGCTCCGGCACGCCGGTCCCCGACCTCTCGATCGAGGTCGACGACGTCGACGCCGTGCTCGACCGCGCCCGCTCGACGGGCGTCGAGATCACCTATGGCCCCGCCGACGAGCCCTGGGGTGTGCGGCGGTTCTTCGTGCGCGACCCGGCTGGCCGGCTCGTCAACATCCTGCAGCACTGACGCCCGGGCACCGCGCCCTGGCGCCGCTTCACCCCTTCGGAATCAGCGTCAGGTCGAACGTCACCCTCGACCAGGCCCCGTCCACCTTGCCCGAAAGGGCGAAGCCCTCGGGAAAGCTGCCAGCGGGCTGGGGCTCGTAGTGCATCATCAGGTCGTCGCGGACACCGAACACGGCGTCAGCGTCGAGATAGGGGTCGTCATCGGGGAAGACCTCGGTGACGAGGCTGCGAAAGCCCGGTGCCTTGACGATGAAATGGAGATGCGAGGGCCGCCAGGCATGCCGGCCGGTGGCCCCGAGCAGCTCCCCGCCCGGGCCGTCCGTCGGCACCTCGTAGGGCACCGGCCGCACGGTGGTGAAGGCGTAGCGGCCATCCGCGCCCGTGGTCTGCAGGCCGTGGAAGCTGTAGGTCGCCTGTTCCGGATCCTGGCTGGAATAGAGGCCGTTCGGGGCCGTCTGCCAGACATCCAGCTCGGCACCCGGAATGGCTGTCCCGGCGGGATCGCGAACCGTGCCCTGGACCAGCACGACCTCGCCCGCGAAGTCGCCCTTGAGGTCGCCGCCGACCGGCAGGGGCGGAGCGCCGGCGATGTGGAACGGGCCGAGCACGCTCGAGCTCGTGCCGCCCTCCGGTGAATGCAGCATGTCGACCAGCGACGACAGGCCGAGGAGGTCCGAGAGGAGGACGAACTCGTTGCGCTCGTCGGTCGTGATGTCCCCGGTCCGGCGCAGCAGCTCCAGGCCCTTGCGCCATTCGTCATGGGTCAGGCGGGTCTCGCGGGCGAAGTCGTGCAGGTGCTGCACCAGCTTCACCAGGATGAAGCGCAGGCGCGGGTCGGTGTCCGGCCCGAGATAGCCGGTGAAGGCGTCGGTGATGTTGTCCCTCGTCACGGAGCGCATGGCGGCGGTCTCCTAGTTCAGGATGGCGAGACTGATCGCCGGGTAGCGGATCAGCAGGGTGACGACGACCAGCATGACGAGCGCGAAGGGGAGGGCGCCGAGGAAGATGTCCTGCAGCGTGATGCGGGGGTCGTCGAGCGTCGCCTTGATGGTGAAGCAGGACAGCCCCAGCGGCGGCGTCAGCAGGCCGATCTCGGCAGCGACCACCGAGACGATGCCGAACCAGACGAGGCTCATGCCCATCTGCTCGACGAGTGGCAGGAAGAGCGGCACCACGATCAGAATGATCGAGGCCGTGTCGAGGAGCGTGCCGAGGAACAGCATCAGCAGCACATAGACCACCATGATGCCGAAGAACCCGAGCTGGTACTGCTCGAGCAGCTGGTTCAGCTCGTTCGGCAGGCCGGCGAAGCCCAGCATGCGGCTGTAGATCGAGGCGGCGGTGATCAGGAAGAGGATCGAGGCCGAGATGTGCCCGGTCTCGACCACCGCCGACCAGAGGTCCCGCCAGGTCATCCGGCCGCGGAGCGCGGCGATGACGAGGCCGGTGAGCGAGCCCGCGGCACCTGCCTCGACGGCGGTGAGCCAGCCCGTGTAGATGCCGCCCAGCACCACGGCGATGAGCAGCACGACGGGCGCCGTCTTGAGCAGGATCTCCCGCCAGGGCATGCCCTCGATGTCCGGCGCCGTGCCGCCGACGAAGGTCGGGAAGAACCGGCCCATCAGCATGATCGCGATGATGAAGGCGAACGCCAGCAGCAGCCCCGGCACGACGCCGGCGAGGAACATGTCGGCGACCGACTGCTCGGCGACGAAGGAATAGATGATCAGCATCGCCGAGGGCGGGATGATCATGCCGAGCACCGAGGAGCCGGCCACGACCCCGACCGCGAAACGCGGGCCGTAATCGAAGCGCAGCATCTGCGGCACCGAGACCTTGGAGAATACGGAGGCCGAGGCGATCGACGAGCCGGTGACCGCGGCGAACACCGCATTGGCCCCCACCGTGGCCATGCCGAGCCCGCCCTTCACCCGGCGAAAGCTCGAGTTCATCACCTCGTAGATGTCGGCGCCGAGCCCGGCCTTGGCGACGATCAGCCCCATGAAGGTGAAGAGCGGGATCGTCGCGAACGCGTACTCCATGACGCTGTCGCCGATCGCGATCTTCAAAAGATTGAGCGCCAACTGGAAGTTGTCGCGCATCAGCCAGATGGAGACGAAGGACACCGCTGCAAGGGCGATCGGGATGTAGAGCCCGAGAT
>CAZGUW010000066.1:0-19030 GCA_964528705.1 uncultured Geminicoccaceae bacterium
ACTGGCTCTTCGTCAAGGTCCTGACCGACGAGGGGATCTACGGCGTCGGCGAGGGCTCCGGCTGGCCGCGTGTCGTCAGGGCAGCGGTCGAGGATCTGTCGCACGTGCTGATCGGCGAGGACCCGAGCCATGTCGACCGGCTCTGGCAACGCATGTATGTGGCATCGATGGGCCACGGCACCCTCGGCACGGTCGGCGGCGGCGCCATGACCGCGATCGAGATGGCGCTCTGGGACATCAAGGGGAAGGCGCTGGGCCAGCCCGTCTGGAACCTGCTCGGCGGCCGGTTCCGCGACCGCGTCAAGGTCTACGGCCACGCCAGGACTCCAGAGCGCGCCAGGGAGCTGATGGCGCTCGGCGTCAAGGGCGTGAAGGTCGGATTCACGGGTGCCGTCGACATCGACCGGGTGGCGGCCATCCGCGACGCCGTCGGGCCCGAGGTCGACGTCATGGTGGACGCGCACGGCCCCTCATGGATGACCCCCGCCGATGCCATCCAGGTCGGCCGCGCGCTCGAGCCTTTGGACCTCCTCTTCTACGAGGACCCGATCGCCCCGGACAATCACGACGGCTATGCGCGGATCCGGGACGCCGTCGCCATCCCGCTGGCGGCCGGCGAGCGGCTCGCCAACATCTGGGGCCTTCGGCCGCTGATCGAGCGCGAGCTGGTGGACGTCGTCCAGCCCGACACGGGCCGGGCCGGCGGGATCACCCAGATGCGCAAGATCGCGGCCATGGCCGAGGCCCACTACATAACCATGGCGCCACATTCGGGCTCGCTCGGTCCCGTCGCCGAGTTCGCCGCCCTGCACGTCATGGCGACGATCCCGAACGCCCTGATGCTGGAGCGGGTCGAGTTCGACTGGCCCGGCCGGGCCGAGGTGGTGACGCCGGCGCTCCGGACCGAGGACGGCCATCTCCGCGTGCCGGACACGCCCGGCCTCGGCGTCGACCTCGTGCTCGACGAGATCACGAAATATCCGAGCGTGCGCAACGTCGCCACCATGCCCGAGGACGACGGCTGGGCCTACGAGCCGGGCACCGTGGACGAGAATGTCTACTTCCAGACCCGCCTCGCCCGCGCCCGCAAGCTGCACCGCAGCCAATCCTGAGGAGCCGGCCATGGCCCGGATCGAGCATGTCACCGTCACCCCGGTCGCCTTCCGCGACCCGCCGCTGCTCAATGCCATGGGCGTTCACGAGCCCTGGTGCCAGCGCAGCATCATCCAGGTCCGGATCGAGGGCGGGGCGGTCGGCCTCGGCGAGACCTACGGTGACGAGGCGATCCTGCGCTGCCTCCGGAAGGCGGCGCCGCGGCTCGTCGGCCTGCACGTGCTCGACCAGAACGAACTCGGTGCCAGGGTCCGCCAGGCCGTTGCCGAGATCGCCATCGAGGACCCGGAATCCTCCGCCCGCACCAGCAGGGAGACGCTCACACCGCGCATCTTCGGCGCCTTCGAGGTCGCCTGCTGGGACGCCTTCGGCAAGCATACCGGCACGCCCGTCTGCGATCTCCTCGGCGGCCAAGTGCGCGAGCGCGTGCCGTTCGCGGCCTATCTTTTCTACAAGTTCGAGCGGCATCGCTTCGATCCGACCGCCCCCGACGACCCCTGGGGCGAGGCGCTCACCCCGGAGGGCGTGGTCGAGCAGGCGAAGCGGATGGTCGAGCTCTACGGCTTCCACGCCCTCAAGCTGAAGGCAGGCGTGCTCGAGCCGGAGGCCGAGATCGAGGCGATGCGCGCCCTGCGCGCGGCCTTCCCGGATGCACCCTTGCGGATCGACCCGAACGGCGCCTGGCACGTCCACACCACGCTTCGCCTGCTGCCGCAGATGGAGGGCCTGCTCGAGTATCTCGAGGACCCGACGCTGGGCATCCCCGGCATGGCGGTGATCCAGGCCGCCACCGACATGCCGCTCGCCACCAATATGTGCGTGGTTGCCTTCAACCATCTGCCGCCGGGCATCGCCAAGGATGCCGTGCGCATCGTGCTTTCGGACCACCACTACTGGGGCGGTCTCTCGGCCAGCCGCGAGCTCGCCCGCATCTGCGCCACCTGGGGCCTCGGCCTCTCGATGCACTCCAACTCGCATCTCGGCATCAGCCTCGCCGCCATGGCGCATCTCGCGGCCGCCACGCCCAACCTCACCTACGATTGCGACACGCACTATCCCTGGCTCGAGGACGACCTGATCACCGGCGGCAAGCTCGCGATCGAGGGCGGCTCGCTCGCCCTGCCCAAAGGCCCGGGCCTCGGCGTCGAGCTCGACCAGGATGCCCTGGCCCGGATGCACCAGGACTATCTCGATTGCGGGTTGCGCAAGCGCGACGATGCCGGCGAGATGCGCAAGTACCAGCCGGACTTCTCGAGCCGCCGCCCGCGCCTCTGAGCGGGCGGCGTCAGACCGCTTCGGCGACCTTCCCCGATTCGGCCAGGACCTGGTCGAGCGCCGCCTCCAGCCGGCGCGCCAGCTCGTCGATCTCGGTCTCGGTGATGATGAGCGGCGGCGCCATGACGATGCAGCCGGCGAGCGGGCGGACGATGATGCCCTGCTCCAGCCCGGCCTCGTAGACCGCCTTGCTCAGCCCGCCGACCGCGAGGCTCGCGGCCATGTCCTTCTCGCCGCCGCCCGGCAGGGCCACCTCGAGCGCACCCATCAGGCCGAACCGGCGGCTGCCGGTGACCAGCGGGTGCGCCGTCATCCGGTCCAGCATGCGGTTCCAGTAGGGAATCAGGCGCTGGACATGGCCGAGGATGTCGCGGCGCTCGAAGATCTCGAGGACCTTGAGGCCGACGGCCGCGGAGACCGTGTGGCCCTGATGCGTGCCGCCATGCGCGAACCAGCCCTTGGTGTCGCTGCCGCGCTCCAGCCGGTCGGCGAACTCCTCGCCCATGAGCAGGGCGGCGAGCGGCATGTAGGCGCCTGAGATGCCCTTGGCGCATGAGACGGTGTCTGGCTCGAGGCCCATGGCCTCGCTCGCCCACATGTGGCCGCTGCGGCCGAAGCCGGTGACCACCTCGTCGACGAAGAGCCTGATGCCGTAGCGGTCGAGCACCGCCTTGACCTTCGGGAAGTAGCCCTCCGGCGGCGGGAACATGCCACACGAGACGGAGACCGGCTCGGCGATCATCCCGCCCACCGTCTCCGGCCCGGCGGCCTCGATCGCCTGCGCCAGCTCTTCGGCGAGCCGGTCGGTGAAGGCCGCCTCGTCCTCGCCGGGCTCGGCCGCCTTGGGCCAGGCCGGATGCGCGACCAGGATCGACTCCTGCATCGGCAGGGCGAAGCTGGCATGCAGGTCGCTGCCGCCGCCGAGTGCTGCCGTCGCGATCGTGCTGCCGTGATAGCTGCCGAGTCTGGAGATCATCTTGCGGCGCAGGGGCTCGTCGGCGAAGTGATTGCCGTACCACATGAACTTGATGAGGTGGTCGTTCACCTCCGAGCCCGTGGTGCTGAAATGCACGCGCGCATTGGGCATGGGTGCAATGGCGGCCAGCTTCTCGGCGAGCTCGAGCACCGGCGTCGTGGTCCGGTGGATCGCCGATGGATACATCGGCAGGGTGCGCAGCTGGCGGCTCGCCGCCTCGGCCAGCTCCTCGTCGCTGAAGCCGAGAGTGGCGCAGTAGAAGGACGAGACCGCCTCGATATAGTCCTTGCCGCGCTCGTCGATGATGAAGATGCCCCGGCCGCGCTCGAACACGAGCGGCCGCTCGCTGCGCAGGCGGCGGAGATCGCTGAAGCCGAGCAGCAGGCGGTCAGCCCGGTGATTGGTCGGAGCCACGCGCAGCGTCATCTGTCTCTCCCCGGGTCGGTGCCGCGTGCGGAAACAGGGTGTCACGACAAGCCTGATTGACAGCGATCCGCATCGCGCTAGGACAGGTTAAACGTTTAATCTTGGATGAATGACGTGGCAATCGACTTCGCGACCCTCCGCAAGGAGCTCTACACGGCCGTCCTCTCGGACACGCTGGACTCGCTCGGCCATACCCGCCAGGCGATGCGGCCGTTCGTGCGCCCGCTGGACGACCGCTCGGTCCTCTTCGGGCGCGCCCGCACCGGCCTCTTCATGCCGATCTACCACATCCCCGAGGGCGAGAATTTCTACGAGCTCGAGATCAAGCTGATCGACGACCTGAAGCCCGACGAGGTCGCGGTCTTCGCCTGCGACGGCCCGACCGACCGCATCGCCCCTTGGGGCGAGCTGCTGTCGACCGCCGCCAGCTACCGGGGTGCCGCGGGCTGCGTCACCGACGGGCTGGTGCGCGACGTCCGGCAGATCCGGGCCATGGAGTTCCCGGTCTTCCACGGCGGCATCGGCCCGCTCGACAGCCAGGGCCGCGGCCGGGTGGTCGCTATCGACGTGCCCGTCGAATGCGCCGGCGTCCCGGTGCGCTCCGGTGACCTCGTCTTCGGCGATGTCGATGGCGTGGTCGTCATCCCGCAGGAGATCGAGGACGCGGTGCTGAAGGCGGCGCTCGAGAAGATCAAGGGCGAGAACCGGACGCGCGACGAGCTGGCCCGTGGGCTGAAGCTCGCCGACGTCTACGCGAAGTACGGCGTGCTCTGAGAGCACTTCGCTCCGTCCGACCGCAGTCGTCATTTCCATGTCGTCCAACCAGGAGGGAAACGTCTTGATCAAACGTCTCGCGCTGGCCGCGGCCGTCGGTGTGCTGGGCCTCGTCCCGGCCGCCGATGCGGCCGACTTCACCATCCGCGCCAGCCATGCGGAATCCACCGAGAGCCCGCTGCACAAGGGCTGGCTGGTCTTCGCGGCCTATGTCGAGGCGGCGAGCGGCGGCCAGATCGAGGTCGAGGTGCTCCCCGCGGGCCAGCTCGGCTCGATCCACGACACGCTCGAGCAGGCGCAGCTCGGCGCCATCGAGGTGGCGCAGGGCGACGAGGCCAATCTCGATCCCTTCTTCGCGCCCATGCTGTTCCTCTCCACGCCCTACCTCTTCGCGGATGGCGACGAGGCGCTCGAGTTCCTGCGCCGACCGTACTTCCAGGAGCTGAGCGAGCAGATGGCGGCCGAATCCGGCCTGCGGCTTCTGGCCGCCGCGCCCTACGGCTTCCGCTCCTTCACCAACAACGTCCGGCCGCTCAAGACCGCCGCCGACCTCGAAGGCATCCGCATGCGCGTGCCACCGAGCCCGATGTCGCTCGCCATGGTCGAAGCGATGGGCGGCTCGCCGACGCCGGTCCCCTGGGAGGAGCTCTACGGCGCCCTGCAGCAGGGCGTGGTCGACGGCCAGGAGAACCCCGTCGGCATCGTCTTCGACTACTCCTTTTACCAGGTGCAGAAGTACCTCACGGTCGACAATCACCAGCTCGGCCTCAACACCATCATGATCAACGAGGACTTCTTCCAGAGCCTGCCGCCCGAGCTGCGCCAGGTCGTCGTCGCCGGTGCCCAGGAAGGTGCCATGACCGAGTTCGGCGAGCGCAACTACCAGGCCCGGGTCAGCGCCGTCGAGGCGCTGCGCGCCGAGGGCATGGAAGTCTACCTGCCCTCCGCCGAGGAGCGCGCCACCTTCCGGGACGCCACGGTCGAGCCGATCCGCGCTTATCTCACGGAAGAGCTCGGCGGCGAGTTCGTCGACGGGCTCTACGCCGAGGTCGAGGCGCTTCGGGCCGAGCGCCTTGCCCGCGTCGAATGATCCAGAGACGCCCGGGGTCACCCCCCGGGCGTCGCCCCCGCCGCCGGCCGGCACTGCGCTTCGCGCCTTTCGCTGGCTGATCGACGCCATCCTGGTGACCGTGCTCGCGATCATCTCGGTCGTGCTGATCTGCCAGGTGGTGATGCGCTATGTCTTCCACGCCGCACTGCCCTGGCCGGAGGAGCTGGCCCAGTTCCTCCTCGTCTTCCTGACCTTGCTCGGCGGCTATCGCGCCCTCGAGATGGACATGCACATCCGCCTGCAGGTGCTGGACAACTTCCGCTGGCCCGGGCTGGTCAAGCCGCTCCGCCTCGCCGGCTACGCCGCCAGCGCCGCCTTCATGCTCTATGTCGCCTATGGCGGCTGGAGCCTCATGATGCGCAGCCTGCACATGCCGTCCACCGCCCTGCGCCTGCCCATGGGCGTCGTCTATGCGGCCCTGCCCATCACCTTCGGCATGATGACGATCCTCCTCGTCGTCATCATCATCCGCCTCGTCCGCGGCCGTGACGTCGTGCTGGACCGGCCCGAATGACCGGTGTCCTGCTGCTGGTCCTTTTGGCCTTCCTGCTCGCCGTCGGCACGCCCATCGCGTTCGGCGTCGGCATCGTCGCCGTCGCCGGCGTCGTGCTCTCCGGCGTCGGCAACCCGGCCGTCGTGGCGCAGCGCGCCTTCGCCGGCATCAACAGCTACCCTCTGCTCGCTTTGCCGCTCTTCGTCCTGGCCGGTAACCTCCTCGTCTCCGGCGGCATCATCCATCGTCTCGTCAGCTTCGCCGACCTCATCGTCGGCCGGCTCCGGGGCGGTCTCGCCCAGGTCAACGTCGTCTCCAACCTGATGATGGCCGGCATCTCCGGCTCCGCCACCGCCGACACCGCGGCGATCGGCTCCGTCATGGTGCCGATGATGCGCGCGAAGGGCTACTCGACCGCGTTTGCGGCAGCGCTCACCACCTCCGCCGCGATCGTCGCCCCGATCATCCCGCCGAGCCTCGTCATGGTGATCTACGCCATCCCGACCCGGCTCTCGATCGGCGCCATGTTCATGGCCGGCATCCTGCCGGGCCTGCTCGTCACCGTGCTCTTCATGAGCTATGTCGCGTTCGCCACCCGCCACCGCGAACCCGATGCCCCCGACCCGCCGAAGGAAGGGATCCGCCGCACCCTGCTCGCCGGCCTGCCGGTCCTCGGTGCGCCCGTGATCATCGTCGGCGGCGTGCGCGGCGGCGTCTTCACGGCGACCGAGGCCGCCGCCGTGCTGGTCGGCTACGTCCTCCTCCTGACGCTTGTCGTCTACCGCTCGCTCACGCCGGCACGGCTGGTCACCACGCTGCGCGAGAGTGCCCTCACCACGGCGGTCGTGATGTTCGTCATCGCCACCTCGACCATCTTCGCCTGGTACCTCGCCATCGAGAACGTACCGGGGCTGGTGCGCGACCTCTTCGTCTCGCTCACCGACAACGCCCACGTCTTCCTCCTGCTCGTGAACCTCTTTCTCCTGGTCGTGGGCTGCTTCGTCGACACGGTGCCGGCCATCCTCATCTTCGTGCCGATCCTGCAGCCGGCGGCAACCGGCTTCGGCATCGACCCGATCCATTTCTCGATCATCGTCATCCTCAACCTGATGGTCGGGCTGAACACGCCACCTATCGGCACCAATCTCTTCGTCATCGCCTCGGTGGCGAAGCTCAGGATCGGCCAGGTCTCGCGGGCGCTGATCCCGTTCTTCCTGATCAAGCTCCTGGCCCTCGGCATCGTCACCTACTGGCCGGCGCTCTCCCTCGCCCTGCCACGCTCCATGGGGCTCATCCGGTGACGCCGCGCCATCGCTCGCCATGAACCGCCCTCGTGCCCCCACCCTGCACACGGTGGCGCGCGCCGCCGGCGTTTCCACGGCCATCGTCTCGCGCGTCGTCAACGGCCACTACCACGGCATGTCGGCGGCCACGCGCGCCCGGGTCGAGGCGGCGGTCGAGAGGCTCGGCTATCTCCCCAACCGCGCCGCGCGCTCGCTGCGCACCAGCCGGCACTACCGGATCGCGCTCATCGCCGTCGACAGCTCGCCCGAGTTCCTCGCCGACCCGTTCATCACCTATGTCGTGGCCGGCCTCTCCAACGCGCTCTCGGAGGAGAACTACGGGCTCCTCGTCCAGCGGCTGAACCGCCGCGCCCCCCTGGAGACGCTGCTCTTGCGCGTCCAGGATGCGGATGCCGTGACACTCTTCATGTCCGGCCCGCCCGCCGAGCGGCTGGCGCTGGTCGCCCGGTTCCGCGAGCTCGGCCTGCCGCTCCTGGTCTTCCAGGAGCCGCTGGCGCCGATCCCGGACGACGTCTGCGTCGTGCGCCAGGACGACCGGGCGGGCGGCCGCTGGCTCGGCGAGCGCATCCGGGACCAGGGTCTTTCGGACGTTCTCGCGGTCGTGCCCGAGCTCGCCTGGCCCGCCATCGAGGCGAGGCTCGCCGGCCTGTGCTGTGGGCTGGCCGACCGGGCCGAGCCAAGGGTCCTGCAGGTGCCGGAGACCGACATGCAGGCCGTCTCGGCAGCGCTCGACCGGCACTTCGCGGCGCATGTGCCCGAGGCGGTCTTCGCCAGCAACGACCAGCTCGCCGCGCAGGTGATCGGCGCCCTGGCACGGATCGGCCGCGCGGTGCCGGCGGACGTCCGGGTCAGCGGATTCAACTGCCTGCCGATCACCGGCACGGTCGACCCGCCCTTGACCACCATCCGCTCGCCGGCCTTCGAGCTCGGCACGCGCGCCGCGGATCTGCTGGTACGGCGCTTGGCCGATGGAAGGTTCACGGTGCCGGAGCTGGTTCTGCCGGTCGAGCCCCAGGTCGGGCTTTCGCTGTGAGCCGGGGCGCGGCCGCAGTTAGCGCTTCCGGTCCACCGGGACGAAGGCTATCGAGGAAGGAACGGGCATGGGGGAGACGATGAGGCCGGAGAGTGCCTCGACCACGGACGAGGCTGCATCGAAGGCGCTCGGACGCCTGTTGCCGGGCGGCAGCGCCAGCGCCGCCCGCCGGCTCTCCCGCCCGGTCGTGTTCAATCGGGTCGCCGGTGCGGAGCTCGTGGCCGAGGACGGCCGGAGCTACATCGATCTCAATTGCGGCTACGGTGCCATCCTGCTCGGCCGCAACGATCCCCGCCACGTGGCGCGCACGGCCGAGCTGGCCGACGGCATGGACCTCGTCGGCCTCGGCACCACGCGCCTCGAGCTCGACCTCGCCGAGCGGCTGATCTCGCTCATCCCCTCGGCCGAGCTCGTCGCCTACTGCACCTCCGGCACCGAGGCCACGCTGCACGCCGTGCGGCTCGCCCGGGCCGCCACCGGGCGGCGGCGGATCATCAAGTTCCAGGGCACCTATCACGGCTGGCACGACTACGTCGCGATGAACTGGGTGAGCCCGGAAGCGAAGCTCGGCAGCGCCGACCCGTTCACCGCTGGCGCCTTGCCCGAGGCCATGGCGGCCACCACCATCCTGCCGTTCAACGACCTCGCCGCCATCGAGCAGGCGCTCGACCCCGCCGACCACGACGTCGCCGCCGTGCTGGTCGAGCCGCTCATGCACAATATCGGCTGCATCCCCTTCGAGCCCGGCTATGCGGAGGGCCTGAAGGCGCTCTGCGAGCGGCGGGGCGTGCTCCTGATCTTCGACGAAATCATCACCGGGTTTCGCCACGCCCTCGGCGGCTACCAGTCGCTCATCGGCGTCACGCCCGACCTCGCCACCTTCGGCAAGGCCATCGGCAACGGCCATCCGCTCTCCGCCATCGTCGGCCGCCGCGACCTTCTCGAGCGCTTCGCGGCACCCCCGCCGCATGGCGTGGCGCTCGGTGGCACGTTCAATGCCCACCCCCGCTCGGTGGCGGCCGCCCTCGCGACGATCGAGCGGCTGGGCGATGGCGAGGCCTATCCCGAGCTCTACGCCAGGGGTGAGGCACTGGCGGCGGCCCTGCAACGGGCGGTGGAAGCTTCCGGCATCACTGCCGTCGTCACCCGATTCGGCTCGGTCGTCGCCCTTCACTTCCAGAAGGAAGCGCCCCGCCGCTACGAGGATCTGGTGCAGGGCGACCTCGCCCTCGATGCGGCCTTCCGCCGGGGCCTGCTCGACCACGGCATCGCCACGGCGGCCCAGCCGCTCCGGCGTTTCTGCGTGACCCTGGCGCACGAGGACCGGCATTTCACCCGCATCGAGGAGGCGGCCCTGGCCGTGCTTCAAGACCTCGCTCGCCAGGGTACCGGAGCGGCCCCTACATGAGCGGCCCGGCGGCCCGGCTCCTCTCGCTCGACGGACGGGTCGCCCTCGTCACCGGCGCCTCGCGCGGCATCGGCCTCGCCATCGCCGAGGCGCTGGCCTCGGCCGGTGCGCATGTCGTCCTGAACGCCCGCGACGCGGATGCGCTGGACGCCGCGGTCGCCGCCATCCGAACCTCGGGCGGCAGCGCCGAAGCGGCCGCCTTCGACGTGCGGGACGCCGCTGCCGTAACCGACGCGATCGCCGGGATCGGCGACCGCCTTGGCCGGCTCGACATCCTCGTGAGCAATGTCGGCGGCGGCGTGCGCAAGCCGCTCGCCGAGCAGACCGACGCCGACTTCGCCGCCGCCATCGACGCCAATCTCGTGGCCTGCTTCCGCCTTGCCCGCGAAGCCTCGCGTCCGATGGCCCGGCAGGGCTTCGGCCGCATCCTCGCCACCTCGTCGATCAATTCCTTCGTCGCCCGGCCGACCATGGCGGGCTACGCGGCGGCCAAGGCCGGGCTCAACGGACTCGTGCGCGCGCTTGCCGTCGAGCTGGCGCCGGCCGGCATCTGCGTCAACGCGCTCGCACCCGGCTACTTCCCGACCGAAGCGAACCGCAGCCTCCGTGCAAGCAATCCCGATCTCGTGGCCCAGGTCGAAGCCCGCACCCCGATGGGCCGCTGGGGCGCCGTCGAGGAGCTCGGTGCCGCCGCCATCTTCCTCTGCTCGCCAGGTGCCTCGTACTGCACCGGTCAGGTCCTCGCCGTCGACGGCGGGCTCCTGGCATCACTCTAGCGGAAAACGCCCATGCGCATTGCCCTTCTGAACATCGGCCAGGAAACCAACGACTTCAATCCGCAGCCGACCACGCTGGCCGACTACCGCTCCTTCGGCCTCTACGAGGGGCCGGAGATGCTGGAGAAGATGCGCGGGCTCGGCGAGGTCGGCGGCTATATCGAGGCGGTCGAGGAGTCCGGTCTCGACGTCGAGACGATCCCGATCATCCGCGGCTGGGCCTCGGCCGCCGGCCGGCTCGACGACGCGACGCGCATCTTCTTCGAAGAGAAGATCAAGAGCGGGCTTGCCGCCGCCGGCAAGGTCGACGCTCTCGCCATCCAGCTGCACGGCGCCTGCGCCGCTGACGGCATGGACGATGTCGAGGGGGCGCAGCTCGCACTCTGCCGCGAGATCCTCGGACCCGACGTGCCCATCGTGCTGTCGCTCGATCACCATGCCAATGTCACGCGGCAGATGATCGAGAATGTCGATGCGGTGGTCGGCCACCGCACCCAGCCGCACCAGCCCTTCGAGACCGGCAAGCTCGCGGCCAAGATCCTGTTGCGCATGCTGCAGGGCGAGGTGCGGCCGACGGTCGCCATGCGCAAGCTCCGCCTGCTGTCGCACCAGGAGCAGTTCCTGACCTCGAAGCCGCCCATGAAGACCTGGTTCGACCGCGCCCGCAAGATGGAGCAGGACCCGCGCGTGCTGCAGGCCTCGCCCTTCCCCATGCAGCCCTGGCTCGACGTCGCCGAGGGTGGCTGGGCGGTCGTGGTGACCACCGACAACGACGCGGATCTCGCCGGGCGGCTCGCGGACGAGCTCGCCGATCTCGCCTGGTCGATGCGTACCGAGTTCCAGAAGAAGGACGCGGTCGCCGTCGACGAGGCCGTGCGCCAGGCCGACGCCACGGACGGGCTCACCATCCTCAGCGACACGGGCGACACCGTCTTCGGCGGGGCCGCCGGCGACAGCAACCTGATCCTCGAATCGATCCTCCGCCAGGGCATCAAGGGCCGTGCTTTGATCCCGATGATCGCCCCCGAGGCCGTGGCAAAACTCGCAGGGGCCGGTGTCGGCGCCGAGGTCACGCTGCCGCTCGGCGGTCATGCAACCGGCTTCTTCGCGCCCCTGACGGTCACCGGCACGGTGCGCGCCGTGGGCGGCGGGGTCATCCCGGTGGCAAAGCACAACCAGCTCGAGGTCGATCTCGGCCAGGCCGTCATCTTCGAGACCGGGCCGGTGACCATGCTGCTCACCGAGCTCCGCGCGGTCGCGGGCAACCTGCCCGAGCCCTACCGCGCCCTCGGCGTCGAGCCCGAGGACTACCAGATGGTGGTGCTCAAGACCGCGTCCAACTTCCAGTACTTCCTGCCGATCGCCTCGGGCGTCATCCGGGTCGACACGCAGGGCCCGGGTCAGTCGGACATCATGACCCTGCCCTGGAAGCGCCAGCCGCGGCCGGTCTACCCGCTCGACCCGATCGATGCCTGGCGCGGCTGACGATGGCGCCGCGCCCGCCGTCGCTTGTGCGCCTTCGACTCTTCGCCCAGACTGCCCGCAACCGTGACCCGAAACCGGGCCACTCAAAAAGGAGGTGAGCGCCAGATGAGCACTCCACGTCGCAAGCTCCCGTCGATGTTCCTCGCCGCGTTCCTCGGCCTCACCCTGGCCATCGGCCTGGGAACCACGCCCAAGGCCCAGGAAGGCGGCACGCTTCGGGTCGCGATCCTTCAGGATGTCAGCAATTTCGACCCGCAGTCGTTCCTCTCGCTGAACTTCCCGCTCATCAAGAACCTCTACGACAGCCTGCTCGAGTACGGGCCGGACGGCGAGGCGCTGCCGAGCCTCGCCAGCGACTGGACCATCGCCGACGACAACATGTCGGTGTCGCTGACGCTGCGCGACGACGTCACCTTCCACAGCGGCGCGCCGATGGACGCCGAGGCGGTGGCGGCGACGCTGGCGAAGGCCGCCGACCCCGAGACCGGGCAGAACGTCTACGCCACCATGGCGCCGGTCGCCGACTGGACGGTCGACGGCCCGCATGCCCTGACCGTCAACTTCAAGGGGCCGATCCCCGACCGACAGATCACCGATCTCCTGCAGTTCATCTCCGTGATCGATCCGGCCGGCATCGAGACCGTGCAGACCGTGCCCGCCGGCACCGGTGCCTTCACCCTCGTCGAACGGGTGCTCGGCCAGAGTGTGCGGATGGCCGCCAACCCGGACTACTGGCGGGAAGGCGAGCCCAAGGTGGACGAACTGCTCATCACCGTCTTCGGCGACAACGACGCCGCCTCGGCCGCGCTCGAATCCGGTGCGGTCGACATGATCTACGGCAGCGGCGGGCGCGCCGCCGTGCGCCTGCGCGACAGCGGCTACCAGCTGATCCAGGGGCCCGGACCGCTCGTGCAGGTCTTCCGCATCAACACGACCCGCGGGCCCTTCCAGAACGAGCAGTTCCGCCAGGCCTTCAACTACCTGCTCGATCGCGAGGCCATCCTGCGCGTCGGCTATGCCGGCCTCGGCGTGGTCACGGCCCTGCCCTGGGCGCCGGCGAGCCCGGCGGCGGACCCGTCCTACAACGAGACCTATGCCTTCGATCTCGACAAGGCGAAGGAGATGCTCGACGCCTCCGGCCTCTCGCCCGAGGAGATGAGCGACTGGCAGCTGCTCGTGAACGGCGCCGACCAGGACGCGGTCACCATCAGCCAGCTCGCCCAGGGCACGCTCGCCGAGCTCGGCATCAATGTCGAGCTGGACCTCCGGCAGGGTGCCGAGTTCACCGACGCCATGCTCGGCGGTGACTACACGGCGATCTTCGCCGGCATCGGCAACATCCAGAAGTTCCCGAGCCGGGTCGCCACCAACTCCATCTACCGCACGGTCAACAACCCGATCCTCGGCGAGCCGCACCCCCACCAGGACTATGTCGCGGCGATCGAGCGGGTGAACACGACGCTCGGCTCGGACGAGGAGGTCCAGGCCGCCTACGACCACCTGAACGAGGTGCTGGTCAGGGCATCCTTCGGCGTTCCGACCAACACCTACGATGTCGGGCTGATCGTCGCCGCCCCGGATGTCGGCGGCTTCACCCCGGACATCGACAACATGCTCGTGGCGCGCACGATCACCGTGGCGCAGTGACGCGAGGGATCGAACGGCAAGGAGGAGGCGGCGCGGTCCTGGCTCGGCATGGCTGAGCCCCTCCTCTCCATCCGCGGCCTCGAGGTCACCTTCAGGGGCGGCGGCCGGCCGGTGCCGGCGGTGCGCCGCATCGATCTCGATGTCGCCGCCGACGAGGTGCTCGGCATCGTCGGCGAATCCGGCTCCGGCAAGAGCGTCACCTCGCTCGCGGTGACCGGCCTCCTGCCCGCGACGGCCGAGGTCCGGGGCTCGATCAGGCTGGGCGGCGTCGAGGTCACCCGGGCGCCCCCCGAGGTGCTCCGCCACATGCGCGGCCGCGACGTCGGCATGATCTTCCAGGACCCGACCACCAGCCTGAACCCCGTCCTGCCGATCGGTCGCCAGATCACCGAGGGCCAGGTCGCGCATGGCCTCCTGCGCCCCGCCGAGGCGCCCGGCCGGGCGGTCGAGCTCCTGGCCGAGGTCGACATCCCCGACCCCGCCGGCCGGGCCCTGCAGTTCCCGCACCAGTTTTCGGGCGGCATGCGCCAGCGCGCGGTGATCGCCATGGCGATGGCCGGCCGGCCCCGACTGATCATCGCCGACGAGCCGACCACCGCCCTCGACGTCACCGTCCAGGCCCAGGTCCTGGCCCTGCTGCGCCGCCGCCAGGCCGCCACCAGGGCAGCCGTGATCCTGATCACCCACGACCTCGGCGTGATCGCCGAGACGGCCGACCGGGTCGTGGTGATGTACGCAGGGCGGATCGTCGAGGCGGCACCGGTCGCCGAGATCTTCGCGCGGCCGCGCCATCCCTACACCGTGGGCCTCCTGAAGAGCCTGCCGCGTCTCGACCAGGACGCCCGTCGCCTCGTGCCGATCCAGGGCCAGCCGCCGACACCGGGAGCGGTCCCTTCCGGCTGCGCCTTCCACCCGCGCTGCCCGATCGGTGCTGCGCGCGAGCGCTGCCGGAACGAGGAGCCGACCTTGCGCGCCGCCGGCCCCGCGGGTACTGCCGCCTGCCATTTCACCGACGAGGTCGAGGCGCTCCTGGCGCCGACGACCGAGGCGGACGGGACGGCGCCAGCCCGGCGCGCCGAGGTGGCCGAACCACTGCTCGTCGTCGACGGTCTCAAGGTGCATTTCCCGATCCGCCGCGGGCTGCTCCGCCGCGAGGTCGGCCGCGTGCGCGCCGTCGACGGGGTGAGCCTCGCGGTCAGGGCCGGCGAGACGCTCGGCCTCGTCGGCGAATCCGGCTGCGGCAAGACCACTACCGGCCGGGCGATCATGGGGCTGATCAAGGCGAGCGGCGGCAGCATCCGCTTCTCCGGCCAGGACATCACGCAGCTCGACGCGGCCGGGCTCCGTGCCGTGCGCCGGCACGTCCAGTACGTCTTCCAGGACCCCTACGCCTCCCTGAATCCGATCCGCACGGTCGAGGAGATCGTGGCCGAGCCCCTGCACATCCACGGCGTCTATGACGCCATGGGCGGCGCCGGTCGCGTGGCCAGGCTCTTCGATCTCGTCGGCCTCTCGCGCACCATGCTCGGCCGCTATCCGCGCGAGTTCTCCGGCGGACAGCGGCAGCGGGTCGGCATCGCCCGCGCACTCGCCCTCGAGCCCCGACTGCTCATCCTGGACGAGCCGGTGGCCGCCCTCGACGTCTCGATCCAGGCACAGACGGTCAATCTGCTCATGGACCTGCAGGCCGAGCTCGGCCTCGCCAATCTCTTCATCGCCCACCATCTCTCGGTGGTGCGGCCCATCTCGGACCGGGTCGCCGTCATGTATCTCGGGCGGATCGTCGAAGAGGGGACGAGGGACGAGCTCTATGCCCGTCCGGTTCACCCCTATACCCAGTCCCTGCTCTCGGCCGTGCCCGTCCCGGAACCCGGCGGGGCCGGCCGCCGCATCGTGCTCGAGGGCGACATACCGAACCCGGCCAGCCCGCCCGGTGGCTGCGCCTTCCATCCGCGCTGCTACCGGGCGACGGCGCGCTGCGCCGAGGAGGCGCCGGCCTTCGCACCGTATCCCGGCCTCGCCACCCGGGTCGCATGCCACCATGCCGGGCCTCTCAGGGCCGAGGAGCTGCCGGCAGCCCCCGTCGCCAGCGAGGCCATGGCATGAGCGCCAGCCAGCGCCCGGCGCTCGTCGCCGCCCGCCGCGTGCTGGCCCGTAAGGGTGCGCTCCTCGCCGCCGCCTTCCTCGTCGTCATGGCGGTCACGGCATTCCTCGCTCCCTGGATCCTGCCGGGCGACCCCCTGGCGCAGAACCTGCGGCACGCGCTCGAGCCGCCCTCGGCAGCCTTCTGGTTCGGTGCCGACGAGCTCGGTCGGGATATCCTCACCCGGGTCGTCTACGGGGCGCGGACCTCGCTCGTCACGGCCATGGGTGCGGTCACCATCGCCGGCCTGATAGGGGTGCCGATCGGCCTCGTCGCCGGCTTCTACGGCGGCTGGCGCGACGCGGTGCTGATGCGCCTCGTCGACGTCATCCTGGCGCTGCCCGGCATCCTCTTCGCCATGGCGCTGATCGCCGTGATCGGCCGGAGCCAGCTGGCGGCCCTGGTGGCCGTCGGCATCACCGGCATCCCGAGCTTCGCCCGAATCACCCGCGCCCAGGTGCTCTCGCTCCGCCGCCGCGACTTCGTCATCGCGGTCGATGCACTCGGCGGCTCTGCGGCACACCTCATGTTCCGCACCATCCTGCCCAATTCCTGGAGCCCGATCCTCGTCCAGGTCGTGATCCTTGCCGCCGTCGCCATCCTGCTCGAGGCGGCGCTCGCCTTTCTCGGCGTCGGCATCCCGCCGCCGACGCCGAGTTGGGGCGAGATGCTGCGCACCGGCAAGTCCTACCTCTACGAAGCGCCCTACTACGCCGTCCTGCCGGGGCTCGTCCTGACGCTGACCATCCTCTCGCTCGACACGCTCGGCCGCACGCTCGCCACTGTCCTCGAGCACCGCCAGGGCAGCACCGGCGAGCCGGAACCCGAAGGCCAGCGGCTGTGAGGCCGAACCCGTGACCGGCTACATCCTCCGCCGCCTCGCCCAGCTCCTGCCGGTGACGCTGCTGGCGTCCCTCGCCATCTGGGCGATGATCTATGCCGTGCCGGGCGGCCCGGTCGGGGCCATGGTCGGCGAGAATGCGACGCCGGAGCAGATCCAGGCGGTGACCGAGCGGCTCGGGCTCGACCGGCCGGTGCTGGTGCAGTACGGGTCCTGGCTCGGCAAGGCGCTCCAGGGCGATCTCGGGCTTTCCCTGCAGAACCGCCAGCCGGTCATGGAGCTGATCCTCGAGCGCGTGCCGGCGACGGTGCAGCTCGGCATCGCCGCCATCCTGATCGGCCTCCTGATCGGCGTGCCGATCGCCATCCTTAGTGCCCTCCACCCGGGCTCGCGGCTGGATCGGGCGCTCAGCGCCTGGAGTGCCCTCGCACTCGGCATCCCGACCTTCTGGCTCGGCATCCTGCTGATCCTGCTCTTCGCCGTCGAGCTGCGCTGGCTGCCCTCCGCCTCGACCTATGTCTCGATCTTCGAATCACCCGGCCGGGCCATCTCGAGCCTGCTGATGCCGGCCTTCACGCTCGGCGTCTACGTCTCCGGCATCTTCGCCCGCTTCCTGCGCGCCTCGCTCATCGGCGAGCTGCATGCCGACTATGTCCGCACCGCCCGGGCCAAGGGCCTGCCGGAGCGCGACGTGGTCGGCCGGCACGTGCTCCGCAACGCGCTCCTCCCCTTCATCACCATCGTCGGGCTGATGCTCGCGAGCTTCATCGGCGGGGCGCTGGTGACCGAGGCCGTCTTCACCTATCCGGGCCTCGGCCGCCTGCTGATCCAGGCGATCAGCACGCGCGACTACCCGCTGATCCAGGGTGCGATCCTGTTCATCCTGGTCATCTACGTCGTCATCAACCTCTTGGTCGACGTCGCCTATGCCTGGGTCGACCCGCGCATCGAGTACGGCTGAACCAGGCGCCGGCCTACCGCGGCCGCAGGTCGCCCGGATCGACGCCGAGCTTCTCGCCGAGCTCGACCAGGCCCCGCCAGGTGCCGGCGGCGAGCGGCAGGCCGTCGCGCTGGCGCTCGGCCTTGAGCCCGCGCTCCTTGTCGCCCGGCAGCAGCACCGCCGCATGGCCCGGCGCCGGCCGGGCACTGCGCACGTACTCGGCATAGTCCCTGACCTGCGCCTCGAAGGCTTCCCGGCCGGCGAAGCGCTCGGGGTCGATGTAGATCGAGAGCATGCCGTTGGCGAAGGGCTTGACGTCCTCCTCCTTGATCGTCCGGTTGACCCCGCCGCCGGTCAGGGCACCGGCCAGGAGCTCGATCATGAAGTTGAGCCCGGAGCCCTTGTGGCCGCCAAACACAGTGATCGCCCCGTCGCCGAGGATCGGGTCCGGTGCCGCCGAGTTGACGCTCGGGCCGTAGAGGGCGACGGGCTCGGTCGTCAACTGGCCCTCGGCCGTGATCAGGGCGCCCTCCGGCAGCTTCGGGCCGCCGGCCGCCGCCACCATCACCTTGCCCTCGGCGACCGTCGAGGTGGCGAAGTCGAGGATGAGCGGCGGCTGGTTCGTCCAGGGCACACCGACGCAGAAGGGTGAGGTCGACATGCGCCGGTCCGGCGTGCCGAACGGGGCGACGATGCTGCGGCCGCGCGCATTGACCAGGTGGATCGAGATGAAGCCCTTCGCCGCCGCCTCCTCGGCCCAGTCGCCGATCCGCCCGAGATGGCCGGAATTGCGGAGGCCAATCACCGCGACCCCGGCATCCCGGGCCCGCTCGCAGCCGAGGGCGACGGCCTCCTCGCCGAGCGTCTGGCCGAAGCCGGCATTGCCCTCGAGCAGTACGAAGCTGCCGCCGTCGTTGACGACGGTCACATGCTGGCCCGGCACGACGAGGCCGGTCTCGATCATGCCGACATAGCGCGGGATGCGGGCAACGCCATGGCTGTCGTGGCCGGTGAGGTTCGCCATGATCAGCCGGTCGGCGACGCGCTTGGCCTCCTCCTCGGAACAGCCGCCGGCGGCGAGCAGGCGGGCGCCATAGGCGGCTAGCCCCGCGGCTGGAATGAGAAGGGGCTGGTCGCTCGATGTCATGACTGGGGTTCCCCGATCGCCTTGGTGGCGCACCGTACGATCACGGTGCCTGGCGCCGGGTATAACGGCCCCTCGGCGCGTCGACCAGTTTCCGCCACCACCCGAACCCCGGAAAAACCCCAGCCTTACGATCGGGGC
>CAZGUW010000067.1:0-18426 GCA_964528705.1 uncultured Geminicoccaceae bacterium
GTCCAATGCGCCCTCCTATACCGGCGTCTTTGCCAAGGCACTGATCCAGGAGGCCGAGACCGACGACCGCATCGTTGCGGTCACCGCGGCCATGCCGTCCGGCACCGGTCTCGACAAGCTGCAGCAGCATTTCCCGGGGCGGGTCTTCGATGTCGGTATTGCCGAACAGCACGCGGTGACCTTCGCCGCCGGTCTCGCCTGCGAGGGTTTCAGGCCCTTCTGCGCCATTTACTCGACCTTCCTGCAGCGTGCCTACGATCAGGTCGTGCACGACGTCGCGATCCAGAACCTGCCGGTGCGCTTCGCCATCGACCGGGCCGGTCTCGTCGGTGCCGATGGGGCCACCCATGCGGGCTCGTTCGACATCACCTATCTGGCAACGCTGCCCAACATGGTGGTGATGGCGGCGGCGGACGAAGTGGAGCTCTGTCACATGGTGGCGACCGCCGCGGCCCATGATTCGGGCCCGATCGCCTTCCGCTACCCGCGTGGCGAGGGGGTCGGCCTCGAGCTGCCCGAGCGCGGCGCCGTGCTCGAGATCGGCAAGGGGCGGGTGGTTCGCCGCGGCAATCGGGTGGCGCTTCTCTCGCTCGGCACCCGGTTGCAGGACTGCCTGAAGGCCGCGGACGAGCTTCTCGCGATGGGCATCTCGACGACGGTGGCCGATGCGCGCTTCGCCAAGCCGCTCGATACGGACCTTGTCGCCGAGCTTGCCCGCAGCCATGAGCTGCTGGTTACCGTCGAGGAGGGCTCGATCGGCGGCTTCGCCGCCCACGTCCAGCACTTCCTGCTCGAGCAAGGCCTCCTGGATGGCGGTCATGCGCGACTTCGGGCGATGCTTCTCCCGGATCGCTTCCTCGAGCAGGGCAGTCCGCAGGGCCAGCTCGCCGAGGCCGGGCTCGACGCACCGGCGATCGTGGCGAGGGTCAGGGAGACCCTGGAAACGTTCGAAACAACCGCCTCCAGGGACCCGGCTCCCCTGGTGCCCGATCGGGCCTGAATCGCAACGGCTTGCCGGCCGGTTCGCCTGGTCAGACGCAGCGGGCCTTTCATCGTGCGACGCTTTATCCGGCCGGCCCTTGGCCGGGTCGGGTGGCCAACCCGGCCCGCATGAACTAACACGCCACCACATTTCGGGGGCAGCCGCCCAATAGATCATCTCTTCGGCTGCAATCATCGAAGCTGCGCGGCTCGGAGCCGCGTCACGTCGCCACCGGCGAGCGGTGCCGCTGAGATCATTCGTTGTGGCCGGGATCGGCATTGAAAGTGGGAAGGAACCGCTCATGACTTTGGCCTGGACGATGCGCCGACTGAGTGTCGCCCTGAGCTTGGCAATCCTCGTCCTTTTTGGACTGCACGCCTCCTTCTCGCCTGCACCTGCCGCGGCGCAGACGGACGAGCCCGCTGCCGCGGCGGCGCCCGCCGATGCGGCGGGGGAAGAGGAGGGGCCGGAGCTGCCGGAAGTCCTGCTCGATCCGGCGGTCGACCCCCAGGTGCTCGAATATCGCCTCGTGCCGCTGACCAAGGACGAGCTCGCGGCGCTGGCCGGTGAATGGCTGCAGATCGTCAAGGCCAAGACCGAGGAGGTGGCCCAGGCCCAGGTGGAGATCTCGCAGAGCGATGGCAATGTCGCCGAGGCGAAGCGTGATGTGCTCACCGAGCTGGTCGCCGAGCGCAAGAACCTCTTCAACAACTACGACAAGGTCGTCGCCGCCTGGGAGAAGAAGGGTGGCGACGAGGCGGCTGTTGCCGACTACCGCGCCTACAAGAGCTCGATCATCATCGAGGAGACCCGGACCGCCGACTTCCGGACCCTGATGAACCAGGCGCTCGCCTGGCTGGTCGCCAGGGATGGCGGCATCGAACTCGGCATCGATATCGCCATCGTGGTCGGCTCGTTCCTGGTGCTCCTCATCGTGGCGCGGATCGTGCGCCGGATCATGGGCCGCTATATCGGGCGCATACCCAACCTGTCGAAGCTGCTCCAGGCCTTCCTGATCGGCGTGATCTACTGGCTGGTGCTGGCGATCGGCATCATGGTGGTGCTGTCGGCGCTCGGCATCGACGTCTCGCCCGTCTTCGCGCTCATCGGCGGTGCCTCCTTCATCATGGCGTTCGCCTTCCAGGACACGCTGGGCAACCTCGCGAGCGGCCTGATGATCATGATCAACAAGCCGTTCGACCAGGGCCATTACGTCGACATCGGCGGCGTTGCCGGCACGGTGAAGTCCGTGAGCATCGTGGCGACGACCGTCACCACGCCCGACAACCAGGTGATCGTCATCCCCAACAAGAATGTCTGGGGCAACGTGATCACCAACGTCACCGCCAGTGCCACGCGCCGCGTCGACCTGGTGTTCGGCATCTCGTACGACGACTCCATTCCCGACGCCATTCGGGTCATGGACGAGGCGGTCAGGCAGCATCCCCTGGTGCTTGCCGAGCCGGCGCCGGTCATCCGGGTGAATGAGCTGGCGGACAGCTCCGTCAACTTCATCTGCCGGCCCTGGGCGAAAACGGGCGACTACTGGGCCGTCTACTGGGATCTGACGCAGCGTATCAAGGAGGACTTCGACGCAGCCGGGATCTCGATCCCCTATCCGCAGCAGGACGTCCACGTGAAGGCGCCGGCGGCATCCGGCTACCCGCAGCTCGAGGCCACGACATCCCCGACGCAGCCGACCGAAGGGCGTGGGGGCACACCTTCCGGCTCGACCGCGCAGCGTCTCTCTGCAGGTGACGACGCCTAGGGCGGTCATCGCGGCGACCGTTTCTTAGGCTGGTGACAGCTGATCGACTTTCTGCGATCAGAGGGGCCTGACGAACGAGAAACCGCACAAGGGAGTGCTGTCATGAACCGGATCACCCGGATGCTCGCCAGTGGTGTCGCCCTCCTGGCCCTGGCCGGCACGGCCTCGGCGCAGGGCGTGACCCTGGTCGGCGCCAGCCAGTTCGACGAGAACCATGCCTTCACCAAGACCATGCGCGAGTTCGAGCGGCTGGTCGGCGAGTGCTATTCCGGCGACGTCACCTTCGACCTGCACCTGAACTCCGAGCTCGGCCTCGAGAAGGACTATTTCGAGAACATGAGCCAGGGCATCGCCGTCGACTACGCGGTGTTCTCGCCGGCGCACGCCTCGACCTTCTCCCAGATGGCGCCCCTCATGGACATGCCGTTCCTGTTCCGTGACCTGGATCACTGGAGCAAGGTGATGGATGCGGGCGCGCTCGATCCGATCGCCGACGACATTCTGGAGAAGGCCAATGTGCTGATCATCGGCTATGCCGGTGGCGGCACGCGCAACGTCTTCGCCAACAAGCCGGTGCGCAACATGGAGGAGCTCTCCGGCCTGCCGATCCGCATGCAGGGGGCGCCGATCTGGACGCGGGTCTTCGATGCGCTCGGTGCCGCCCCGACGGTGATCGCCTACAACGAGGTCTACAACGCCATCCAGACCGGTGTGATCGCGGCGGCCGAGAACGAGGCGGCGGGCATCGAGCAGATGAAGTTCTACGAGGTCGGTCCCGACCTCGCCCTGACCCAGCACGCCATCACCGTGCGGCCGCTCGGCTTCTCGAATGCGACGTTCGAACGGCTCGACCCCGAGTTGCAGGACTGCATCGTCGAATCCGGCAAGGCCGCCGGCAAGCTCGGCCGCGAGATCGAGAGCAGTCAGGACGCCGAGAAGCTGAAGGCGATGGAGGAGAAGGGCTGGCTGACGCCCCACGAGTTCACCGATCGGGCGCAGCTGCTGGAGCTCGCCGCACCGGTGATGGAGGCCTATGCCGAGGAGCTGGGCGCGAGCGACGTCTACGCCAACATCGTCGCCGTCCAGTAGGATGGCAGGGCGGGCGGCCACCACGGTTGCCCGCCCGCTGCCGTCCGCCGCCGCCCATGCCCCGCAGCACCTGACGCCCCGGTCGAACTGATGCGCCGCTTCGTCGACGGCTATTATCGTGTCTTGCAGCTGCTGCTGACGCTGCTGATCGCCGTGCTCATCGTGCCGGTGACCATGCAGGTCCTGTCGCGCTACACCGGCCTCATTCCGCGCTACATCTGGACCGAGGAGATCGCGCGCTTCGCCTTTATCTGGATGATCATGGTGGGTGCCGGCATTGCGGTGCGCGACGGCACGCATTTCGACGTCGACCTCCTGCCGGAGCCGAAGACCCACATGGGCCGTCTCGCGGCGCGGCTCTTTGTCAATCTCACGATTGGCGCCGTTGGCGTCATCTTCCTCATCTGGGGCTGGGACTTCGCCATTCTCGGCTCGCGGCAGAGCAGCGAGATCGCGGGCCTGCCGATGCTCTCGATCTACATCGCCTGGCCCTGGGCCGGCGCCACCTGGCTGCTCTTCGTCGGCGAGCGCATCCTGGTCGATCTTGGCATGGTCGAGCCACCGCGCCAGCGCACGGTCGGTGCCGGATGAGCCCGGGCGAGGTCGCGGCCATCCTCTTCGTCCTCTTCGGTGTGCTCGTGATCCTGCGGGTGCCGGTCGCCTTTGCGCTCGGCCTCGCCGTGGTGCCGGTCTTCTTCTTCGACGAGCGGCTGACCCCGATCCTGCTGCTGCGGGAGATGTTCAAGAGCTACAACGCGTTCGTCCTCCTGGCCGTACCGTTCTTCCTGCTCGCCGCCAACTTGATGAACGGCGCCGGGATCACCGACCGGCTGATCGCGTTCGCGCGCTCTTTGGTCGGCCACCTGCCGGGCGGGCTCGGCCACGTCAACGTCACCGTCTCGATGCTCTTCGCCGGCATCTCCGGCAGCTCCACGGCGGACGCCGCCGGCATCGGCTCGCTGCTCATCCCGCAGATGAAGAAGCAGGGCTATGACGCGAGCTTCGCCGTGGCGATCACCGCCTGCTCGTCGGTCATGGGCGTCATCATTCCGCCGTCGATCCTGATGGTCGTCTGGGGCGGCCTCATGTCGGTCTCGATCGGCGGCCTCTTCCTTGCCGGCGTGGTGCCGGGCGTCCTGATCGCCCTGGCGCAAATGGCGACGGTCTATGTCTATGCGAAGCGGCGGGGCTATCCGATCTATGCGCGCAGCTCGCTGAAGGAGCTCGCCGCCGCGTTCGCCGGCTCGCTCCTCGCCCTGATGACGCCCGCCATCATCGTCGGCGGCATCGTCGGCGGCCTCTTCACCCCGACCGAGGCCTCGGTGGTGGCGGTGATCTACTCGCTGATCCTCGGCCTCTTCATCTATCGCTCGGTGAGCTTCCAAGAGCTGCCGACCATCCTCTACGACAGCGCCCGGTTCGCGGCGCTTTCGCTCTTCTGCATCGGCACCGCCTCGGCCTTCGGCTGGGCGCTCGCCTACTTCAAGATCCCGGCGGCACTGGTGGCGCAGATCGAGGCGCTCGGGCTCGGCGTCACCGGCACCGGCATCCTGGTCGCCCTGTCGTTCCTGCTGATCGGCATGTTCATCGATGCCATCCCGGCGATCATCATCCTCGGCACGGTGCTCTACCCCGTGGTCGAGCATGTCGGCATGCACCCGATCCACTTCGCCATCATCGGCGTCATCAGCCTCGCCTTCGGCCTGGTCACGCCGCCTTACGGGCTCTGCCTGCTGATCGCCGCCGCCATCGGCGAGATCAAGCTGGTCCGGGCGCTCCGGGACGTCACGATCATCCTGCTGCCGATGATCGGCATCCTCATGCTCATCATCGTCCTCCCCGACATCATCCTCGCCCTGCCGCGCTGGGTGATGCCCCGCTTCGTCGACTAGCGAGCGCCTGCTCCGTCACGTCGTTAACCGAATGGCAAGAACCGCCGGGCTAGAGTGCGTGTCATCGACCAGTCACGGCCCGACCAGCGGCGGACAGCTCATTCGATGGCAAGGGACGACCGGCAGCAAAGGCTCCTCGATCAGGCGGAACGTTCGGTTGGCCTGCCCTTCACGACGCCCCTGATCTCGGGAGCCAAGGCCAGGCTGATGGCAACCGGCGGCGTCGAGCTCCTGGCGCCCAACCCGTCGGGCCAGCGCGGCTACTACGTCATGGATCTGCGTTCGCTGCGCGACTACTGCCAGCTGAGCGTGCATGACGAGCTCCTGCTCGAGAAGCTTCTCTGCGTCGACGTCGTGACGCCGGCGACCGTGCGGCGGGCGGCCCGCGAGGTGGCGATGGAGGGGGCGGCCGGCCGCGATGCCGCCGCCGCCGCGAAACGGGCCGCCGAGCGCGATGCGTCGATCGTCAACCTGACCAACTACCTGATGCTGTTGCGGCTTTTGCGGTCGGTCGGCATCGACGAGCGTGAGCTGCAGCGCTCGGGCGGTACCGGGCGCGCCATGCAGCTCGAGATCAAGCGCCGGCTCGCCGCCTTGAGCCCGCGGCTCGGCATGACCGCGGACGAGGTGATCGACACCGTCGGCGACATCGCCTTCTATGCTGCTGCCATCGGCTTTGCCGATGGCGACCTCGAGACGCGCCACCGACGCGTGCTGGAGCGGCTGAGCCCATTCGCCGCCGACATGCGACACTGGGCGGCGCTCGAATCCGGCGAAAGCAAGGAGTGTGCCGAGCAGATCGCCGGCTGCGCGGGCTGGACGAGCAACAAGGTGACACCGCTGATCGGCGATTGCCAGGCGAGGCTCGAGGACATACCGGAGCTGGTCCGCGCCTGGCGCCACGACCGGGGTGCCTTGAAGGGGCGCTTCGCGCTGCCCGACTGGCTGCTCGACGGCTGGCCCGAGATCCTCTCCTTGTGGGATTCGGCGAGCGGTGACGGCCGGTCGGCCCAGCGGGCCGTCGCCGACCAGATACTGCGCCTGATGCCGCTGGCTCAGTCCCAGGCGGAGGGCAGGGCGGTCGAGGTCTTGCGGGTGAAGGCTACCATGGTGCATTCGCGGCTGGTCAAGCTGCACGAGGACTGGCGTACCGGGGTCGTCATGGGTGGCATTCGGGCGCGTACCGAGGCGCTGCGGGCCGGGGTCGCCTGACATGACCGGGATCATGCAGCTCCATAGCGGATGGTCGTCCGGCCAGTGCTGCGGGAGGGCACGCTGATGGGTGCCGAGTCCGCCTTCCAGGCGCTGGCGGCCCAGCTTCACGGCGCCGACGATCGCACCCTGCTGAAGCTGGTGGCGGTGGTCGACCAGCTGGCGAAACGTGGTTCCCTCGACCAGCTTCTGGACGAGCACAGGGCCCGCCTCGCGGTCATCCGCCCGCCGCGGCCGATGACCCTCGGCCGGCTCGTCGTCCTGCCGGTGGAGGAACTGCTGGTCGACGGTGCCGACTGGACGCCCGGGATGATGCGGGTGCCGCGGGATCGCCTCGGCCGGCTCATCGAGCTCCTGCTCGAGGCGATCGACCCGGATCTCCAACGCCGGGCAGCGTCGCAGCTCGCCGGCAAGTCGATGCACGACAGTGCGCTGGCGCTCGAGGTCGGTCGCGAGATCTGGCCTGCGGTTGCCCTGGCGGCCGACGCCATCCTCGCCCGCGGCCGGCAAACGCGCGACACGGAGCTTCGCGAGCTGCTCACGCCGTTGCGCATCATGCAGCACCTGATGCCGGTGGCCGAAACCCTGGTAACCACGATCTGGTCGTTGCCGGACAGGCCGATGCTGGCCCTGGAGCCCGCGCACCGGGCCCGGGTGGTTGCGCTCCTGGCGCTCGCCAGCGCCCAGGGTCGGGACTGCTTCCTGCTCACCGCAGAGCTCCTGGTCCGCCGGACTGAGCTGCCGCTCGCCATCATCGAGGCCGTGCTCGACGGCGAGCTCGAGCTCGCCGGTCGGGAACGGCAGCAGGCCGCGGCGATGATCGCCGAGGCCAGCCAGAGCGAGATGGTCCGGCTGTTCCGGTCGGTGTCGCAGCTGCCGGCGACCACCGGCCCCTCGGTGCTGATCGGCCCCTTGCGGACCCTCGTCGCGAATGTCGAGTCGCTGCAGGAGGTGGCCCAGAAGGTCAAGTTCGACCATCGCGAGCTGCGCCGGCTCAAGGCTGAGCTCTTCACGCTCATCGAGGGGCGCCTCGAGACCGCGCTCGGTGGCGACCTCCTGCACGCCTTCAAGGCGCTCGACGCTTCGACGGCGACGGCCGACTGCCGCGCGCTCGAGGTCCATGCCGTGGCCGCGGCCAACATGCGGCTGATGGCGAAGCGGATCGGCCTCGCCACGAAGATCGACTTCATCTTCGCCAAGGCCCTCGAGCGTTTCCGCGCGATCCTGGAGGAGGATGCCGTGGCAAGCGCCGGATTGTCGGGGGCGGCCATGGATCGCATCCGCATCATCGAGCTGCTGTTCGACAGCCGCAGCGCCATGCAGTCGCTGACCCGGCTGCGCCAGGCGGCGAGTGCCACCCGGGCGAAGGAGCCGGCCTGACCTCAGGCACGCCGGAAGGGCCGCGCAGGCGCGCGCCGCAGCGCCGGGTCGCGACCTTGCACCGTCAGGGCGCCGCCGGCGCGTCGATGACCAGCACCTTGCCGGGGTTGAGGATGCCCTTCGGATCGAGGGTCTGCTTGAGGCTGCGCATCAGGGTGATCTCGGCGGGCGTGCGGCAGTGCGCGAGCCAGGGGGCCTTCAGCGTGCCGAGGCCGTGCTCGGCGGTTACGGTGCCGCCATGCGCGCGGAGGTGGTCGTAGACGATCTCGTCGATGGCATGGTCGGGGTGCGGGCGAACGGAAGGGACGGCCACCTGCAGGTGGATGTTGCCGTCGCCGAGATGGCCATACCAGATGATCCGCGCGTCGGGCCAGGCGGTGCGGAGGCTCGCCTCGATGGCGCGGGTGCAGGCGTCGATGGCGCCGATGGGCAGGCCGAGGTCGAACTCGACGCGCTGGCCGAGCAGGGCATTGAATTCGATCACGGCGTCGCGCACGCCCCAGAAGGCCCGCGCGGCCTCGCCTGACTGGGCGATGGCGGCGTCCTCGATCAGCCCTTCCTCGAGGCAGGACTCGAGGAACCGCTCGAAGCGGTCGGCATCGGCCGTGGGCTCGACGCCCTGCGCCTCGATCAGGATGTACATGCCGTGCCGGCCTTCGAGTGGCGCCCGCACACCCGTGGCCCCGCTGCCGGCCGGCGTGCCGATGATCAGGTCGTAATAGCCCGGCCACATGATCTCGAAGCTGGAAAGCAGGCCGGAAAGGTCGGTGCGGGCGCGGCCGAGGAAGGCGATGGCGGCATCGAGGCCGGCGAGGCCGCAGAAGGCAGTGGCGGAGGAGACGGGCAGCGGCTCGAGCTTCAGCACGGCGCGGGTGACGACGCCGAGGCTGCCTTCGCTGCCGATGAAGAGCTGCTTCAGGTCGGGCCCGGCATTGTTCTTGATCATGGTGTTCAGCATGTCGAGCACGGTTCCGTCGGCCAGGACCACCTCGAGGCCGAGCACCATCTGGCGGGTCATGCCGTAGCGGACGACCCGGTTGCCGCCGGCATTGGTCGCGATGTTGCCGCCGATGGCGCAAGTGCCCCGCGCACCGAGGTCGAGCGGGCAGAGGAAGCCGGCGTCGCGCGCCGCCGCCTGGACGGTCTCGAGGGGCGTGCCGGCCAGGACGGTCATGGTGGCGGCGGCCTCGTCGATCGCCTCGACGCCGCTGAGCCGATCGAGCGAGAGGACGATGTCGCCGGTGCGTGGCACGGCTCCGCCGGAGACACCGGTACGCCCGCCCTGGGGCACCACGCCCTGGCCGTGGGCGTGGCAGATGCCGAGGGCCGTCGCCACCTCCGCCGTCGTGCGCGGCCGGAGAACGGCGAGCGGGCGCGTCGCCGGCACGACGCTGAGATCACGACTCTGCCGGTCGCGGCTCTCCGTATCCGAGGCTACAACGCCTTCACCGAGCGCTGCCACCAGCGCCTCGATCACCGTCATCCATCGTCTCCGCTACAACTGATCCCGGGCCGCCGCCGTTCTAGCCAGAGGGCGAAGGGGCCGGAAGGGGCTGACCCTGCCCATGGCGACGATTGACCGACCGCCGGGCGGTCCTATGCTGCGCCGCGTTCTCCCTTGGATCGACCATGCGTGGCTATCTCGAGCTCCTGCGGCAACAGGGGCCCTTGCTCGGCTTCGGGGCACTCTTCTGCTTCGCGTCCAGCTTCGGCCAGACTTTCTTCATCGCCGTCTTCGGTGGCGCGCTCCGTACCGAGTTCGGTCTCGGCCACGGTGCCTTCGGGGCTGCCTATTCCGTGGCCACGCTGGCCAGCGCCGCCACCCTGATCTGGCTCGGCCGACTGGTCGACCAGGTGCCGGTGGCCCGCTTGACCGCGGCAACCGTGCTCGGGCTCGCTTTCGCATGCCTGCTCATGAGCTTCGCCCAGGGCCCGTTGATGCTGGCCCTGGCGTTTTACGGGCTGCGTCTCGCCGGGCAGGGGATGGCGACGCATATCGCCTTCAGCACCCTGGCCAAGCGATTCACGGCGGCACGCGGTCGGGCGATCAGCATCGCCACGCTCGGCATTCCCCTGAGCGAGGTGCTGATGCCGCCACTCGGCGTGGCCGTCCTCGAGCTCGGCTGGCGCTGGGGGTGGCGCGGCTTTGCGGCGATATTGCTGCTCGTCGTGCTGCCGACGCTGCTCGCCCTGATCGGCCGCGCCGACCGGCCCGATGCGGCGGCGGACCCCGGCAGCGCGGCGCCCCCGGTGCCGAGCCGGCGGCAAAGCGAGGTGCTGCGCGAGCGCCGTTTCTGGCTCTTGCTGCCGGGGATCCTGGCACCTGCCATCATCGTCACCGGCATCTTCTTCCACCAGGTCCATATCGTCGGTGCGAAGGGCTGGTCGCTCAGCCTGTTCGCCGCGACCTTCACGGTCTACGCGGTCGGTTCCGTCGCGAGCTCGCTCGCCAGCGGCTGGGCGATCGACCGCTATGGCGCGGCGCGCCCGCTTCTGGTCTTTCCGCTGCTCCTCGCTTCGGGCTGCCTGCTTCTCGCCGTCGGCACGTCGTTCCTCGTGGCGATCTCGATGATGCTCTGCTTCGGCCTCGCCTCGGGCGGGCAGTCGACAGCGGTCAACGCGCTCTGGGCCGAGCTCTATGGCACCGCCCATCTCGGTGCCATCAGGTCCCTGGCGATGGCGCTTTCCGTCTTCGGCTCGGCGCTCTCGCCCATCGTCTTCGGGGCGGTCTTCGATCGGGGCGTGCCGGTCGAGGGGCTGGCGGCGGCTGCCGCCTGCTACGTGGCGCTGAGCGGCGCGCTCTTCGTGCCGGCCCTGCGCCCGGTGGCTCAGCCCGCCGCCTGAAGGAGCTCGGTTAGTTTCGGGAAGAGCCCGCCGGTGGCGGCCACCAGCGTGCCCTCGGCCAAGAGGTCGTCGTCCCCCTCGAGCCGGCCGACGCGACCGCCCGCCTCGCGCACCAGCAGGATGCCTGCCGCGATGTCCCAGGGCTTGAGCCCGTACTCCCAGAACCCGTCCTGGCGGCCGGCGGCGATCCAGGCGAGATCGAGCGAGGCGGTGCCGAGGCGACGCAGCCCGGCGACATGGTCGGCCACGGCGTTCATCTGGACGGTGAAGCCCTTCTCGCGACCGGGCCAGGTCTGCACTGGCAGGCCGCAGCCGACGAGCGCCTGGCCGAGCTCCTTCCTCGCCGAGACGCGCAGGCGGCGGTCGTTGACATAGGCGCCGCCCCCCTTGTCGGCCCAGAAGAGCTCGTCGCGGATCGGGTCGTAGACGACGGCGGCAGTGATCTCGCCGAACTGCTCGAGCGCCACCGAGACGGAGAAATGCGGCAGGCCGTGGAGGAAGTTGGTGGTGCCGTCCAGGGGATCGACCAGCCAGCGGTTCTGCGGCTGCGAGCCGACCACTTCGCCGGACTCCTCCATCAGGAAGCCGAACTCGGGCCTGGCCCGTTTGAGCTCCTCCTTGAGGATCCGCTCCGCGCGGCGGTCGGCGTTCGAGACGAAGTCGGCCGGGCCCTTCTGGCTCACCTGCAGCTGCTCGACCTCGCCGAAATCGCGCACCAAGCCGCGTGCCGCCTTGATCGCGGCGCGGACCATCATCTCGCAGTTCGCGGAGCGTCTCGCCACGGATCAGTCCTTGGCCCGCTCGACATAAGTGCTGTCGGCGGTGTTGACGACGACGCGCGTGCCCATCTCGATATGCGGCGGGACCATGACCCGCACGCCATTGTCGAGGATCGCCGGTTTGTAGGAGGCGGCCGCGGTCTGGCCTTTCACGACAGGGTCGGCCTGGACGATCTCGCAGACCACGGTCTCGGGCAGGGCCAGCGAAAGCGGGCGGCCCTCGTAGCTCTGCACGGTAACGACCATGCCTTCCTTGAGGAAGACGACGCCTTCGCCGACCAGCTCCTTCGCCAGCGCCACCTGCTCGAAGCTCTCCTGGTTCATGAAGTGGAGCTGGTCGCCGTCGTCGTAGAGGAACTGGTAGTCGGTCTCGTCGAGGCGCACCCGCTCGATGGTGTCGGCGGTGCGCAGGCGCTCGTTGAGCTTGGTCGGGTGGTCGACGCCCTTGAGCTCGACCTGCAGGTAGGCGGGACCCTTGCCGGGCTTGACGTGCTCGGTCTTGACCACCCGCCAGAGCCGGGACTGATGCTCGAGCACCTGGCCCGGGCGGACATCGTTGACGCTGATCTTCATGGTCTACCTTTCAGGGACCGGCAGGGCGGCGGCGAGGGCAGCGAGCTCCGCGGCACCGTCCACGTCCGGCAGGAGGAAATCGGCGCCGGCCGCGGCGAGGCGGCGCACGTCATCAGGGGTGAACCGACCGGCCACAGCGCAGGGCAGGACGGCGATTTCGGTCCACCAGGTGACGTGCGCTGCGAGGTTCTCGATGCCGTCCGCCGGCGTCCTGCCGGGCGTGCCGAACAGCACATAGTCCGCGCCGTCCTCGCCCGCAACCATGGCGTCGTGCCGGGTGCTGCCGACCATGGCGCCGATCAGCTCGTCCCGGTCGAGCAGGCGGCGTGCCGCAGCGACCTCGCCCGGGTGCCCGAGCAGCACGCCATCGGCGCCGACCGCCCGCACGCGCTCCGGGCGATCGAACAGGAAGGCGGCCCGGCCGGCGGCCCGCACGCCGGCGATGCGATCGGCGTCTGGCTCGCCGGGCAGGACGAGGCCGGCGAGCGCAGGGATCGCGAGGAACGGGCCGGGGTCCAGCCCGTCCGGGCAGGTGACGAGGAGCCGACAGCTCGCGTCGGCGGCCTCGACCCAGTTGCCGGGCTCGGTGTCCGGGTCCTTCCTGTGCGTTCGGTGGCGGGTGCGGCTCACGCTCCCTGCTTGTAGATCTCGATGATCTTGCCGAGCAGATCGAGCGCCTCGTCACGGGGGCGCTGGAAGCTGTTGCGGCCGACGATCGAGCCCGAGCCGCCGCCGTTGCGGATCTCCTTGATCTCGCCCAACAGGCCGTCCGTGCTCTTCGCCTCGCCGCCGGAGAAGACGACCAGCCGCTTGCCGTTGAAGCAGCACTGCATGACGTGCGCGATGCGATCCTTCATCGTGTCCATCGGCACGTTCTCGTACGAACTCTGGGCAGCCTTCAGATCGACGCCGGCCTTGGGCGGCTTGACCTTGATGATGGTGGCGCCGAGCAGGGCCGCCATGTGGGCGGCATATGCCACGATATCGAGCGCCGTCTCGCCTTCCTTGGTGACGTTGCCGCCACGCGGATAGGCCCAGAGCACCGAGACGAGGCCATTCGCCTTGGCCTCGGCGGAGAGTTCGCGGAACTCCTCCATCATGCCGTAATTGGCATCCGAGCCCGGGTAGATGGTGAAGCCGACGCCGACGCAGCCGAGGCGCAGCGCATCCTTGACCGAGCCGTGGATGGCCTGGTCGCCGACGCCGGCATGCAGGCTGTTGGCGCTGTTCAGCTTGAGGATGGTCGGGACCTGGCCGGCGAAGGTGTCGGCTCCCTGTTCGAGCGGCCCGAGCGGTGCGGCATAGCCGGAGAGGCCGGCATCGATGGCGAGCTGGTAGAGGTAGTGGGGATCATAGGCTGCCGGGTTCTTCGCGAAGCTGCGGGCGGGGCCATGCTCGTAGCCCTGATCGACCGGCAGGATGACGAGCTTGCCGGTGCCGGCGAGGCGGCCCTGCATCAGGAGGCGATAGAGGTTGCCCTTCACGCCCGGGTTCTCGCCTTCGTACCAGGAGAGGATGGTCTTAACGCGGTCGCTCATGGGTCAGTCCCTTTGGCCAGCGGGGGATCGGTCGGCGCGGAACTTACACAATGGGCCGGGGTCATCCAAGAGCCGCCGCGGCCCGGAACGACGAGCGGGCCGGGTGGAGAGGCCAGCACAACTGTGCCCTGTTCGGCCGCCATGCCCGCTAGCCTCCGGCGCATGGATTCCGGCCCGTTGAAGACGAGCCGCCGCAGCCCGGCGCGGAGGCCCGCCATAACCAGACCCGGCTCGTCGTCGCAGAGCGCGGTCAGCCTGTGCTGCAGGACCTCCTCCAACGCCTTGACGAAGGCCGGGCCGGCGAGGCCGGCCGGGATGCAGAGTTCGATTGGCTCGCCGCGCGCCGTCGCCTGCGCGATCGCCGCCGCGGCCTCGCGGCGATCATGGACGAGCACGGCGAGCGGCGGGGCCGGCGACCGCACGGCCTCGGACTCAGCCGGTTTCGAGCGCCGCCACACCGGGCAGGGTCTTGCCCTCGAGCCATTCGAGGAAGGCACCGCCGGCGGTGGAGACATAGGTGAAGCGCTCGAGCACGCCGGCATGGGCGAGGGCGGCCACCGTGTCGCCGCCGCCGGCGACCGTCTTCAGCTTGCCCGATTGGGTCAGCACGGCGGCAGCCTTCGCCACCTCGGTCGTGCCGGCGTCGAAGGGCGGCACCTCGAAGGCGCCCATCGGCCCGTTCCAGAGCAGCACCTTCACATCGGCGAGCCGGTCCTTGATGTCGGTGACGGAGCCCGGGCCGATGTCGAGGATCATGTCGGATTCGCCGACCTCGGCGATCGGCACGGTGCGGCAGTCGGCGTTTGGCTCGAAGGTCTGGGCCACGACGCCGTCGATCGGCAGCACGATCGTGACACCGGCGGCTTCGGCCTTCGCCATGATCTTCCTTGCATCGTCGAGGAGATCGGGTTCGCTCAGCGACTTGCCGATGCCGGTACCCTTGGCGGCGAGGAAGGTGTTGGCCATGGCGCCGCCGATAATCAGGACGTCGACCTTGCCGAGCAGCTCGCCGAGGACGAGGAGCTTGGACGAGATCTTGGCCCCGCCGATCAGCGCCGCCGCCGGCCGGTCGCCGCCTCCCAACGCCGTGCCGAGCGCGTCGAGTTCGGCCTGCATCAGCCGGCCCGCGTAGCTCGGCAGCCGCTCGGGCAGGCCGGTGACGCTCGCGTGAGCGCGGTGCGAGCAGGAGAACGCATCGTTGACGTAAGCGTCGCCGAGGCGGGCCAGGGCCTCGCCGAAGGCCGGATCGTTCTTCTCCTCGCCGCTGTGGAAGCGGAGATTCTCGAGGAGCGCGATGCCGCCGGGCTCGAGCGCGTCGACGACGCTCGTTGCCGCCTCGCCGATGCAGTCAGTGGCGAATGCGACCTCGCGCCCGAGCACGCCGGCGAGTGCCCTGGCAACCGGTTCGAGGGACATCGACGGCTCGTGGCGGCCCTTCGGCCGGCCGAAATGGGAAAGGGCCACCACGCGGGCACCCTTGTCCGCGAGCTCGGTCAGGGTTCGCGCGGCGCGCTCGATGCGGGTCGCATCGGTCACCTCGCCGTCCTGCATCGGTACGTTGAAGTCGACGCGCACCAGCACGCGCTTGTCCCTGGCGTCCAGGGCATCGAGGGTCTTGAAGGTCACGCTATCCTCTCTCCCAGGCTTGGTTCGTTGTGGCTGTCGTCTGCCGGCACGTCGCCGGGGGCGGGCCGGCCTCAGCCGCGCACCGCGTCCTCGATCAGCTGCTCGAGCTCGCCGCTCGTGGCGCAGCGCGCGTCGAAACGGAGATTGTCGAAGCGGTTGAGATAGTTGCCGGAGGCCAGGGTGCGCCAGGTCACGGCGCTGCCGAGCGGGCCCGGGGCGACGCGGATATCGGCGGTGATGCGCGTGCTGTCCGGCGAGGCAAAGCTGCCGCGTGGCGAGCTGCTGCTGCTGCTCCGCTCCCGAACCCAGATGGTGTCGCAGAGCGTGAAGCGGGCATCGCTGCTGGTCGCCGTGAGCCCGCCGGGTGCCCGATCGATGCTGAGCCCGTTCTGGCCGAGCGACGCGATCAGCGCCTGTGTCGCCGCCTCGGGCGAGAGGCTCGACTCCACGCCTGCGGGCGGCGGCGGGCCCGGGCGTGGCGTCGGTGCGCAGGCCGCCAGCAGCAGGGCGAGAGCCAGCATGGGCAACAGCGGGCGAAGGGAAAAACCATGTCGCCGAACGGTCATCGATTGCTCCGGGCAGTCACGATGACCAAGGGAGATAGGCCTGCCGCACGCGGGTGTCGACCGGCTGTCGGGGCGGCGCTTCGGGTCAACCGGTCACTGCCGAAACGAGCAACGCCTCGAGCGCTCCGGTGGGCTCGCAGGCCCTGGTGAAGTGATCGTTGCGGATGATGTTGTAGTAGCGACCGCTGTAGCTCGTGTCCCAGGTGGATCTGGTGCCGCCGTCGCTCGCCGTGAAATGGACGATGGCGGTGGCGCTGCGCTCGTCCACCCTGACCATCTTGCGGCTGCTCTCGCTGCCGCTGGAGCCGCCGACCAGCACCGGAACGCATTTGGTGAAGCGCTCGGCAGCCGAGGTGGCGCGGAGCCCATCGGCCGTCTCCTGCACCTCGAAACCCTCACGCTCCAACGCCGCCGCCACCTTGCTCCTGACGGCGTCGATCGACGCCGGGGACGAGGCCGAGCTCGGAGGCGGCGGGCCGGACTGGCAGCCGGCGAGCAGGCAGGCGAGCGCTGCGCCGATCGTCAGCCGGGCTGACGGCTGCAGGGGACTTATGGATCCGACGAGGGAGCGCATGCCGCTTGTCTGGTCCGATTCAGGAACTCGGGTGGCCCTGGTGCCGGCTCACCCGTCCACGGCCTTCTGGAGCAGGTCCTCCAGGGCGCCGGTGCCTTCGCAGGACCGCTCGAAGGGCTCGTTGTTCTCGCGGTTGAGGTAGTTGCCGCTGTAACTCGTCTGCCAGGTCGCCTCCGTGCCGCTGCCGCTGGGCGAGAAGGTGATGTCGGCCGTGGCGCTGACCGATTCCGGCGGGGTGAACTGGCGGGCGCTGCTGCTGTCGCCGCCACCCACCTCGACGGCGTCGCAGCGGGCGAAGCGGTCCGAGGTCGAGGTGGCGCGCAACCCGTTGGCCGTCTCCTCGACGGTGAGGCCATTGCTGCGGAGCGCGGCCTCGACACGGCTCTCGACACTCTGCTCCGATCCTGCGGAAGCTGCCGATTCGGGCGGTGGCGGGCCCTCCTGGCAACCGGCGAGGAGCACGGTCAGGGTTGCCGCGACCAAACCGTTCCTGTGCATCGACATGAAGCCTCTCCCGGATGACTGCCGCTCGCGCGACTCCAGCTCATATAGGCTGCCGGCCCCGCGGCGACAGGGGACCGGCTCCAGCGGTTGCGCTGCCGCTCAGGCCTCGAGACGCAGGCGCTCGAGCAGCCCGGTGCTTACCGTGCCGGTGACGGGCAGGCCGCGCGCCTGCTCGAACTGCTCGACCGCGGCCTTCGTGCGCGGCCCGTACAGGCCGTCGATCGGCCCGGGGTCGTAGCCCTGCTGGGCCAGCAGTTCCTGCGCTCGGCGCACCTCCTCGCGGCTCAGGGCCGGCATCTCGACCCGGGTGCTCATCCAGCTCTCGAAGTAGAGCTGCTGGTCGAGATCGTCGTCGAGCTGGGTGCGGCGCTCCTGGACGAGCCGGTCGAACGCCAACTGGCGGCGGGCGTCACGGTCGAGGGACGCGTCGTCGGTGATCACCACCGGCCCGGCGGCGGGCTCGATGTCGCCCTCGCGGGTGAGCCGTTCGGCGGCGATGCCGCCGACCAGCAGGTTGCCGACGAGCACGGAGCTGTTGAGGATCTCGGCCTCGCTGCCAGCCGAGGCTTCCGGGCCGGCGCCCGGCTCGATGTTCATGGGCAGGTAATAGGGCTGGTCGGCCGTGCTGGTGCAGGCGGCCAGCAGGGCGACGGTGAGGCCGGCGGCGAGCGGCCGGACGGCGCGGATCGTGGTCGTCATCATTCGGCTCCGATAGGCTCGGCGAGCAGCTCGTCGATGGTGAGCGCGCCATCCTTGTCCCGGTCGGCAGCGTTGAACGCGGCGAGCTTCGAGAGACGCAGCTCCTCGAGATCGATGCGGCCATCGGCATTGGCGTCGACGGCGGCGAACTGCTCCGGCGTGATGCCGACCAGCTCGTCGATGGTCCGGCCGTTGTCGCCCGTGGCGTTCAGGCCGACGAAGGCGGCGACCGCATCGGCGGCGAGCTCGGCCTCGTCGATGACACCGTCGTTGTTGAGGTCGGCGGCACTGAAGACCGCGCGCTGCAGCTGATCGGTGACCTGCAGGCTGGCAGCGCCGGCCGGTCCGGCGAGCGGGATGCCAGCGAAGGCAAGGCCGGCCAGGGTGAGACCGACCGGAA
>CAZGUW010000068.1:0-18422 GCA_964528705.1 uncultured Geminicoccaceae bacterium
ACCTCGTAGCAGACATGGTGGATGCCGCCGGCCGGGCTCTTCTCGAGGAAGGCCTGGATGGGCGAAGTCTCGCCGAGCACGCCGAGCAGCTCGATCTTGGTGTTGGGCAGCTCGATGAAGACGGTCTGCACGCCGTGCGCCGGCTGGTCCTCAATGGCCGAGACCGTGGCACCCAGCATCCTGGCGTAGGTTTCGCTGGCGGCGCGGATATCGGGCACCGCGATGGCGACGTGGTTCAGCCGGCCAAGCGCGAAGGCCTCCGCCATCAGGCGGCGCCCGCACGGACGTCGCCCGGCTCGTCCTCGAGGCTGGCGAGGGAGGAGGCGCTCAATCGCGTCACCTGGACCTCGACGATCGGCCGCTTGTGGCGGGGCAGGCTGAGCGCCTGGCGCACGGCGCCGCGCACCGCCTGGGCGACCCGCTCGTCGTCGAGCACGTCGTCGTCCCGCAGGTCCTCGACCGCCTCGGCGACGAGGTCGGCCGCCGCCTTCTCGAGATTGCCGAAGCTGGAGAGGTCGATGGCCCCGATCGCCGTCAGCTGCGGCGCCGCGAGGACACTGCCATAGGGATCGAGCACGAGCCCGACGACCACCGTGCCGTGGCTGGCGAGCCGGCGGCGCGAGCGGTAGAGTTCGTCGCCGGAATCGAGCAGCTCGTCGGTCTCGAGCACCCGGCGACCGGTCCGCACCTCGCTCTCGACCATGGCCGGCGGCGGTCCCAGGCGGACGAGGTCGCCATTGCGCACGACCAGCGACTGCTCGACGCCGAGCGACCGCGCGAACCGTGCATGGGCGTAGAGGTGGCGGGCCTCGCCATGCACCGGAATGGCGATCTTCGGCTTCATCCAGCGATACATCTGCTCCATCTCGTCGCGGCACGGATGGCCCGAGACGTGGACGAAATGGTCCTCCTCGGTGATCACCTCGACACCGAGCTCCACCAGGTGGTTGTGCAGGCTGTAGAGCGTGCGCTCGTTGCCGGGGATGATCTTGGAGGAGAAGATCGCCGTGTCGCCGGCCTCGAGGCGGATGCGCTGGTGGTTGCCCGTGGCGATCCGCTGCATGGCCGCACGCGGCTCGCCCTGGCTGCCAGTGACAAGGTAGAACGTGCGATGGCGCGGCAGACCGGCGGCCTCGCGTTCGTCGCGCAAAGGCGGGATGTGCTGCAGGTAGCCGCATTCCTTCGCCGCATCGATCATCCGGTGCATCGACCGGCCGACGACGACGATCTCCCGGCCGGCCTCGGCCGCGGCCAGCATGGCGGTCTCCAGCCGGGCGACGTTCGAGGCGAAGGTGGTGAGCGCCACGGCGTGCGGCTGGGCCGCGATGAGATCGCGCAGGGAATCGCGCACCTCCGCCTCGGAGCCGGACGTGCCCGGGCTCAGCACGTTGGTGCTGTCGGCGACGAGCGCCAGCACGCCCTCGGCGCCGATCTGCTCGAGCAGGGCCGTGTCGCTCTCCTCGCCGAGCATCGGGGCCGGGTCGAGCTTCCAGTCGCCGGTGTGCATCACCACGCCCCAGGGACTTTCGATGGCGAGGGCACTGGCTTCGGGAATGGAATGGGTGACGTGGACGAGGCGGCAGCCGAAGGGGCCGACGGTGAAGCGCTCGCCGTTCCTGACCTGGCGGACGGCGGCCGGATTCTTCACGTCGTGCTCGGCAAGCTTGCGGCGCAGCACGGCCGCCGGGAACGCGGTGCAGTAGATCGGGCAGCCGAGCCGCTCCCAGAGATAGGGAACCGCACCCAGGTGATCCTCGTGGGCGTGTGTCAGGATGATGCCGTCGAGACGGTCCTTCTGCTCCTCGATGAACGCGATGTCGGGCAGGATGATGTCGGCCCCGGGATGGCGGTCATCGGCGAAGGCGATGCCGCAGTCGACCATGAGCCAGCGGCCGTCGAGTTCGTAGAGGTAGAGGTTCAGTCCGATCTCGCCGATGCCGCCAAGGGCGACGAAGCGCAGGGTTGAAGTCACTGAGTTGCCTTTTTTCCGGCGCGAATGATTTCGCGATTCAGGAGATACACCTCGACCAGCCCGATCATGGTGAGATCCGGGTCGACGTGCTCCACGAGCTTGCAATGTCGGGCGAAGAGCGGTGCGAGGCCGCCCGTCGCGATGATCGTCATGGTGCTGCCGTACTCGGCCTGCACGCGCTCGACAAGCCCCTCGATCAGCCCGACATAGCCCCAGAAGACGCCGGACTGCATGGCCTGCACGGTCGAGCGGCCGATCACGTTGGATGGCGGCTCGACGGCGATGCGCGGCAGCTTGGCCGCTGCGAGGTGCAGGGCCTCGATGGAGAGGTTGATGCCGGGGGCGATGATGCCGCCGAGAAAGGCGCCGTCACCGTCGATGACGTCGAAGGTGGTCGCCGTGCCGAAATCGATGACGATGAGGGGCGGGGCGTAGCGGCGGACCGCGGCGAGCGCGTTGATCAGCCGGTCGGCGCCGGCCTCGCGCGGGTTCAGGAGCTTGTTCTCGATCGGAATGGGCAGGTCCTCGCCGACCACGAAGGCCCGGCAGGCGAAGAAGACCTCGCTCATCTTGCGCAGGGGAAAGACGGTCTGCGGCACGACCGACGAGATGATCACGGCGCCGACATTGTCGCGGGTGAAGCCGCCTATCGCCATGAGCTGCAGCAGCAGCGCCGCATACTCCTCCGACGTGCGCTCCCTTGCCGTCGAGAGCCGCCACTGGCCGAGCGGCTCGCGCTCGCGGTAGAGGGCGAAGACCGTGTTGGTGTTGCCGACGTCGATCAGGAGCAGCACGGGCGGCTCCTCATGACACCGTCTCGGCCTGCGGGAAGAAGAGCTCGCCCGCATGGATGACCCGGCGCCCGGCATCCGTGTCGAGCACCAGCCGGCCCTCGCCATCCACGTCGACGAAGCGCCCGCCGATTACCCGGTCGCCGTCCCGCACCCGGGCCTCGTGCCCGCGCCCGTGCGCGCAGGCGAGCCAGCGTTCGCGAAGTGCCGGAAAGCCGCCCGCCCGCCAGCGATCGTAGTCCCGACCGAACGCTTCGAGGAACCGGTCGAGCAGGGCTTCCGGCGGGATGTCGAGGCCGCGGTCTTCGAGACTGGTCGCGGGGTAGGGGAGGTCCTTCGGGCAGCTCGCGACGTTGACCCCGATGCCGGCCACGATGACGGGCGCCGCGGCGCTGCCCGTCACGCTCTCGAGCAGGATGCCGGCGACCTTGGCGCCATCCAGCAGGACGTCGTTGGGCCACTTGAGCGCCGGCTCGAGGCCGGCCTCGGCGAGCGCGTCGGCGAGGCTCAGGCCGATGACCAGCGACAGCGTCGCGGCCTCGGCGAGCGGCCGTTCGGGCCGCAGCAGCATCGAGAAGTAGAGGTTGCCCGTCGGCGATGCCCAGCTCCGGCCATGCCGGCCGCGGCCCCTGGTCTGGATCCCCGCCCGGACCACGAGCCCCTCCACCTCGCCCTCCAGGGCACGCTCACGGACCAGGTCGTTCGTGCTGGCGAGGCTCGAATAGTGCTCGATCGCGAAGCGGGGACTGGTCAATCGGCCTTATGCCTTATGGCATGAGGGCTGCCGCGGCGGCCTGGGCCGTGGCGAGCAGGGGGCCCGGGATCAGGATGAAGCCGAGCACCAGGACGGCGCACACCGTCAGGACCGCCTGCAGCTCGACGCGGTCCGGCCGGTCGAACGCCTCGGCCGGTGCGTCGAAATACATGAGCTTGACGATCCGGAGATAGTAGTAGGCGCCGACCACGCTGGCGAGCACGCCGAGCACGGCGAGCAGGGTCAGGCCGGCCTCGATCGCCGCCATGAAGACGTAGAGCTTGCCGAAGAAGCCGGCGAGCGGCGGAATGCCGGCCAGCGAGAACATGAAGATCGCGAAGGCGAGGGCCAGCATCGGCTGCCGCCGCGACAGCCCGGCCAGATCGTCGATGGTCTCGATGTAGCGGCCCTGCCGCCGCATCATCAGCACCGCGGCGAAGGTGCCGAGCGTCATGACGAGGTAGATCGTCATGTAGATCAGCACCGAGTAGATGCCGCGCTCGGTCCCGGCCGCGAGGCCGACCAGCGCGAAGCCGATATGGCCGATGCCGGAATAGGCAAGCAGCCGCTTGATGTTGGTCTGGCCGATGGCGGCGAAGGCACCGAGCAGCATCGAGGCCAGCGAGATGAAGACGATGATCTGCTGCCATTCGCCGGCCACCGCACCGAAGGGCTGCATCAGGACGCGCAGCGTCAGCCCGACCGCCGCGACCTTGGGTGCTGCGGCGAAGAAGGCCGTCACCGGCGTCGGCGCACCCTCGTAGACGTCGGGCGTCCACATGTGGAAGGGCACGGCCGAGAGTTTGAAAGCGAGGCCGGCGGCGACGAAGACGAGGCCGACGAGGGAGCCGATGCCGAGGGAGGCCGCACCTGCCTCACCCGGCTGGAGCAGCTCCGCCAGGACGGTGAACGACAGGGTGCCGGTGAACCCGTAGACCATCGAGCAGCCGTAGAGCAGCATGCCGGAGGCGAGGGCACCGAGGACGAAGTACTTCAGGCCCGCCTCGGTCGAGCGCAGCTGGTCGCGGCTGAAGGCGGCCAGGACGTAGAGCGGCAGGCTCTGCAGCTCGAGCGCCATGTAGAGGGCGAGGAGGCTGTTCGCCGAGACCATCATGCACATGCCGAGGCTGGCGAACAGGATGAGCAGCGGATACTCGAACCGGTCAAGGTCCTGGTCCTGCAGATAGCCCTGCGCCAGGAGGATGCTGGCGGCGGAGCCGCCCAGGATGATGACCTTGAGGAAGGCCGCGAAGTTGTCGAGGACGAAGTGGCCGTCCAGGATCGGGTCGGCCGTCTTGTCCCCGCCGATGACCACGAAGGCGGCGACGACGAGCGACAGGACCGCAAGCGGCGTCACCAGCCGGGCGGCGTCGCGCTCGCGCAGCGAGCCCAGCACGAGCAGCATGAGGCCGGCAACGAACAGCAGCAACTCGGGGAGCGCCGGGACCACGTCGAAGGCGGGCTGGCTTTCCATCGGCGGACCTCAGCGCAGGGCCAGATCGGTGGCCGGGCTGGCGCCGATCTGGACGAGTAGGTTCTCAACCGACGCAGCCATCGGGTCGAGGAAGAAGGCGGGATAGATGCCCATGGCGAAGACCAGGATGAGCAGGGGCGCGAACGCGATGACCTCGTTCGGCCGCATGTCCTTGATCAGCTTCAGGTCGTCCTTGGTCAGGGCGCCGAAGATGGTCCGCCGGTACAGCCAGAGCATGTAGGCGGCACCCAGCACCATGCCGGAGGTGGCGAAGAGCGCCACCCAGGAGTTGGTCTGGAAGATGCCGACCAGCACCAGCACCTCGCCGACGAAGCCGGACGTGCCCGGCAGGCCGACGGAGGCGAGCATGAAGATCATGAAGACCAGCGCATAGGCCGGCATGCGCTCCGCGAGGCCGCCATAGCGCTCGATGTCGCGGCTGTGGATCCGGTCGTAGACGACGCCGACGACCATGAAGAGGGCGCCCGAGACGATGCCGTGGCTCAGCATCTGGATGATCGAGCCCTGGATGCCGAGCGCGTTGGGGGTGAAGATGCCGATGGTGACGATGCCCATGTGCGCCACCGACGAATAGGCGATCAGCTTCTTCATGTCGGTCTGCATCAGGGCGACCAGCGACGTGTAGATCACGGCGACGATCGAGAGCGCGTAGACCAGAGGCGCGAAGAAGAGCGAGGCGTCCGGCAGCATCGGCAGCGAGAAGCGGAGGAAGCCGTAGCCGCCGAGCTTCAGCAGCACACCCGCCAGCAGCACCGATCCGGCCGTCGGCGCCTCGACATGCGCGTCGGGCAGCCAGGTGTGGAACGGCCACATCGGCACCTTGACGGCGAAGGAGGCGAAGAGGGCGAGCCAGAGCCAGCGCTGCAGGCCCGGTGCGAACTCGGTCGCCATGAGGGTCGGGATGTCGGTCGTGCCGGCCTGCAGGTACATCACGAGGATGGCGACCAGGAAGAGCACCGAGCCGAGCAGGGTGTAGAGGAAGAACTTGAACGAGGCGTAGATGCGCCGCGGCCCGCCCCAGATCCCGATGATCAGGTACATCGGGATCAGGATGCCCTCGAAGAAGATGTAGAAGAGGACGAGATCGAGCGCGCAGAAAACGCCGACCATCAGCGTGTCCATGACCAGGAACGCGATCATGTACTCCTTGACGCGCTCCTGGACCGAATGCCACGAGCCGATGATCACGATCACCGTGAGCAGGGTCGAGAGCAGCACGAACCAGAGCGAGATGCCGTCGATGCCCATGTGGTAGTCGATGCCGAAGCCCGGCAGCCAGCTGCGCTTCTCGACGAGCTGGAAGCCCGCCTGGCTCGAGTCGAAATTGCCGAGCACCAGCAGCGACAGCAGGAACGTCACCAGCGCCGTCCAGAGCGCCACGCTCCGGCTGTTCTGCGCGACCACCGCGGTGTCGCCCCGGATCAGCAGGATGAAGGCGGCACCGACCAGCGGCAGGAAGGTGACGAGGGAGAGGAGGGGCCAGTCACTCATCGGCTCAACCCCGCCCGACCAGGAGATACCACGTGACGAGGAGCGCCACGCCGATCAGCATGGCGAAGGCGTAGTGGTAGACGAAGCCGGTCTGCAGGCGGGCGGTGCGCTTGGCGGTCGACCAGGCCGTCGCCGCCACGCCGTCCGGGCCGAACCGGTCGATGATCCCCATGTCGCCGCCGCGCCAGAGCCCGTAGCCGATCGCCTTCGCCGGCTGGACGAAGATCCGGTCGTAGAGCTCGTCGAAGTACCATTTGTTGAAGAGGAAGAGGTAGACCGGACGGACCGCCGAGGCGAGACGCGCCGGCAGGTCCGGCCGCTGCATGTAGAAGACCCAGGAGGTGGCGAGGCCGAGCACCATGGCGATGAAGGGGGCCGCCTTCACCCAGAAGCCGACCTCGTGCAGGTCGTGCAGCACGTGGTTGTCGGGCCCGGTGTAGATGGCGCCCGCCCACCAGCTGCCGTCGTCGGCGATCATGCCCGTGCCCGCCATGCCGGCGAAGAGGGCACCCAGCGCCAGGACGCCGAGCGGCACCGTCATCACCAGCGGGCTCTCGTGGATGTGGCTCTGGACGTGCTCGTCGGCGCGGCACTCGCCGTGGAAGGTCATGAAGATCAGCCGGCCGGAGTAGAACGCCGTCAGGACCGCGGCCAGCACACCCATCCAGAAGGCATAGATGTGGAAGCTGTTGTGCGAGGCCCAGGCGGCTTCGATGATCGCGTCCTTGGAGAAGTAGCCGGCGGTCAGCGGGAAGCCGATGAGCGCCAGCGTGCCGATCCACATCATGGCGTAGGTGACCGGGATCTTCCGCCAGATGCCGCCCATCTTCCGCATGTCCTGCTCGTCCGACATCGCATGGATGACCGAGCCGGCGCCGAGGAAGAGCAGCGCCTTGAAGAAGGCATGGGTGTAGAGGTGGAAGATGCCGGCCGAATAGGCGCCGACGCCGCAGGCGAAGAACATGTAGCCGAGCTGCGAGCAGGTCGAGTACGCGATGACCCGCTTGATGTCGAACTGGGTCAGGCCGATCGTCGCCGCGAAGATCGCGGTCGAGGCGCCGATGAACGTGACGAGCGCCAGCGCCGTCGGGGCATGCTCGAAGACCGGCGAGAAGCGGGCCACGAGGAAGACCCCGGCCGTCACCATGGTCGCGGCATGGATCAGCGCCGAGACGGGGGTGGGGCCCTCCATGGCATCCGGCAGCCAGGTATGCAGTCCGAGCTGCGCCGATTTGCCCATCGCACCGATGAAGAGGAGGATCGCGGTCAGGGTGAGCGCGTCGAACTCGGCGCCGAAGACCACGACCGTCGTGCCCGCGAGGCCGGAAGCCGCGCCGAAGATGACGTCGTACTGGACCGAATCGAAGAGCAGGTAGCAGCTGGCGATGCCGAGCATGAGGCCGATATCGCCGACGCGGTTCACGAGGAACGCCTTGATCGCGGCGGCGCAGGCCGAGGGCTTCGTGTACCAGAAGCCGATCAGGAGGTACGAGGCGACGCCGACGCCTTCCCAGCCGAAGAACAGCTGGACCAGGTTGTCGGAGGTGACGAGCATCAGCATCGCGAAGGTGAAGAGCGAAAGATAGCTCATGAACCGCGGGATGCTCTTGTCGTGGCTCATGTAGCCGATCGAGTAGACGTGGATCAAAAAGCTGATGAAGCTGACCACGAACATCATCACGCCGGAGAGCGCGTCGATCCGCAGCGCCCAGTCGGCCTCGAAGGTGGCGACGTTGATCCAGGCGAAGAGCGGCACCTTGTAGGCCTCGGCGCCGATGGTCGCGAAGAGGCCGATCACCGAGCACAGCGCCGCGACGCCCATCAGGCCGCAGGTGACGAGCTGGCTCGCCCGGTCGCCGATCATGCGGCCGAAGAGGCCGGCGATGATGGCACCGAGCAGGGGCGCGAAGACGAGAATGATATGCAGCATGGCCGGCTCAGCTCAGCCTTTCATCAGATTGACGTCTTCGACATCGATCGAGCCGCGGTTGCGGAAGAACACGACGACGATGGCGAGCCCGATGGCGGCTTCCGCGGCGGCGACGGTGAGGATGAACATGGCGAAGATCTGTCCGCCGAGGTCGCCGAGGAAGACCGAGAACGCCACGAAGTTGATGTTGACCGCGAGCAGGATCAGCTCGATCGACATCAGCATGACGATCACGTTCTTCCGGTTGAGGAAGATGCCGAACACGCCGATCGTGAAGATGATGGCGGCGAGCGTCAGGTAATGGGTAAGGGGGATCGACATCAGATGCCCGCCCTTGGCTTGACCTTGCGCAGCTGCACCGCCTCGGCGCGCGAGCGATGGACCTGCATCGAGATGTCCTGGCGGCGGATGACGCCCCGGTCGCGCAGCGTCAGCGTGATGGCGCCGATGATGGCGACCAGCAGGATCAGGCCCGCCGCCTGGAAGGCGTAGAAATAGTCGGTGTAGAGCAGCCGCCCGAGCGCTTCGGTGTTGGTCACGCCGCTGTCGATCGGCGGGGAGGGGCTGCCGATCTCGCCGCCGGCGAGCGTCCAGGTGCCGCCGACGAGGACGAGCTCGATGAGCAGGATGATGCCGACGAGCAGGCCGATCGGCAGGTACTGCAGGGCACCCTCCCGCATCCGCACCGAGCTGATGTCGAGCATCATGACGACGAACATGAAGAGGACGGCGACCGCGCCGACATAGACGACCACCAGCACCATCGCGAGGAACTCGGCGCCGATCAGCACGAAGAGCCCCGCCGCGTTGAAGAAGGCGAGGATCAAAAACAGCACCGAATGGACCGGATTGCGGGCCGCCACGACCATCACCGCCGCGGCGGTGGCCACGAAGGCGAGGATGTAGAAGAGGAAGAGGCTGATGGTCATGGGCTGGGCGTTTCCGACGGCGCGGGGGCCGAGGTCAGCGTGTGCAGGAGGGGCTTAGCGGTAGGGTGCATCTGCGGCAAGGTTCTGGGCGATCTCGCGTTCCCAGCGCGCCCCGTTCGCGAGCAGCTTCTCCTTGTTGTAGAAGAGCTCGGCCCGGGTCTCCGCGGCGAATTCGAAGTTCGGCCCCTCGACGATGGCGTCGACCGGGCAGGCCTCCTCGCAGAAGCCGCAATAGATGCACTTGGTCATGTCGATGTCGTAGCGCGTGGTGCGCCGGCTGCCGTCGGCGCGCGGCTCGCTCTCGATGGTGATGGCCTGCGCCGGGCAGACCGCCTCGCAGAGCTTGCAGGCGATGCAGCGCTCCTCGCCGTTGGGATAGCGGCGCAGGGCATGCTCGCCGCGAAAGCGGGGGCTGAGCGGACCCTTCTCGTACGGGTAGTTCAGCGTCGCCTTGCGCTTGAACATGTACTTGAGCGTCAGCCCAAATCCGACCACCAGCTCCTGCCAGAGAAAGCTTCGGGCGACGCGGTCGAGAGCGATCATGGCAAGGACTCCGCCATCTCAGCGAGGCAACATGTCGAAATAGACGAGAAAGCCGGAGGTCAGCACGACCCAGACGAGCGACAGCGGCAGGAACACCTTCCAGCCCAGCCGCATGAGCTGGTCGTAGCGGTAGCGCGGCAGGGTCGCCCGGGCCCAGATAAAGATGAAGAGGACGAGGCAGACCTTCAGGATGAACCAGATGGGCCCCGGGATCAGCGTGAAGGGGAAGATCGCGAAGGGGGGCAGCCAGCCGCCGAGGAAGAGGATGACGGCGATGGCGCTCATCAGGATCATGTTCATGTATTCGCCCAGGAAGAAGAGGGCGAACGTCATCGACGAGTACTCGACGTTATAGCCGGTGACCAGGGTCGCCTCGTCCTCCGGCAGGTCGAACGGATGGCGGTTGGTCTCGGCGAGGATCGAGACGATGAAGATCATGAACATCGGGAAGTGCGGGATCGCGTACCAGAGCCCGCTCTGGGCCAGCACGATCGTCGAGAGGTTCAGCGATCCCGCGGTGATCAGCACGTTGATGATGATCAGCCCGATGGCGATCTCGTAGGAGACCATCTGGGCCGAAGACCTGAGCGCGCCGAGGAAGGCGTAGCGCGAATTTGACGCCCAGCCGGCCATGATGATGCCGTAGACGCCGAGCGAGCTGATGGCGAAGAGGTAGAGCACGCCGACATTGATGTTGGCGAGCACGAGGCCCTCGCCGAACGGAACGACCGCCCAGCCGACCAGCGCCAGGATGAAGGTCACCATCGGCGCCAGGACGAAGACGATCTTGTTGGAGCCGGTCGGGATGACCGTCTCCTTGAAGAAGAGCTTGGCCCCGTCGGCGAGCGGCTGCAGCAGGCCGAACGGGCCCACCGTCATCGGCCCCTGGCGGAGCTGGATGGCGCCGATGATCTTGCGCTCGGCATAGGTGAGGTAGGCCATGGCGAGCATCAGCGGCACGGCGATGACGAGCACGTAGAAGACGATCACGATGACCGGCCAGAGGGTATCGCTCCAGATCTCAGCCATGGGTGCCGGTCGCCTCCCGCCTGGTGCCCTGGACGAAGAGCTCGCTGCACTGCTGCATGACCGATGACGCCCGGGCGATCGGGTTCGTCAGGTAGAAGTCGGCGACGGTCGGGGCGAAGGGCTCGCCGGCCATCTCGCCCGCGGTGCCGAAGGGCTCGAAGGCGGCGGGTGCGATCTCGTCGATCCGCTCCAGCTGCGGCGCCAGCTCGGCCATGCGCCGGCGCACCTGGCCGAGCGTGTCGAGCTTCACGTCCGCGCCGAGGGCTGCCGCCAGGGCCCGCAGGACCTTCCAGTCCTCCTTGGCCTCGCCGGGCGGGAAGACGGCGAGCTTCGCCCGCTGCGGGCGGCCTTCCGTGTTCACGTAGGTGCCGTGCTTCTCGGTGTAGGCGGCGCCCGGCAGGATCACGTCCGCGGCATGCACGCCACGGTCGCCGTGGGTCCCGAGATAGACGGTGAAGGTGTCCTTCAACCCGGCGATGTCGATCTCGTCCGCGCCGATCAGGAAGACGACGTCGAGGGCACCCGGGGCGACCATCTCGGCCGCCGTCTTGCCGCCGTCCTGCGGCACCAGCCCGAGATCGAGCCCGCCGACCCGGGCGGCGGCGGTGTGCAGCACGTTGAAGCCGTTCCACTCCTCGCCGATCATGCCGAAGCGCTCGGCCAGGCGCGAGGCGAGGGCGAGGGCGGCCGCACCGTCCGGACGGGTCAAGGGGCCCTGGCCCAGGATCAGCATGGGCCGCTCCGCCTGCTCGAGCACCTCGGCGAAGCTGTGCTGGCCGTCGGCGAGCTCGGCCAGCGTCTGCGCCCCGGCGCCGAGGTCGGTGACCGGGTAGGTGAGATCGAAGGGCGTGCCGATGCGGCCCACCTTGAACCCGCCATGCCGCTGGCGCTTGCGCAACCGGGCATTGACCATCGGCGCTTCGTGCCGCGGGTTGGTGCCGATCAGGAGGCAGGCATCCGCCTGCTCGATGCCGGCGATCGTGGTGTTGAAGAGATATTCGCCACGCGCCCCGCCGCCGAGCTTCGTGCCGTCCTGGCGGCAGTCGACATGCGGCGAGCCGAGTGCCGCGGCCAGCTCCTTGACCAGCACCATGGTCTCGCAATCGACGAGGTCACCGATTACGAAGCCGATCCGGTCGCCACTCACCCCGTCGAGCCGCTCCTTGATGGCGGCGAAGGCGTCCCGCCACGAGACCTGGCCGAGGCGGCCGTCCCGCTTGGCGAAGGGTACGTCGAGCCGCCGCTTCTTCAGCCCGTCATAGGCGAAACGGGTCTTGTCGGAGATCCATTCCTCGTTGATGTCCTCGTGCAGCCGCGGCAGCACGCGCATGACCTCGCTGCCGCGGGCGTCGATCCGGATGTTCGAGCCGACGGCGTCCATCACGTCGATCGACTCGGTCTTCCGAAGCTCCCAGGTGCGCGCGCGGTATTCGTAGGGCTTCGAGTTCAGGGCCCCTACCGGGCAGAGATCGATGATGTTGCCCGAGAGCTCGGAGCTCAGCGCACTCTCGACCCAGGTGGTGATCTCCATGTGCTCGCCGCGATGGCACGCACCGAGCTCCTCGACCCCGGCCACCTCGTTGATGAAGCGGATGCAGCGCGTGCAGTGGATGCAGCGCGTCATGTGGGTCGAGATCAGCGGGCCCAGGTACTTGTCGGGGACGGGCCGCTTGTTCTCCTTGAAGCGCGAATGGTCCGGCCCGTAGAAGAGCGTGATGTCCTGCAGGTCGCACTCGCCGCCCTGGTCGCAGATCGGGCAGTCGAGCGGATGATTGATCAACAATAATTCCAGAACACCCTTGCGGGCCTTGTGCACCTGCTCGGTATCGGTCTTGATGACCATGCCATCGGCGGCAGGCATGGCACAGGAGGCGATGGGCTTCGGCGACTTCTCCATCTCGACCAGGCACATCCGGCAATTGCCGGCGATGTTCAGCCGCGGGTGGAAGCAGAAGACCGGGATCTCGCGCCCGGCCGCCTCGCAGGCCTGCAGCACGGTCGAGCCGGCCGGCACCTCGACTTCCTGCCCGTCTATCGTCAGCTTCGGCATGCCGGCTCCAACCTATTCCGCCGCGACCTGCTGGGCCGCGGTATATTCATGAATGCGCCGCTCGATCTCCGGGCGGAAATGCCGGATCAGCCCCTGTACGGGCCACGCGGCGGCATCGCCGAGGGCGCAGATGGTGTGGCCCTCGATCTCCTTGGTGACGTCCCAGAGCAGATCGATCTCGTCGACCCTGGCGCGGCCCTCGGCCATCCGCGTCATCATCCGCCAGAGCCAGCCCGTGCCCTCGCGGCAGGGCGTACACTGGCCGCAGGATTCGTGCATGTAGAACTTCGAGAGCCGGGCGATCGCCTTCACGATGTCCGTGCTCTTGTCCATGACGATGACCGCCGCCGTGCCGAGGCCGGAGCCGACGGCGCGCAGGCTGTCGAAGTCCATGTTGATGTCGTCGCACACGGACTTCGGCATGAGCGGCACGGACGACCCGCCCGGGATGACGGCGAGCAGGTTGTCCCAGCCGCCGCGCACCCCGCCGCAGTGCCGGTCGATGAGCTCCCGAAGCGGGATGCCCATTGCCTCCTCGACATTGCAGGGGTTGTTGACGTGGCCGGAGACGCAGAAGAGCTTGGTGCCGCTGTTCTTCTCCGGCCCGATGCCGGCGAACCATTCCGGGCCGCGCCGCAGGATGGTCGGCGCCACGGCGATGGTCTCGACATTGTTCACCGTGGACGGCCGGCCGTAGAGCCCGACCATGGCCGGGAAGGGCGGCTTGAGGCGCGGCTGGCCCTTCTTGCCCTCGAGCGACTCGATCAGCCCGGTCTCCTCGCCGCAGATATAGGCGCCGGCGCCGCGGTGGAGATAGAGGTCGTAGTCATAGCCGGAGCCCGCGGCGTTCCTGCCGAGCAGCCCGTCGGCATAGGCCTCGTCGATGGCGCGCTGCAGGATCTCCGCCTCACGCACGTACTCGCCGCGGATGTAGATGTAGCCGGCGGTGCAGCCCATCGCGGCGCCGGCGATCAGGCAGCCCTCGACCAGCTTCTGCGGCTCGTGCCGCATGATCTCGCGGTCCTTGCAGGTGCCGGGCTCGCTCTCGTCGGCATTGACCACGAGATAGACCGGCCCGTTCGCCTCCTTCGGCATGAAGGACCACTTGAGGCCGGTCGGGAAGCCGGCCCCGCCGCGGCCGCGCAGGCCCGAGGCCTTCATCTGGTCGACCAGCCAGCCCCGACCCTTCTGGATGAGGCCTGCCGTGCCGTCCCAGTCACCGCGCGACTTGGCGGCGTCCAGATCCGGGCCCTGGTCGCCGTAGAGGTTGGTGAAGATGCGATCCTTGTCGTTGAGCATGGCTCAGTCCGTGTCCTTCCCGGCCGCCTTCGACTCGCCCGGCTTCGGGTCGACCGCCACGACCTCGTCGTCGAGCGTGCCGTTCTTGACCTTCTCCACCTGCTCCTCTGCAGCTTCGGTGAGCTTGGAGTCCGTATCGGGCTGGTTGTCGACCGGCCGCCCCTTGCGCTCCGGCTCGTGGTCCTTCGCCGGAGCGCCGCCGGCGCGGTCCCGGTCGCGCCCGGGCTTGGCGAGGAGGGTGTGCCGCTCGCCGAAGGGCTCGGAGCCCTTGCGCCCGGACTGCGGCCCCGCCGCCGGCTGCTCGCCGGACTTGATCGCCTCGAGCACCGCCTTCGTGCGCTCGTAGGTCAGGTCCTCGTAGTAGTCGTCGTCGATCCACATCATCGGCGCGTTGCAGCAGGCGCCGAGGCACTCGAACTCGCGCAGGAAGAACCGGCCGTCCTCGGTGCTCTCGCCGATGCCGACGCCGAGCACCTCCTTGGCGGCACGGACGACGTCGTCGGAGCCGCAGAGCCAGCAGGGCGTCGTCGTGCAGACCCGCACCTGGATCCGGCCGGTCGGCTCGGTGTTGAACATGTCGTAGAAGCTCGCGACCTCGTAGACCCTGATGCGCGGGATCTCGAGGAAGTCCGCCACATGGTCGAGAGCCGCGCGCGGCAGCCAGCCGCCGTGCTGCTTCTGCGCCAGGTGCAGCAGCGGCATGACCGCACTCTGCTTCCGGGCCTCGGGATAGCGCGCCATGATCCGCTCGATCTCGGCGCCGAGCTCCGGCGCGAAGCTGAACGTGGCGATGTCGGGCGAAAAGCTCACCGGTCGATCTCTCCGAACACAATGTCCATCGAGCCGATGATCGCGACGACATCGGCCAGCTGGTGACCCTTGGACATCTCGTCCAGCGCCTGGAGGTGGACGTAGCCGGGCGAGCGGATCTTGCACCGGTAGGGCCGGTTGGTGCCGTCCGAAACCAGGTAGACGCCGAACTCGCCCTTGCCGCTCTCGACCGCGGCGTAGACCTCGCCCTCGGGCACGTGCACGCCCTCGGTGTAGAGCTTGAAGTGATGGATGAGGGCCTCCATCGAGCGCTTCATGCTGGCGCGCGGCGGCGGCGTGACCTTCTTGTCGTCGGTGCGCACCGGGCCGGGGCGCATCTGGTCCAGGCACTGCCGGACGATCTTCATCGACTCCTTCACCTCGAGCATGCGCACGAGGTAGCGGTCCCAGCAGTCGCCGTTCCTGCCGACCGGGATGTCGAAATCCATGCGCTCGTACATCGCGTAAGGCTCGGCCTTGCGCAGGTCCCAGGCCACGCCGGAAGCGCGCAGCATCGGGCCGGAGAAGCCGAGATTGAACGCGTCCTCCGCACTCACCACGCCGATGTCGACGGTGCGCTGCTTGAAGATCCGGTTCTCGGAGAGAAGGTTGTCGACATCCTCGAAGAGCGGCTCGAAGCCGTCGAGCCAGGTGGCGATGTCCTCGGCCAGCCCGGCCGGCATGTCGCGCGCGACCCCGCCGAACCGGTAGTAGTTGGCGTGCATCCGGGCCCCGCTGACGCGCTCGTAGAACGTCATCAGCTTCTCGCGCTCCTCGAACATCCAGAGCAGCGGCGTCATCGCCCCGCAGTCGAGCGCCATCGTCGTGATGTTGAGGAGGTGATTCAGGATCCGGGTGATCTCGTCGAAGAGCGTGCGGATGTAGAGTGCGCGCTCCGGCACCTCGACCTCGAGCAGCTTCTCGACGGCCAGCACGTAGGCGTGCTCCTGGCAGAGCATCGAGCAGTAGTCGAGGCGATCGAAGTAGGGGATGTTCTGCAGGTACGGCCGATACTCGATCAGCTTCTCGGTGCCGCGATGCAGGAGGCCGATATGCGGGTCCGCCCGCTCGACCACCTCGCCGGACATCTCGAGCACCAGCCGCAGCACGCCGTGCGCCGCCGGATGCTGGGGTCCGAAATTCACGGTGAAGCTGCGGAGATCGACTTCGGCCATGCGTTCCTCGGTTCCTCTGGGGGACAAGCCGGCTCAGGCGGCCGGGTCCGCCGCCTTCTCGTCGCCGGGCAGGAGGCCGCCCGCCCCCTCCCAGGGGCTCAGGAAGTCGAAGTTGCGGAAATCCTGGCGCAGCCTGACCGGCTCGTAGACCACCCGCTGCTGCTCGTCGTCGTAGCGCATCTCGACATAGCCGGTCAGGGGGAAATCCTTGCGGAGCGGATGCCCCTCGAAGCCGTAGTCGGTCAGCAGGCGCCGCAGGTCCGGATGGTCGGAGAACAGAATGCCGTACATGTCCCAGGCTTCCCGCTCGAACCAGCCGGCCGAGCGGAAGAGGGTCGTCATCGACGGCACCGGCGTCGCCTCGTCGGTCGTCACCCGCACCCGGATGCGCTGGTTGTGGTGCATCGAGAGCAGGTGATAGACGACGTCGAACCGCTGCTCGCGCTCGGGATAGTCGACGCCGCAGATGTCGACCAGCTCCTTGAAGAGCATGTTCGGATCGTCGCGCAGCCAGAGCAGGGCACGGGGCAGGTCCGTCGTCGCGACCGTGATCGAGAGCTCGCCATGCGCAAGCTGGGCCTGGATCAGGTCGTCGCCGAGATGCTCCTCGACGAGCTTCTTCAGGTCCTGCAGGGACTCGTTCAGGTCGGCCTGCTGCTCAACCGTCATCGCTCGATGGTCCCTGTCCGACGGATCTTCTTCTGCAGCTGCAGGACACCGTAGACCAGAGCCTCGGCCGTCGGCGGGCAGCCCGGCACGTAGATGTCCACCGGCACGATCCGGTCGCAGCCGCGGACCACCGAATAGGAGTAGTGGTAGTAGCCGCCGCCATTGGCGCAGGAGCCCATCGAGATGACGTAGCGGGGCTCCGGCATCTGGTCGTAGACCTTGCGCAGCGCCGGGGCCATCTTGTTGCAGAGCGTGCCGGCCACGATCATCACGTCCGACTGCCTAGGGCTCGGCCGGAAGACGACGCCGAAGCGGTCGAGGTCGTAGCGGCTCGCGGCGGCGTGCATCATCTCGACGGCGCAGCAGGCGAGGCCGAAGGTCATGGGCCAGAGGCTGCCCGACCGCGCCCAGTTCACGAGGTCGTTGAAGCCGGTGACGAAGAAGCCCTTGTCCTGCAGGTCCTTGCCGAGATCCTCGTAGAGGCTGACCGGGCCCGGCTGGGCCGGCGCCTCGGCAGGGTGAGCGGGGGCGGGGCGAACGAGCGGGCTGTTCACTCCCATTCCAGGGCTCCCTTCTTCCATTCGTAGATGAAGCCGACGGTGAGCACGGCGAGGAACAGCATCATCGACCAGAAGCCGTGCAGCCCGATGTCGCCGAGGCTGACGGCCCAGGGAAAGAGGAACGCGACCTCGAGATCGAAGATGATGAAGAGGATGGCAACGAGGTAGAAGCGGACGTCGAACCGGCCGCGCGAATCCTCGAACGCGGCGAAGCCGCACTCGTAGGGGCTGAGCTTCTCGGTGCTCGGCTTCTGCCGGGCCACCAGCATCGACGCCAGCACCATCACCGCGGCTAGGCCGATGGCGATGGCGAGGAAGATCAGGATCGGCAGGTATTCGAGGAGATAGGCGTCCATCGGCGTCCCGTGCCACGAGGGTTGCGGGCAGACGACACGCTGGCCGGCCGCCTCTCGTTGCGCTGCAAACTAGGCTGCCGCGCCGCCCTTGCCAAGCTTCCCCGGGCCTGCCCGGCATGTTCGGTCGTGCTGCAGCGGCGCGCGAAGTGTCACACGCGCGGCAGGTCGACCGATGCTGGGGAGGATGCCGCTGACGCGGCCGGAACCGGGGTGATGGCGGGAGTGACGGGACTCGAACCCGCGGCCTCTGGCGTGACAGGCCAGCGCTCTAACCGACTGAGCTACACCCCCGTGTGTTCCGAGATGGCGGGAGATAGAGAGCCGGAAGGTACCTGTCAAGCACCACACCGGGGCACAGTTCACCGGGCGCCACGCTTGACAGGCCGGGCTTCGGGACACTAGGAACCCGCCACGCCTTGGGGGATAGTTTAACGGTAGAACTCTCGGCTCTGGACCGAGCAGTCCTGGTTCGAATCCAGGTCCCCCAGCCAGACCTCCGATACACCTGATTTCGCTGACCACATCGCCCCGGAATTCCCGGGGCCGGTGGCGGATTCGGACCTTTCACC
>CAZGUW010000069.1:0-18369 GCA_964528705.1 uncultured Geminicoccaceae bacterium
TATGCGGTCACCGGATATCGGTCCTGTGGCTCCAGCCGCGTGAAGAGCGTCTTGCGCTCTATCTGTTGAGCCCCCTGATAATTCCTCCGGCCGCCCAGATACGCGGGGTGCGCCATCGCCAATCCGGCCGTTGCATTCGTCGCCCGTGGGGCACGCCGCTCGCGGCCGTCTCGAAAGTGATCTCTTGACCCAGTTTGCCGATTTCGGCCTCGCCGAACCCCTGCTTCGCGCCCTCCGGAGCGAAGGCTACACCTCCCCCACCCCGATCCAGACCAAGGCCCTGGCGCCCGTGATGGAGGGCCGTGACCTCCTCGGCATCGCCCAGACCGGCACCGGCAAGACCGCGGCCTTCGCGCTGCCGATCCTGCACCGGCTCTTCGCCGCCGACCGGAAGCCGCTGCAGCCACGCAGCGCCCGTGCCCTGGTGCTGGCCCCGACCCGCGAGCTCGCGGCGCAGATCGCCGCCAGCTTCGAGACCTATGGCCGGCATCTGCGGCCGGTGGTCACCGTCGTGGTCGGCGGCGTCAAGCACAACCCCCAGGTCCGGGCGCTGGCGCGCGGCGTCGACGTGCTTGTCGCCACGCCGGGCCGGCTGCTCGACCATCTGCAGGGCGGCACGGTACGGCTCGACCAGACCGAGATCGTCGTCCTCGACGAGGCCGACCACATGCTCGACCTCGGCTTTCTCGTCCCCATCCGCCGCATCCTGGCGAAGCTGCCGCGGCGCCGGCAGACGCTCTTCTTCTCGGCGACCATGCCGAAGGACATCGGCGAGCTGGCCCGCGACATGCTGACCGATCCGACTGAAGTGAGCGTCGCCCCGGTCGCCACCACGGCGGAGCGCGTCGACCAGTCGGTCTACCTCGTCGATGCCGCCGACAAGCGCGCTCTCCTGGCCGAGCTCCTGACCGCCCCCGAGTTCAGCCGGGCGCTCGTCTTCACCCGGACCAAGCACGGCGCCGACAAGGTCGCCCGGCATCTCGAGGCGGCCGGCATCCCGGCCGCCGCGATCCACGGCAACAAGTCGCAGAACCAGCGCGAGCGGGCGCTCGCCGCCTTCAAGTCCGGGCGCTCCCGGATCCTCGTCGCGACGGACATCGCGGCGCGCGGCATCGATGTCGACGCGGTCAGCCATGTCGTGAACTACGAGCTGCCGGACGTGCCCGAGGCTTATGTCCATCGCATCGGCCGGACGGCACGCGCCGGCGCCGAGGGCATCGCCATCTCTTTCTGCGATGCCGCCGAGCGGCGCAACCTACGCGACATTGAGCGGCTGACCCGGCAGACCCTGCCGGTCATCGACCGCCGCCGGCCGGGGAGCGCCGGCGAACGGACAGCGCCCGCGCCCGAGCGCGGACGGCCCCGGCGCCAGCAGCAGCAGCGCCGCCGCCCGCCGCGCCGCGCCGCCTGAACCGCAGCGGCCGACACAGACCGAAACGCCCGGCTCCGGCCGGGCGTTTTGCGTTTCGGCCGTGCTTGACCTGTTCCCGCCTCCGGGCGCAAGTGCCGATCATCGAACTGTCACGGGACAGTCGCGTATCGGGTGACGGCCGTTGAGCCCAGTCGTCTTCACCGTCGTCCTGCTCGCGGCGGTCCTTCACGCCAGCTGGAACGCGCTCGTCAAGTCGGGTGGCGATCCTTATCTGCGGCTGGCCATCGTCAACCTCACCCACACGCTCGCCGTCCTGCCGCTGCTGCCCTTCGTGGCACTGCCGGACGCGGCAGCCTGGCCATGGCTCCTCGGCTCGGTCGCCACCCACCTCGCCTATTACCTGCTGCTCGCCGCCAGCTATCGGGTCGGCGACCTGAGCCAGATCTATCCCATTGCCCGGGGGGTGGCACCGCCGCTGGTGGCGCTCGGCGCCCTGCTCGTCGCCGGCGAGGTGCTGAGCCCGGCCGGCACCCTCGCCATCGCCCTCGTCTGCCTCGGCATCTGGTGGGTCGCCGGCGGTGGGCCCACCAACCGGCGGCCGCTGCTGCTGGCGCTCGGCACCGGTGCGATGATCGCCGCCTACACGGTCTGCGACGGCATGGGCGGCCGGGCCAGCGGCGACGTGGTTTCCTATATCGTCTGGCTCTTCTTCCTCGATGGCTGGCCCTTCGCGCTGCTCGTGGGGCTGCGGCGCGGCCGGCAGTTGACGCGGACCCTGCCACAGGCCTGGAAGCCGGCGGTGGGCGGCGGGCTGATGTCGGTCTGCGCCTACGGCCTCGTCATCTGGGCGATGAGCACGGCGCCCATGGCCTACGTCTCCGCACTCCGCGAGACCAGCGTGCTGCTCGCCGCCGCCATCGGCGCCCTCCTGCTCGGCGAGCCCTTCGGCCGACGCCGCGTGCTCGCCGCCGGTATCGTCGTGATGGGTGTCGCGCTGCTGCAGCTCAGCCGCCAGGGCTGAAATCGAAGAGCGTGGGTCAGTGGTCCGCGCGGTGCAGGATCGCCTCGGCGACGCCGGTCTCGTAGCCCATGGCGACCGGCGTCAGAACCGGGCGTCCATCCGGGGCCATCGCAACCAGGCCCTTGCGCCGCAGGGCGCTGAACACGCCCGGATTGGCGAGCCCGGTCGCATCCTTCGCCCGCACCACGGCGGCGCCGACATGGAAATGGTCGCCATGCGCATGCGGCAGCCGGTTGAGCGCCACGCCACCGTCCTCCAGCGCCTCGCTCGCATTGCCGCCGCTGCGCGCCACCTCCTGCAGGATGGCCAGCGTCTTCAGCTGCAGCGGGTTCAGCTTCAAGGGGTTGGGACGGCTCGACATGGCGGAGCTCCGGCAAGGGCGATATCGGTCAGTCCCCTTAAATCGCCGCGCGGCAAGCGCGCGTCCAGACCAAACGACGGGGCGGCCGCCACGGCCTCAGAATCGTGACAGGGTCAGACCCCCGTCCACCGCGATCGGCTGGCCCACGGTGTAGGGCAGCTCGCCGGCAGCGCAGGCTCCGACTGCCTTCGCCACTTCCTCGGGCTCGCCCCAGCGCGGCATCGGCGTGCCGTCCGCGGCGAAGAAGGCGTCGTATCGTTCCTTCGAAGGGGCGGTCATCTCGGTCCGGATGATCCCGGGGCGGATCTCGTAGACACCGATGCCGAGGGGCGCGAGGCGCAGCGCGAAGAGTTTCGTCACCATGGCGAGCCCGGCCTTGGAGACGCAGTACTCGCCGCGGTTGAGCGAGGCCGCGGTGGCATTGGCCGAGCTGACGATGACGATCGAGCGGTGCCCGGGCGGCGGCGCCTGTTCGATCAGGCGGATCGCGAAGGCCTGGGTCAGAAAGAACGTGCCGCGCGTGTTGACCTCCTGGCACCTGTCCCAGCTCTCGGGCGTGAGTTCCAGGAGATCGCCCCGCCGCAGCACAGACACGCCGGCATTGTCGACGAGGCAGGCGACGGGCCCGAAGGCGAAGGCCGCGTCGAGCAGGCCGGCATGGCTCGCGAGGTCGCCGATATCGGCAAGCGCGGTGATCGCCCTGGCACCGGCCGAGCGCACCGCCTCGGCCGTGGCGTCGAGCTCGTCGCTCGGCGCCAGATCATTGAGCACGAGATCGAAGCCGCGGCCGGCGAGGCCCAAGGCGATGGCCCGGCCGATACCCCGCCTGGCGCCGGTGACGATGGCGACGGGACGTTCCGACATGACTGGCCTCCTGGATTGTGCAAGGCGGACCGGCGGGCCGCCGGTCACTGCAGTGCTGTGATCGACTGCGTGACCAGAATGCCGCCCGATAGCAAGAGTAGGATCAGGATCACTCGCTTGAAGAGCGCCTCGCCGGCGGCGGAGTACAGCCTGAGGCCGATCCAGGTGCCGAGCACGGTCACCGGCAGGCACCAGGCGACCGCGCGGACGACCGAGCCGTCGATCTGCCCCGCCAGCAGCATGCCGAGACCGGCGAGCGCCAGGATGATCAGGTTGAAGGGCTGGTAGGTCATCCGCTGGCTGGCGCTCGTCCCGCCACGCAGCTGCAGCCAGATCAGGGGCAGCGGCCCGGAGAGGCCGGCGAAGCCGCCGAGGAAGCCGCCCCCGCCGCCGATCGCCATGTCGGCCCGCCAGCCGCCCCAGCGCCCGACCGACCAGTTGCGGATGGCGCTGAGCTGTACGAGGGCATAGGCGACGAGGAAGATGCCGACGGTGACGCGGAGCAGGGACGCCGAGGCGACCTGCAGCGCCATGATACCGAAGGGCAGGCCGAGCATGCCGCCGATGAGATAGGGCCTGACGCCGCGCCACTCCAAGGACTGGCGCAGGCGGAAGAGCGCCATGAGCTGGGCGACGACCGAGGTGAAGACGATGAGCGGCGGCACGCTGGTCGGCGGCAGCGCCACGAACCAGAAGCCGGACGCGACGAGGCCGGTGCCGAAGCCGGCGAAACCGCTGACGAAACCGGCAATGAGGGCGCCGCCGAGCAGCAGCACCAGATTGAACGCCTCGAGCTCGAAAATGCGTGCACCCCGAAATGACCGCCATCCGCATAGCGGGCTTCGCCGGCTTCACCCAGTTTTTTCATGAATGCGGGCTCCGGCCGTCGACATTGACCCGTTCGCCCCCATCCTGTTCCCTGACGCAAGGTGGCTTCAGCCACCTGCGGGACGTCCCGGGGAGGAGCTCCTGGCGATGGCATCGGACAAGCGCGACGACGAGACGCTGCGGGCGCGGCTGGAGGCCGAACTCGCCGAGCTGCACGCGGCCTCGGCAGCCACGGCCGACGACCGCCGGCCGGTTGCGCTCGACCAGGCTTCGGTCGGCCGGCTGTCGCGGATGGACGCCATGCAGGTTCAGGCCATGGCCCAGGCCGCGGACCGCCAGCGGCAGCAGCGCATCCGCAGGGTGGAGGCGGCGCTCGAACGGCATGCCGAGGGTGACTATGGCTGGTGCGTGCGGTGCGGCGTGGCGATCGCCTCAGCCCGGCTGGAGGCCGATCCCGCGGTGCCCACCTGCGTCGCCTGCGCTGCCTGAGCGAGCCCGCCCCGCATCATCACGCCGGAACGGCGCCTTGGAGCGCCCGGCATGCCGGACCAGCAGCAGCAGGCAGCAGGCGAAGGTCGCCCCCTCGACCAGGGACTCGAGCAAGGGCAGGCGGATCGGGCCGAGCATGGCCACGAGGTCCAGGGCGACGGACACTCCGCCACCCGCAGCCAGGGCCAGCACGAAGCGCTTAGCCAGGCGTCGCTCGTGGCGATCGTGCGGTGCGTGCAGCGCCATCAGGACGGCACCGAGCACCAGGAGGGCGAGCGCCGCCAGGATCGCCAGCTTGGCGAGCTGGATGGCGCCGAGGCCGGGCAAAGGCGAAGGGCCGATGACGCGGGCGAGGCCCGGCGCCAGCGCCAGGTGCGCGTTGCTCAGCGCCACCCCGACGAGCAGCGTCAGGGCAGAGCCCAGCACCAGCGGCACCGGCCGCGTGCGGATGATATGCGGCACGGCCCCCGGCCTTGGCGCCGCGAACGGCGCTGGCCGGGGTGCCGTGCACGTCCTGTGCGACACCGCGCGTTTCCTCTTCCCACGGGACGTATTCGCCCTCGTTCGGACATCCTATGCCAGGCGCTCTTAAAAAAGCACTACAGCGACGGGGCCCGGCGCTACCCGGCTGTCGCAAAACCGGGGTGGCGCGTCGCCGGCGACAAAGCCGGTCAGGTCGTGACGACCTATCTCGTGCCATCAGCGAGGGTGGGCGCCTGCGGGGACATGCGACGATGAGCGACGAAGCCGAACTGAACCTGCGCGAGCTCGACGACGAGGAGCTGGTAAAGCAGATCCAGGACGACCTCTATGACGGCCTCAAGGACGAGGTGGTGGAAGGGGTCGACATCCTGCTGGAGCGGGGCTGGGAGCCCTATCGGGTGCTGACCGAGGCCCTGGTCGGCGGCATGGCGATCGTCGGCGTCGACTTCCGCGACGGCATCCTCTTCGTGCCGGAGGTGCTGCTCGCCGCCAACTCGATGAAGGCCGGCATGGCGGTGCTCCGCCCGCTGCTTGCCGAGACCGGCGCGCCGACCGTCGGCAAGCTGGTGATCGGCACGGTCAAGGGCGACATCCACGACATCGGCAAGAACCTGGTCTCGATGATGATGGAGGGCGCCGGGTTCGAGGTGATCGACCTCGGCATCAATTGCGACGCCGACAAGTACCTGAAGGCGTTGGACGAGCACAAACCCGACTTCCTCGGCATGTCGGCACTGCTCACCACCACCATGCCCTACATGAAGGTGGTCATCGACACGCTGGTCGAGCAGGGCATCCGCGAGGACTATGTCGTGCTGGTCGGTGGTGCCCCGCTCAACGAGCAGTTCGCCAAGGCGGTCGGCGCCGACGCCTATTGCCGCGACGCCTCGGTGGCGGTCGACACGGCCCAGGCCTTCATGGCGCGCAAGCACAACCAGCGCGCCCCGGCCTGAGGCATGACGCCCGAGGCGCTCACCGTCATCGCCTGCGGGGCCCTCGCCCGGGAGATCACGCGGCTTATCGCCGTCGACAAGCTGCACTGGGTGACTCTGGCCTGCCTGCCGGCGACACTGCACAACCACCCGGAGCGGATCCCCGCGGCTGTGCGCGACGCCATCCATCGCGCCCGCGAGCGCGGGGCGCTCCGTATCGTCGTGGCCTATGCCGATTGCGGCACGGGTGGCCTGCTCGACGAGGTGCTCGCCGAGGAAGGGGTCGCCCGCCTCGCCGGTGCCCACTGCTACGCCGCCTATGCCGGCCAAGATGCCTTCGCGGCCCTCGCCGAGGCGGAGCCCGGCACGTTCTATCTCACCGACTTCCTCGCCCGCCAGTTCGACACGCTGATCATCGAGGGCCTCGGCCTGGACCGCCATCCCGAGCTCCGGGACGTCTATTTCGGCAACTACACGCGGCTCGTCTTCCTTGCCCAGAGCGACGATCCGGTGCTGACGGCGAAGGCCGAGGCCGCGGCCGGGCGGCTGGGCCTCGCCTTCGAGCGCATCTTTACCGGCATGGGCGAGCTCGCCAGCTTCATCCAGGCCGCCGCCGACGGGAATATCCATGGCGCAACTGACGATCCTCTACTGGCGCGACATCCCGGCCCAGGTGATCGCCAAAACGGGCCGCCGGACGGCGAAGCGGCAGCTTCCGGCGCACTTCGAGCAGGCGATCGACCGGGCAGCGATGCAGGCGGGTCTCACCGGTACCGACGCCTATCTGGAGCAGTGGCGGAAATCTGACCCCACCGCCTGCGGCGACGACCTCGAGGCGGCGGTCGAAGAGGCTGCGGCAGCACTGGAGGCTGTCTTCACGCCGAAGCATCTGCGTGACTGTGTCCGCAATGGGGGCCACACTCCCACCCGGGACTGAGGGCCGTTGGCGGGTTTGTCGATCAGGGTCGGGGGAACCTCGGGCTTTGTCGACCGGTTCCGTGCACGGCGCCCAGCGGCAGGACAAGAGGGGGACACGGGAACATGAACGAGCTTTCGAACTGGTCGAGGACGACGTGGATCGTGGTCGGCGCACTGGTCGTCATCGCCGTCTTGGGCTGGGGCTTTGCCCTAGACCGCGACCGGCAGCTGGGCGAGCACCAGTCGCAGATCACCGTGCTGGAGGGCGAGCAGACCGCCCTGAACCAGCGCTTCACCGAGCTCGAGACGACGCTCGCCGACGAGCGCCAGGCGGCCGGCGACCTCGCCGCTCTGAATGAGCAGCTGACGGCGGCCCAGGGCGAGCTGGAAACGGTGGAATCCGCGCGTGGCGAGGCCGAGGCGGCGATCGAGGCCGCCCAGGGCACGGTGGCCGAGGCCGAGCAGCGGGTGAACGATCTCAACACGCAGGCCGGGGAGGCCGAAGCGCGGCTGGCGGCCGTGACCGAGGAGATCGGCGCCGCCGAAGCAACGCTCGCCGAGCGCAGCGAGGAGGTGACGCGCTCCGAGACGGCCCTTGCCCGGGCCGGCGAGCTGGAAGCGCGGGTGACCGAGCTTACGGCCGAGGTGGCCGCCGCCGAGAGCCGCCTCGCCGCCCTCAACGAAGAGGCCGGCAGCGTCGAGAGCGCCCTGACGGCCAGCCGGTCGGAGCATGAGGAGGTCACCGCCATGCTGGCCGAGGCCGAGAGCCGGGCGGAGCAGCAGGCCGGCGAGGCGCGCGGCCTAGAGGGCCGAATCACCGAGCTCACAGCGACCGTGGCGGGCGAGGAATCCAGGCTCGCCGCCCTGCAGGGCGAGCGCGAGCAGACCGAGGCGTCGCTCGAGGAGGTCGCCGCCGAGCTCGAGACGGCCGAGGCGGATCTCGCCACGGCGCAGGCGGAGCTCGAGACCACGACGGCGGAGATCAACAGCCTGGAGGAGCGCCGGGCCAGCCTGGTCGAGGAGATCGGCACCGCCGAGGCGCAGCTGCAGCAGATCCAGGCGCAGGCCGGTGCCGCCGAGGCCGAGCTGGCCGCGCGCCAGGGTGCCGTCGAGGAGGCCGAGGCCCGCCTCGCCGAGACCCAGGCGGCGACGGCCGAGCAGCAGGCAGCACTCGAGGGGCTCGAGGCGGAGGTGCGTCAGCTCCAGGAGCAGGCCGCCACGGCTCGCCAGCAGCTGCAGCAGGCGCAGACCGCCGAGCAGGCGCTGCGCGAGCAGATCACGGGCCTCGAGGACCAGCGGACCCAGATCGAGACACTGGTGGGCGAGACGCAGAGCCAGCTCGAGGCGCAGCAGAGCGAACTCGACACGCTGCGACGCCAGCTCACCACCGAGCAGGAGGCTCCCGCCCAGCCCGCACCGGCCCAGTAACACCGCCGGCCCGGCTCCCACGCCGCAAATCGGCGCGTCCATGGCGCGCCGACGCGGGTGGGGGGCGGCGGGCTCTGGCATCAGGGCGCGAAGCCTGAGCTGGAGCCCGGCAGCCATGACCGAGACCATCGTCGCCTCCGCCACGAAGACCGTGCGTATCGGCTTCGAGCGTCCCTTCTGCGTGATCGGCGAGCGCATCAACCCGACCGGCCGCAAGAGGCTCGCCGCCGAGATGGCGGCGGGCGACTTCTCGACCGTCGAGGCCGATGCCTTGGCGCAGGTCGCGGCCGGGGCCAGCATGCTCGACGTCAATGCCGGCATCCCGCTCGCCGACGAGCCAGCCATCTTGGCCCGGACCATCGAGCTGGTGCAGTCGCTGACCGACATCCCGCTATCGATCGACAGCTCGATCGTGGCAGCCCTGGAGGCCGGGCTCGCCGTCTACAAGGGCCGGCCGCTGGTCAATTCGGTGACCGGCGAGGAGGACCGGCTGGAGGCGGTGCTGCCGCTGATCCGGAAATACGATTGCGCGGTGGTCGCCATCTCCAATGACGAGTCGGGGATCAGCGAGGACCCGGACGTCCGCTTCGAAGTCGCGAAGAAGATCGTCGAGCGGGCGCAGGACCACGGCATCAGGCCCGCCGACGTCATCGTCGACCCGCTGGTCATGCCGATCGGCGCCCTCGGCCAGGCCGGCAACTCGGCCTTTCGCCTGATCCGGCGGCTCCGGGAGGAGCTCAAGGTCAACACCACCTGCGGCGCCTCGAATGTCAGCTTCGGCCTGCCCAACCGGCACGGGCTCAACGCCGCCTTCCTCTGCATGGCGGCCGGAGCCGGTATGACCTCGGCCATCCTCAACCCGCTGCACCAGGAGGAGATGACCGCCGTCATGGGCGCGGATGTCATGCTCGGCAAGGACCGCGACTGCCGGCGCTGGCTCACCCGCTTCCGCGAGCCGCAGGCCGAGGGTACGGGTGCCAGGGGCGAACGCGGCGAGCGGCGGCGCCGGCGCGCCTGAGCCATGAGTGACTGTCTCCCATGACCGACCCGATGATCGTCTTCACCCCTTCCGGCAAGCGCGGCCGGTTCCCCGAAGGCACGCCGGTGCTCACGGCGGCCCGCCAGCTCGGTGTGGACATCGACAGCGTGTGCGGCGGCCGGGCGCTTTGCGGCCGCTGCCAGGTCGAGGTCGGCGAGGGTCGCTTCGCCAAGCACGGCCTGACCAGCACGGCCGGCCATCTCGATGCGGTGACGGCGACCGAGCTGCGCTTCGCCGAGCGGAAGGGGCTGACGGCGGGCCGCCGGCTCTCCTGCCAGGCCCTGCTGCGCGGCGACGTGGTCATCGACGTGCCGCAGGAGAGCCAGGTCCACAAGCAGGTGGTCAGGAAGCGCGCCGAGGCGCGGGCCATCGCCCTCGATCCGGTGCTCCGCCTGCATTACGTCGAGGTAGCCGAGCCCGACATGCACAAGGCGAGAGGCGATTTCGAGCGGCTGAAGGAGGCGCTCGATGTGCAGTGGGGCCTCGACGGGCTCACCATCGACCTCGCCACGCTCCGCGCACTCCAGCCCAAGCTCAGGGAAGGCGGCTGGCGGCTGACGGCGGTGGTGCACGACCAGAAGCGCATCATCGCCACCCGGCCGGGCTTCCACGACAAGGCCTACGGGATCGCCACCGACATCGGCTCGACGACCATCGCGGCCCATCTCTGCGACCTGCTCACCGGCGAGGTCCTGGCCTCGGCCGGCATGATGAACCCGCAGATCCGCTTCGGCGAGGATCTGATGTCGCGGGTCTCCTACGTCATGATGAACCCGGGCGGCGAGCGGGAGCTGACCGAGACGGTGCGCGGCACCCTGAACGCGCTCATGGCGCAGCTCGCCGCCGAGGCGCTGATCGACGCCAACGACATCTTCGAGCTGGTCTTCGTCGGCAACCCGGTCATGCATCATTTGCTGCTCGGCATCGACCCGACCGAGCTCGGCGGCGCCCCCTTCGCGCTCGCCACCGATAGCGCCATCGAGCTCTACGGCACCGAGATCGGCATGACGGCGGTCAACGATTCCGCCCGCGTCTACGTCCTGCCCTGCATCGCCGGGCATGTGGGTGCCGACACGGCCGGCGTGCTGCTCTCCGAGGGGCCGCATCTGCAGGACGAGACCATGCTGGTGGTCGATGTCGGCACCAATGCCGAGATCGTGCTCGGCAACCGCCACCGTCTGCTCGCCTGCTCCTCGCCCACCGGCCCGGCCTTCGAGGGGGCGCAGCTCACCTCGGGCCAGCGGGCGGCACCCGGGGCGATCGAGCGGGTGCGGATCGACCGGAAGACGCTGGAGCCCCGCTTCAAGATCATCGGCACCGACTACTGGTCCGACGAGGAGGGTTTCGCCCACGCCACCAGGCGGATGGGGGTCACCGGCATCTGCGGCTCCGGCATCATCGAGGCGGTGGGCGAGATGTTTCTCGCCGGGCTCCTCGATGCCGACGGGGTCATCGACGGCAGCCTCGCCGCCCGCACCCCCCGCCTCGTCCAGGACGGCCGCACCTGGTCCTACGTCCTGCAGGCGGGCGAGCCCGAGATCCGGGTGACCCAGACCGACATCCGCGCCATCCAGCTCGCCAAGGCCGCCCTCCATGCCGGCTGCCGCCTGCTCATGGACCACATGGGCGTCGACAAGGTCGACCGCATCCGCCTCGCCGGGGCGTTCGGCAGCCATATCGACCCGCTCTACGCGCTCCTCCTGGGCCTCGTCCCCGACTGTGCCCTCGCCCACGTCACCGCCGCCGGCAACGCCGCCGGGACGGGGGCGCGGATCGCGCTGCTCAACGTCGAGGCGCGGCGCGAGATCGAGGCGCTGGTGCGGCGCATCGAGAAGATCGAGACGGCGATCGAGCCCCGCTTCCAGGAGCACTTCGTCGCCGCCATGGCGATCCCGCACAAGACGGCACCCACCCCCGAGCTGGCGAAAGCAATCGACCTGCCGCCGCCAAAACGCTCGGCCGCGCCCGGCGAGACGAAGGCGCGCCGCCGCGCGCCACGAGCTTGATATAGGATTTATAGCCTAGTTCGGCAGGCTGCGCAAGGGGCCTTTCGGGTTCCTTCGGCAAATCCGCACTTCGGCGGCCGCAAGCGGCTCGAAACGAGCCCCTTCCGGACAATTTCTTCTTTATCGACAGTCACTTGCCGCTCGCCGGGTTCGTTCGCTGCCGGTTGGGTTCGTTCGTCGAAAAGCCGGGTTCGTTCGTCGATTCCGTGGGTTCGATGGTCGATTCACCGGGTTCGTTCGTCGGCCACTGTCGCATATAACGCGACATTTCGGGGCAAGTGTCGCGGTATACGCGACATCACGAATGCTTATGTCGCATCATACGCGACAGTTGAGCGCCAACTGTCGCACATAACGCGACATCCCGGGCGCAACTGTCGCGCTATACGCGACAACCCGAGGCCCGCAGCGGCGAATCGGGGCTCTCCGCCAGTGCCGGCGGCGGGTCCGGGAAGGCTGCCATAAGCGTTCGTGATGGTACGGCGCGGGCGGGTAGACGGCCGGGCCGCCGGCGCCGCTGCCGCCGGCGCGCGGGGAACTCCCCCGGCGACAGCCGGTTCACCCGTATCGCGGTCAGGGCAGATCGAGTGATGGCCGCTCGCCACGACGATCACACCGAATACCGGGATACGACTATGAGCGAAGATGCAGCGACGGAGAACGGCCGAGGGCGGCAGGCCGAGCGGCCCGGCGAGATTCCCAAGGCAGGCTGGCGCGACATCCTCCTGCGCACCAGGAACGAGATGAGCGACGACCATGTCTCGATGGTCGCCGCGGGCGTCGCCTTCTACGGCCTGCTGGCGGTCTTTCCGGCGATCGCGGCGATCATCTCGATCTGGGGCCTGATGTTCGATCCGCAGCAGATCCAGCAGCAGGTGGCGCAGCTCAGCGGCGCCATGCCGGAGGACGCGGCCGCCATCATTCGAGAGCAGGCCGAGAAGGTCGCGGGCAATGCCGGGGCCGGCGTCGGCCTGGCACTCGTCGGCGGCATCCTCCTCACCCTCTACAGCGCATCCAAGGGCATGAAGGCGCTGATCGAGGGGCTGAACATCAGCTATGACGAGGAGGAGAAGCGCGGGTTTCTGAAGCTCAACCTCGTCGCCTTCGCCCTGACGCTCGGCCTGCTGGTCACGATGCTCGTCTCGATGGGCCTGATCGTCGTCCTGCCGGCGCTCCTGGGCGGCCTCGGCCTCGGCTCGACCGCCCAGACGCTGGTGAACTGGCTCCGCTGGCCGCTCCTTGCCCTCGTGGCGATCGTCGGCCTCGCCGTCATCTACCGCTTCGCGCCCAGCCGCGACCGCCCGCGCTGGACCTGGGTGAGCTGGGGCGCGGTGCTCGCCACCCTGCTCTGGATCATCGGCTCCATCGCGTTCTCGATCTATGTGAGCCATTTCGGCAGCTACAACGAGACCTACGGCTCGATCGGTGCCGTGGTGATCCTGCTGATGTGGTTCTGGCTCTCGGCCTTCATCGTGCTCATGGGGGCGGAGCTGAATGCCGAGATGGAGCATCAGACGCGGCGGGACACCACGCAGGGCGAGCCGGACCCGATGGGCGAGCGGGGTGCAGAGGTCGCCGACACGCTGGGCGAGCGCCCGTAGGGTTCGGGCATGCACTGGTCCCTCGCGAGCATCGGCGCGGCGATCCTGGCGCTCACGCTCGTCGATTTCGTCTGGACGGTCCTCAGCCTGCGCGGTGCCGGCCCGGTCACCGGCCGGATCGCGCGCGGCCTCTGGCTGGCCTTCCGGCGCAGCCGCCTTTTCCTCGGCGCCGCCGGGCCAAGCATCCTCGTCGCCACGGTGCTCGGCTGGGCCTTGCTGATCTGGGGCGGCTGGTTCCTGGTCTTCTCGGGCAGCGAGCGGGCGGTGCTCGTCACGCCCGCCATGCACCCGGCCGACGCCTGGGGCCGGCTCTACTTCGCCGGCTTCACGATCACCACGCTGGGCGTCGGCGACCTCACGCCCGGCGGCCCGCTCTGGCAGATGCTGACGGCCATCGGTGCGCTCAACGGCCTTGTCGTGATCACCACCGGCATCACCTACCTGCTCGCGGTGGTGAGCGGCGTCGTGGGCATGCGCAGCATGGCGACCCATGTCCGCAGCCTCGGCCATTCGCCCGAGGCGTTCGTAGCGGGCGGCTGGGACGGTCGGACACTGACGCCGCTGCAGGACCATCTCATGAGCCTGACGCCGCAGGTGCTCGCCATCGCACAGCAGCAGTCCGCCTACCCGATCCTGCAATACTTCCACGGCCCGACGCCCAGGGAGGCCGCCTCCTGCGGGCTCGCGCTGCTCGACGAGGCGCTGCTCCTCCTGGCACATGGCGTGGCGCCCGAGGCGCGGCTGCCGGAGGCGACGCTGCGCCCGCTGCGCACCGCCATCGCCGCGCTGCTCGAGAACGCCACGCCGGACCAGCTGGCACTGGCGGACGAAGCACCCCCACCGCCGAAGCTGGAACCATTGCGCGCCGCCGGCATCGCCACGGTCGACGACGCCACCTTCCACCGCGCGGTCGAGGCCGAGGCACGCCACCGCCGCCTCCTGGCTGCCATGGTCCGCCACCATGCCTGGAGCTGGGACGCGATCCGCGGGGACGGAGCGGGAGGGTCCTGACGGGGCTTCGCCCGGGGAGCATGGCGAGCAGGCGCGGCCTTCCCGCCGGCCCCGCCACTCATCGTGGTTCGGTGACAGTCGGGGGTGGCGGTGAACACTGGACAGGTAACGGGCGTTCAACAACTTGCGGTGTGGTGGACCCTTGACCTGTTCTATGGCAGGGTGAGCAGGCCTGTTGGCACAAGAAAAGGGAGGATCGTTGGATGACACGCACGCTGCTTGCCGCGACCGCACTCCTGGCCGCCGGCTCGCTCGCCACGCCCGGCCTGGCGCAGGACGCCGGCGACGGGCCCACCCGGATCGGCGCCGAGGTCGTGATCTACACCCACCTCTTCAGCCCGGACGACTACGAGGCCGGCCGGGACCTCGTCGTCAACGGCTTCAGCGCAGCCATCCAGGAAGCCGACTACGAGCGGATGACCGTCTTCCTCGAAAACCCCGAGGATCACGAGGTCGTCGCCATCTCCTTCTTCGGCGACGAAGCCAGCGTCGAGGAATGGCACGAGTTCACCGGCCGCCTCGACGTCCTCGAGGAGCTCGAGCCGCTCCGCCGCGAGCCCATGAAGCTGCAGAAATACGCGGTGATCGACGTCCACGAGCACGAGTGAACAGCCGGACGTCCGTCGACCAGGTGGAGTCGAAGATGGCGGGGAGGCGCGGCCCCTCCACCGGTCCTTTTTCTTTTCCGTGGACGGGCCGGGAGGGTCCGGACCTCCTGGGCTAGCCCAGGCCCTTGACCTGCATGGAGACGAGCTTGCCGCTCTCCAGCCGGCGGACGCCGAGCTCGACGAAGCCGTGGCTTGCATGGAACTTCAGCGAAGGCGCGTTCGGCGGCTCCAGATCCATTTCGGCCGCCATGACGAGGCAACCGTCCGGCCTCGCCGCCTCGGCCACCTCGCGGTAGAGCCGGCCGCCCAGGCCGTGCCCCCGGCCCTCCTTCGCGATGACGATCCGGTCGACATAGACGAAGTTGTTCAGGCGAGCCGCGAACCAGTCGAAATTGCCGTTCGCATAGGCCGCCCCCTGCCGCATGGCCAGGACGAAGCCGATGACCGCCCCGTCCCTTTCGGCCACGACACAGTGGGAGCTCAGGCCAAGAAGCTCCTCGAACCTGCCCGTGTCCATCGGGCTCGTGACGGCGACGACCGCCTCGTTCAACGCCACGATCGCGGGCGCATCCTCGAGGGTCGCATCGCGCAGGCTGATCATCCGGGGCCTCTCGAAAAACGCTTGCCGGGACGACGAAGAGCACGGTTGCGGCACCCGGGCGGTGACGTCCGCATCGGCCCCTGGGTCAGAACGAATCGGAGCAGGCCATGTGCAGCTCCCATTGCTCCAGGGTGGGGAGCGGGGCCGCGGCGTCGAGCGGCTTGCAGAGCAGGGCCTGCCGGGCGCGCCCGTCGAGCGTTTCGCCGTCCACCGGCTCGAACTGATGCTCGGCCAGAAGGGCGCTGCGATTGGTGGCTGCAGCCGGCACCCAGGCGCGCAGGGTGGCGTGCCTCACCCGCTCCACGGCCGCCGCCAGCAAGGCCCGGCCCACGTCGTAGCTGCGTGCCTCGAACTCGACGATCTGCACCCCGTCATAATTGGCGCCGAGCACGAGGAATCCCTGCAAAGGCCGGCCGAGATAGAGGAACTGGTACCGGCGCAGCGGGTCGCGGAAGCGCCAGTGATAGTAGCGCGTGTCACGCAGCTGCCAGACCTGCCCGCGACGCGGGAGCTCGTCCGTCAGGCGCGCCATCTCGTCGGGCCAGGGCTTGTCGTCGACCACGATGTCGGGGTTGCCGCCAGCGGCATCAGGCGGCAGGAACACGCCTTCGTCGGGTGGTTCCAGGCCGGGCTCGGGCGCGCGCTGCTTCAGGCGGCGCAGGCGGGCGATGCCTTTGGCCACGCGCGGGTGCGCCTTGACGGCGGCGCGCAGCCGGGAACGCAGGGAGCTGCCCGAGCGCGGTGCCCGCGCCACGGTGGGCAGCATGCCGAGGTCGCTCCAGCCCGTCCGCCGGCAAACGACATAGGTGGCAGGCGCGGCGCTCAGCGACAGGAGGTGGGTCAGGCCATCCTCGATCGCCATCTCGTCATAGGCGCGGGCCAGCTCGTCCAGCAGGCCGCGGCCCCGGTGCTCGGGTGCGATGACGATCTCGCTCAGGCCCGCCATCCGCGGCTGGCCGCCCGCCTCGCCGAGGCGCCATTCCTGGGCGAAGCTGGCATAGGTAGCGACGATCTCGCCGTCGCGACAGGCGAGGAGGAAGCGCCGCCGCGGCGACCTCGGGTTCTCGTCGTACTTCCACCGCAGATAGGCGTCCTGCAGGGCCGGGTCCCGGCCGAAGACCCGGCTGTGCAGCGCCACGACCTGGTCGTCATCCGAGGCCGAGTATCTCCTGAACGCAAAACCCATACGGCGGCACCCTTCGCGCGCACGCGAGACCGGCACACCACGCGGGGCCATATGCCCGCAGCCGCGCGGCAACCCAGAACGAGCAGCCTGTCGGCAGGTTTTCGGGTCTCGACGATTCGGGCGACGAGCAGACCCCTTGCGGCCTGCCCGCTTCCTCCCCTTTGGTCACCGTTTCCTGCCCCGTGGTTACAGGAAGTGGCGGAAACGCGCGAGTCCTCTCGCCGCTTCTCTTTGGACGAGAGGCCGGGTGCTGGCGGCGACACGGGTTTCCTTGCGATACCGTCATGCATAGGCTGACGTTCATTCCGGCGCCAGACGGGCAATGTCGGTCGAAAGAACATCAGGGGCCGGCCATGAAACATCTTTGGGCCATGTCGGCACTGTTTCTTGTTCCCGTGGCGTCACTGGCGGCGGAGCCGATCAGCGGCACCAATAGCCTGGTCGTCGAAACGACCGGCTATCCAACGAGCGACGATGGCGGCTACTGGATGACCAGCAGCCAGGGTGTCGCGGTCTTCGACGACAACAAGTTCGAACCCGAGGCCGTCGAGTGCCATGGCTCCGGCTATTGGGACAGCGAGGGCGGCTGGGGCGAAGGCATCTGCCTGTACGGCGTCGAGGGCGATACCCGCACGAGTTCCTGGAGAATGGAAAAGGGCAGTGACGTCGGCAAATGGGAAATCCTGAATGGCACCGGCAAGTTCGAGGGCATGACCGGACAGGGCACCTACACGACCACCAGTGTTCCCGGCGGAAACCGCGTCGTGACGCGGTGGGAAGGCGAATACGCGATGCCGGAATAGCGGCCCGCCACGCGCCGATCCGGCGACGGTGGCCCGAGGGGCCATGGAGCGCCGGGCCTTCCTGCGACGCCGTTCACCAGACCACCGGCACCCCGTAGCGGGCGATGACGCCGTCCCTGGTGAGGATGGCGCGGCTGGTGCGGCGGGCGGTGGCGACGAGCGCGCGGTCGAAGGGGTCGCCGTGGATGGCGGGCAGGCCGGCGGCCTCCTCTGCGGTCTGGTCGTCGAGCGGCAGCGGGGTGAAGCCGTGGTGGCGGAACATGCCGGCCAGCGTCGGGAATCCGGGCCCGCGCAGGTCGGGGAGCTTGCCGAGGCGGGTCTTGATAGCGATTTCCCAGAGCGTGGTGGCGGCGATCGCCACGGCTTCGGGCGTGTCCTCGAAGAGGCGGACGAGCGGCCGCGGGAACGCCGGCTCGCCGGTGTAGAAGTCGATGAGCGCGCAGGCGTCGGCGAGATAGAGGGTCAACCGATCCCCCAGGCTCCCAGCTCGTCCGGCGTCATAGGTGCCAGGGCGCGGTCGATGTCGTCACGGCCGAGGCCGGACCGCTCCAGCGCCTGCCGGGCCATGCCGAAGGCGGGCCGCTCGGGCGGCGGCGCGAACGGCACGAGCCGGGCGACCGGCTTGTTGCGCTTGGTGATGACGATCTCCTCGCCCTCGGCAACCGCCTGCAGGAGGGCCGATAGCGACGTCTTCGCCTCGTAGATGTTGACCTCGCGCATCGACAGGCTCCAATCTGGTCAGGAATAAGACTAGACCAGATTCCTGATCAGGACAAGATGGTCTGGATGGCAAGGATCGAGCGATTTGTCGGTCGGTC
>CAZGUW010000070.1:0-16713 GCA_964528705.1 uncultured Geminicoccaceae bacterium
CATCATCCATACCGAAACCGGCAGCGTGAACACGGTGTAGGCGAGGATCAGGCCCGGGATCGTGCCGACGAGTCCGGCACCCCGAAAGATCGCGTAGAGCGGCACCATCACGGCGACCACCGGGGCCATCCGGGTGCTGATGATCCAGAAGAAGAGATCCTGCTTGCCGCGAAAGCTGATCCGCGAGAGCGAGTAGGCGCACATCGCCCCGAGCACGACCGAGATCAGCGCCGAGCCGGCAGATGCCACGATCGAGTTGAAGAGATAGACGCTGAAATTGTGGTCGAGGAACAGGCTCCGGTAGTGCTTGACCGTCGGCGTGAAGTCGAAGAACAGCGTGATCCCCGGCCAGTCGCCGACCGCCGGCAGCTTGAACGCCTCGAGCAGGTCCTTGAAGGACGAGACGAACATCACGAAGAGCGGCAGCACCGTCCAGATGACGTAGATCGCAAGGAAGATCGCGACCAGGACATTGACGAGGGTGCGCAGCGGCGAGCGGTAGCGGACGACGTCGGAGGAGGCCATCAGCTGTCCTCCGGCCGGGTCTGCGCCGTCGGGCTCTGGAAGACCCGCACCAGGATCAGCCCGAGCACGATGGTGACGGCGAGCAGGGTCAGCGCGATCGCGGCGCCGCGGCCGAGCTTGAAGAACTGGAAGCTGACGTCGAAGAGATAGGTCGGCAGGATCTTGGTGCTGTCCGCCGGGCCGCCGCCGGTGAGCACCAGGATGTGGTCGATGAAGCGGAAATTGTCCATGAACCGCAGCAGGATGGCGATCAGCAGGAACGGGTAGATGTTGGGCAGGGTGATCTGGAAGAAGTTCCGGACCTCGCCGGCCCCGTCCACCATGTTCGCCTCGAGCTGGTCGCGCGGCACCCGCTTGAGCCCGGCCAGCACGATCAGGGTGATCAGCGGCGTCCACTGCCAGGTGTCGACGATGACGATGCCGAGCATCGCCGTCGAGGGATCGCCCAGGATCGAGCGCTCGCCGAGGATCCCCGCACTCTGCATCAGCCAGTGGTACCAGCCGAAGGTCGAATTGTAGAGGTAGTACCAGACGAGCCCGGCCACGACCGGTGCCATCATCATCGGCATCAGGAAGATCGTGACGAGCAGCTTCTCGTGGCGCGAATTGTTGAGGATCACCGCGAGCAGCACGCCGAGGCCGATCTGCAGGACCATGCACATCGCACTGTACTGGGCCAGCAGCCACCAGCCGTCGTGGAACTTGCGGTCACGGCCGAGCCGGATCCAGTTGGCGAAGTCGTTCCACTTGTCGCCGGCCGCCCCGACGTCGACGTCGTGCAGGCTCATCCAGACGAGCCAGAAGAACGGGTAGAGCGTGATGCAGGCGAGCACGATGATCGCCGGCAGCATCAGGTAGAAGTAGTAGGCCCGCGACGGCGCCGTATTCAGCCGCGCCGGCGTGTGGCTGATGATCCGGGCACCCTCGCGCATCTCGAGCAAGTGCTGCTTGCCGGCAGTGACCGGCGCACCGCCACCGATGCTCCGCCCTCCCCCTGCCGTCGTCACCGCCATGCCCGTCCGCCCACCTGGCTCCCCTATCCGTCACCTTGGCGACACCGGGCCGGCGGATCAACCGACCCGCCGGCCCGGCCGCCATTCCCTCGCTCGCTCAGTGCCCGTGCAGGTCGTCGAGCTGCCAGCGAATCTCCTCGCAGGCCTCCTCCGCCGTCGCCTGGCCGGCAACGCAGCGCTGCACCTCCGTGGCCACGATATTGTGGTACTCGTTGGCCTCCGGGATCTTCGGCCCGAGCACGAAGTGCGGATCGCGGATCCCGTAGTCGTAGACCGGCTCGAAGGTCAGGGCGTTCGGCATCGTGGTCGGCCGCTGCCGTGCCGCCTGGACCTCCGGGATCTCGACCACGGCCTTCCTGGTCGGCGTGCCGCCGACTCCCTTGAGCACGTTGAACTGCGTGTTCTTCGAGGTCGACCAGAGGGCGAAGAGATAGGCGGCGCGCTGCAGCTCCTCGGACGCCCCGGCATTGATGCCGATGCCGCCGATGCCGCAATTGCAGCCGTTGACCGCCTCGCCGCCGTTCACGATCCAGTCCGCCGCACCCAGGGGGCAGACGCCGTAACCGGTCTTGCCGCCGGCCGCCCGGCTGGTGCTCTCGTCCTCGATCGAGGCCGCGAATTCGTGATACTGGACCTGCATCGCAATCTGGCCGGCCTGGTAGAGCGTGTTCAGCTCGAGCGTGGCATTGGCAAGATTGTCCGGGTGGCTGACGTCGGCCTGGTCCTTGAACTTCTGCATCATCAGCACCGACTGCTCGTCGCCCCAGCGCGTCGGTCCCGGCTCGCGGCTGCCGAGCTTGTCGTCGACGCCCTCGAAGTCGGTCCAGCGGCCATGCGCGAACATCATCCGCTGGATGTCGAGCTGGGTCGTCCAGGCGAAGCTGCCCTGGTGCTGCGCGTAGCCGTAGGGGATGTCGTCGCGCCCGCCCTCGCGCAGCTTCTTGAAGAAGGCGGCGAAGTCCTGGACGTTCTGCCAGGTCGTCTCGGCGTTGAACTCCATCCGGTAGCCGTATTCGGCCTCGAAGTCCGGGCTCAGCGCCTCGAACAGGTCCTGCCGGTAGAAGGTGCAGGCGACGGCGCAGTCATACGGGAAGGCGATGATCCGGCCCTCGTCGTAATAGACGCCGCAGGCATAGAGGAAGTTCTCGAACCAGGCGTCCTCGCCCGTCCCGTCCGGATCCTGCGGCAGCGTGTCGTCCGCCATGAACTTGGTCAGGTCGGCGTAGAAATCGGCGAACGGCGAGCCGATCGGCTTGTCCTGGACATAGTTGAGATGGAAGTCGGCGCTGCCGCCACGCAGGTCGATGCCGACCTTCTGCTGCACCACCGGCAGGTCGTCGGTGAGGATCTCCACCTCGATGCCGGTCAGGTCGTAGAACGGCTGGAGGTTCTCGCGGATGGCGAATGAGGGCGGCGTGTTCTCGCTCATGAAGACGAGCTTGGTGCCCTCGAACTGGCGCCACTTGGCCTCCTCCGACGACTGGGCGTAGGCCGGCCGGCGGGTGACGACCGAGTTCAGGCCGACGGCGATCGAGCCGGCGCCGAGGGCGGTGGCGGCACCACCGCCGAGCTCGAGGAACTTGCGGCGGCCGACCCGCCGGAACAGCGCATTCTTCGGGGTGTAGAACATGGCGACCTCCCTGTTGCGGGCAGGGATCGGCCAAAGCGCCATTCGGACCCGCCAATGCCGGTCGCCGAGACGCCGTGTCCTCCCCTGTTCCCGTGAGGCACGGAACATCCGTTCGGTGCCGGAACTTTGTTTCATCCACCATTAGGAGCGGTCGCGGATGCCTGTCAATGGCCGCGCTCCGGCCGACCTTGCGGCTGCTTCAGCCGGCGGCCGGACAACCGCAAGTCGGCTCAGCTCGGCGCCGCGATCACCCGATGCCAGCCCCCGGCCCCGGCTGCGAAGCCCGTCTCCGGGGCCCGCTGGTCGAGCGCCGCCCGCGCCCGCCGTTCGACGCAGGCACCGGCCTCGAGCAGGACGTCGGCACAGGCGAAACGGTCCGCCGCGCGCAGCACGATCGCCAGCACCGCGTCGAGCGTCCGATGCGGCGGCCCGAGCTCCAGCCAGCGCAACCGGTCGACCAGCAGCCGCGGCCGGCCGCCCGGCGCTTCCCCCCTGGCGTGGAAGAAGAACGCGAGGATCAGGCCCGCATCGCAATGCGCGTGGCACCGGGCAACGATCACGCCGCCACCGGAGCCGCTGCCCAGCCGGGCCGCGGCATCGCGGCGCCAGCATGCGGCCTCGCCGCCACCCGGATCGGTAGCGAGCACGAGCGGCAGCACCTCGTCGACGCACCCGGCCTCGAGATCCCGCCAGAACCAGGTCAGGCCGCCGCTCGGCAGCACGTAGGACGAAGTGGCGGGCACGGGTTCGGTCATCGCCGAAGGGTTGCCGCCGCGTCGAGGTGCTGCATTGACCCAAGTCAACGCGAATGCATAGATGAGCATTGGCAGGCTCGGTCCTCGCCGCGGCGACGAGCAGCGGCGGGCGACCGTGGGAAGGAACGCCTCATCACCATGGACCGGCAGCAGACCCATTGTTGCGGGGCGCGCGTCGACTGCGCCAATTGCGACATTCGGCCGATCGCCATCTGCGGCGCCCTCCAGCCGATCGCCCTGGGCAGGCTCGCTGCCATCGCCGGCACTAGGCGGATCGACGCCGGGGCACAGCTCTTCCAGGAGGGTGAGCCGGCGGAGGAGGTCTTCACCCTCACCGAGGGCATGCTGAAGATCTACAAGCTGATGCCGGACGGCCGCCGGCAGATCACGGGATTCCTGATCCCGGGCGACCTCGTCGGCCTCGCCTATGGCGACAGCTACATCTACAGCGCCGAGGCCATCACCGACATCGTCGCCTGCCGTTTCCGGCGCGGCAGCCTCCTCGCGCTCATGGCGGACTATCCCGAGCTCGAGCATCGCCTGCTCAGCCGCGCCGGCAACGAGCTCGCCGCCGCTCAAGCGCAGATGCTGCTGCTCGGCCGCAAGACCGCCCGCGAGCGCGTCGCCACCTTCCTCGTCAACCTGACGGAGCGGCGCGGCCTCGACCCGGGCGAGCCCATGCCGCTGCCCATGAACCGCGGCGACATCGCCGACTTCCTCGGCCTCACCATCGAGACCGTGAGCCGCACACTCACGCTGATGCGCAAGGCCGGGCTGATCGCCCTGCCGGACAAGCACTCGGTGACGATCACCGACATGGCCGGCCTGCAAGACGCTTCGGGCGACTGAGAATTCATTTGAGATATCGCCTCGCCACGGCGCTCGCCCTCGCCGGCCTCGGCCTGCTCGCCGCCTGCACCACGCCCGAGCCACCGCCACCGCCGCCACCACCGCCGGCACCCGCCCCCCCGCCGGAGCCGGAGCCGCCACCGCCCGTCGATCCCGCCACCCGGGTCGATCGCCTCTGCCGCCCCCTGCTGCGGATCGTCGAGGCCGAGCCGGCGGGCTTCGCGACCCTGCGCGGCGCACCCAACGGCCCGCGCGCCTGGCAGGGCAGCGCCATCCCGGAGGGCTTTTACACCTGCGAGGTCGACGGCCCGACCAATCCCGGCGCCGAGTATGTCTGCCGCGGCAACCGCGTCGCCGGCGGCGGGGCGAAGCTCCTCGAGGACGATTTCAACCGCATCGCCCGCGACCTCGACGCCTGCCTCGCCCGCAGCGAGTGGTTCCCGCACAACTGGCAGCGGGGCGAGGTCATGGCTTTCGCCGGCGGCGAGCGCCAGCTCCTCTGGCGCGATCTCGCCCCCAACCCGCGCCCCGCCATCGCTCTCAAGATCGAGGAGGAGATCGGCACCCGCGTCTACTTCATCAGGCTCGCCGTCTTCACGCTCTTCTGAGCGAGCCGCAGGCTTCGGCCTTCTTTGCGTCCGCCTGACACGGTAGGATGCTCGGCGGAGGACCAAGCCTCGTGGCCGGGAGCGTGATCATGAGCCGAGCCGTCCCATTTCTCGCCGCCCTGGCGCTGCTCGCGAACGTTCAGAGCGCCAGCGCCGACGCCATCGACGGCAACTGGTGCGCGCCCGACGGCCGCGTGCTCTCGATCGAGGGGCCGCAGATCGTGACCCCGCACGGCAGTGCCATCGACGGCGACTACACCCGCCATTTCTTCGCCTACACCGTGCCCGCGGGCGAGCCCGACGCGGGCACGCGCGTCGACCTGACCCTCTTGGACGAGACCACCATGCGGCTCGACGCCGGCAACGGCCCCGAGATCTGGCGCCGCTGCGACGTCACCAGCTAGCGCGGCTTTCCGCCAGTAGTGCCGACCCGCTTGACCCGGCACCGCCCGCCGCTACCATCCGCCCCGGCTGCAATCGCCCGTGGGAGAGTCCGTTCCGGCCACCGGCCGGGCGGCGCCGAAGGAGCAACCGCCCCGGAAACTCTCAGGCCCCAGGACCGCGAGCGAGTTGGCCCTCTGGAGAGCGGATGCATCTGCATCCCACCGACGGGGAAGACGGAAGGCCCGTGCCGGCCGTCTGAATCTCTCAGGTCCAAGACAGAGGGGGCGTCGGGACGGGCGAATCTCGCCCATCGCTCGGCGTCCGCCCTTGCAACCTGAACGAGGTCCTGAGCCCGTGGCCGATCCGAAGACAACGCCGCTCGACCAGCTCCACCGGGAGCTCGGTGCCCGCATGGTCGACTTCGCCGGCTGGTCGATGCCGGTCCAGTACCCGACCGGCATCCTCAAGGAGCATGTCTGGACGCGCAGCTCGGCCTCGCTCTTCGACGTCTCGCACATGGGCCAGATCCGGATGCCCGGCGCCGATGCCGCGGCCGCCATCGAGCGCCTCCTGCCCGCCGACATCCAGGCCCTGAAGCCCGGCCGTGCCCGCTACACCCAGCTCACCACCGAAGCTGGCGGGATCATCGACGACCTGATCGTCACCGCCACCGATGACGGGCTCTTCGTCGTCGTCAATGCCGGCGGCCGGGACACGGACCTCGCCCATCTCCGCGAACACCTGCCGGGCCGTGAGATCGAGCTCATGGCCGACCGCGCCCTCCTCGCCCTCCAGGGCCCGGCCGCCGTCACCGTGCTCGCCCGGCTCGCCCCCGAGGTGGCCGAGCTCCGCTTCATGTCCAGCATCGAGCTCGAGGCCGCCGGCCTCGATCTCCGCATCTCCAGGCTCGGCTACACCGGCGAGGACGGCTTCGAGGTCTCGGTCGAGGCCGGCCACGCGGTCAAGCTCGCCCGCACGCTGCTCGCCGCCGAGGAGGTCCGGCCGGCCGGCCTGGGGGCGCGCGATTCCCTCCGCCTCGAGGCGGGCTTGTGCCTCTACGGCCACGACATCGACCGGACGACCAGCCCGATCGAGGCCGATCTCGGCTGGACGGTGCAGAAGCGGCGCCGGGCCGAGGGCGGCTTTCCCGGTGCCGAGCGCATCCTGGCCGAGCTGCGCGACGGCCCGTCCCGCCGCCTCGTCGGCATCCGCCCCGAGGGCCGCGCCCCCGCCCGCGAGGGTGCCCCCGTCCTGGACGGGTCCGGCCAGGCGATCGGCAAGGTCACGAGCGGCGGCTTCGGCCCGACCGTCGATGGCCCTATCGCCATGGGCTACGTCGCCAGCGCCGCCGCCGAGCCCGGCACGCCCGTGCAGCTCGAGGTGCGCGGCAAGGCGCTGCCGGCCCGCATCGAGGCGCTACCCTTCGTCCCCCACCGCTATCACCGCTGAAGGAGCTGCAGGCATGGCCCGCTACTACACGAAGGAGCACGAGTGGCTCGACGTCGCCGGCGACGTCGCCACGGTCGGCATCACCGATCACGCCCAGGAGCAGCTCGGTGACGTCGTCTTCGTCGAGCTGCCGCAGATCGGCACCACCGTCGCCAAGGGGGCCGAAGTGGCCGTCGTCGAGAGCGTCAAGGCGGCGAGCGACATCTACGCCCCCGCCTCCGGCAAGGTGGTCGAGACCAACACCGCCCTCGAGGAGAGCCCGGCCGGCGTCAACGAGGACGCCGAGGGTGCCGCCTGGTTCTTCAAGCTCGAGCTCAGCGACAAGGGCGAGCTCGACGGGCTGATGGACGCCGACGCCTACGCCGCCTTCCTCGAAACCATCGCCTGAGCCGCCCGGAGCACCCGTCCATGGCCGACATCCAGACCAGCGCCGCCGTCGACCCGGTGGCTGCCCCCTTCGTCCGCCGGCATGTCGGCCCCGACGCCGCCGAGATCGCGACCATGCTGCAGACCGTCGGCGCCGCCTCGCTCGACGAGCTGATCGGCGAGACGGTGCCCCGGAAGATCCGCACGACGGACCCGCTCGAGCTGCCGGAGGCGCTGACCGAGCACGCCGCCCTCGCCCGCCTCGCCGGCCTCGCCGCAACGAACCAAGTCCGCCGGTCGCTCATCGGCATGGGCTATTACGGCACCCACACACCGCCGGTCCTGCTCCGCAATCTCTTCGAGAACCCGGGCTGGTACACCGCCTACACTCCCTACCAGGCCGAGGTCAGCCAGGGCCGGCTGGAAGCGCTGCTCAACTGGCAGCAGGCGGTCATCGACCTCACCGGCATGGAGCTCGCCAACGCCTCGCTGCTCGACGAGGCGACCGCGGCCGCCGAGGCCATGACGCTCGCCCACCGCTCGACGAAAGGGAAGGGCGACCGCTTCTTCGTCGACGCGGACACCCATCCCCAGACCCTGGCGGTGCTGCGCACCCGCGCCGAGCCGCTCGGCATCGAGATCGTCGTCGGCGACCCGCTCGCCGACCTCGACGCCGGCAGCGTCTATGGCGCCCTCCTCTCCTACCCGGGCTCGTCGGGGGAGATCCCCGACTTCCGCCCGGCCGTCGAGGCGCTGCACGGTGCTGGCGCCATCGTCGCCGTCGCCAGCGACCTCCTCGCCCTCTGCCTGCTCGAAGCACCAGGCCACTGGGGCGCCGACATCGTCCTGGGCTCCGCCCAGCGCTTCGGCGTGCCGATGGGCTATGGCGGCCCGCACGCCGCCTTCTTCGCCACCAGGGACGCGCTCAAGCGCTCGGTCCCCGGCCGCATCATCGGCGTCAGCCAGGACGCGCGCGGCAAGCCGGCGCTCCGCATGGCGCTGCAGACCCGCGAGCAGCACATCCGCCGCGAGAAGGCGACAAGCAACATCTGCACGGCCCAGGTCCTGCTCGCCGTCATGGCCGGCATGTACGCGGTCTGGCACGGGCCGCGGGGCCTGAAGCGAATCGCCACGCGCGTCCACGACCTCACCAGCGACCTCGCCGCCCGGCTCGACGCCGCCGGCATCGCCCGCGCGAATAGCCATTTCTTCGACACGCTCACCCTCGAGGTGCCGGGCAAGGCCGGAGCCCTCGTGGCCGCGGCCGAAAAGGCCGGCTTCAACCTCCGGGCCATCGACGCCGACCACCTCGCCCTCTCGCTCGACGAGACGGTCACCGCCGAGGAGGTCGAGAAGCTTGCCGACATCCTCGGTGGCAGGGCCGCGACGGCGACGAAGCCGGGCCTGCCCGAAAAGCTCGCCCGCCGCTCCCCCTACCTCACCCACCCCGTCTTCAGCGCGCATCGCAGCGAGACCCAGATGCTGCGCTATCTCCGGAAGCTCCAGCTCAAGGACCTCGCCCTCGACCGTTCGATGATCCCCTTGGGCTCCTGCACGATGAAGCTCAACGCCGCGGCCGAGATGATCCCGGTGAGCTATCCGGGCTTCGCCGACCTCCACCCCTTCGCGCCGCAGGGCCAGGCCAAGGGCTATGCCCGGCTCTTCGCCGACCTCGAGGCCTGGCTCGCCACCATCACCGGCTTCGACGCCGTCTCGCTGCAGCCCAATGCCGGCAGCCAGGGCGAGTATGCCGGGCTCCTCGTCATCCGCGCCTTCCACCAGGCCCAGGGCCAGGGCCACCGCGACGTCTGCCTGATCCCGTCATCGGCGCACGGCACCAACCCGGCGAGTGCGGTGATGGCCGGCATGACCGTGGTGGTCGTCGCCTGCGACGACCAGGGCAATGTCGACCTCGCCGACCTTCGGGCCAAGGCCGAGAAGCACAGCGACCGCCTCGCCGCGCTCATGATCACCTACCCCTCGACCCACGGCGTCTTCGAGGAGGCGGTGAAGGACGTCTGTGCCGTGATCCACGAGCATGGCGGCCAGGTCTATCTCGACGGCGCCAACCTCAACGCGCTCGTCGGCCTCGTCCGCCCGGCCGAGCTCGGCGCCGACGTCAGCCACATGAACCTGCACAAGACCTTCTGCATCCCGCATGGCGGCGGCGGCCCCGGCATGGGGCCGATCGGCGTCAGGGCGCACCTCGCCCCCTACCTCCCGGGCCACCCCGTGACCGGCGAGGGCGACAAGGGTAGCCTCGGCACGGTCTCCGCCGCCGCCTTCGGCTCGCCCTCCATCCTGCCGATCACCTGGCCCTACATCGCCATGATGGGCGCTGCCGGCCTGCGCCACGCCACCGAGGTGGCGATCCTCAACGCCAACTACATCGCGGCCCGGCTCCGCGACCACTTCCCCATCGTCTATGCCGGCCGCAACGGCCGCGTCGCCCACGAGTGCATCATCGACTTCCGCGACCTCAAGCAGAAGACCGGCATCACCGCCGAGGACGTCGCCAAGCGCCTCGTCGACTACGGCTTCCACGCGCCCACCATGTCCTGGCCCGTGCCCGAAACGATGATGATCGAGCCGACCGAGAGCGAGGCAATTGCCGAGCTCGACCGCTTCTGCGACGCCATGATCCGGATCCGCGAGGAGATCCGCGCGATCGAGACCGGCGAGGCGGACAAGCAGGACAACCCCCTCAAGCGGGCGCCGCATACCGCCGACCTCCTGATGGCCGACTGGACCCGCCCCTACAGCCGCGAGGCCGCCTTCACGCCGCTCGGCGGCGACCCCTCGGACAAGTACTGGCCGCCCGTCGCCCGCGTCGACAACGTCTACGGTGACCGCCACGTCGTCTGCACCTGCCCGCCCATCGAGGACTACGCCGAGGCGGCGGAGTAGGGGGTCAAAGCCCGTAGAGCGCCGCCACGCCGAGGCCGACCACGGCGAAGGTGTGGAGCGGAAACCGCGCCGCGAGGCCGAGGATTGCCGCGACCCAGGCAAGCCCGGATCGCCCGGCGCGGTCGCAAAGCTTTGCCAGCATGAGCCAGATGGCAAAGCCGAGGGCTGCCAGCGCCAACGAGCCGAGCAGGCTGAGACCGATCGTCTCCACCGGGCAGAACGTGCCCCAGGTGACGACGCATTCGTCAAACATGCCGCGCGCCCGCACCGCCCCGGCGGGCGCCGCGTCGACAGCCACGAGAACGAGCGCCAGCGGCACGGCCGGCAGGAAACGCTGGAGCAAGGGGGCGGTCCCTCCGCTGCGCGAGCCCGGGTCGGCGCCCGCTCGGTGCAGTCTTCCCGATCGGCCGCGAACCCGCTCCCGGGGAGCGTCAGGAGGCGCGCGTCGGTACCGCCGTTTCCGCCACAGGGTTAACCATGCTTAACCCTGCCGTCCGATTCGCCCGGCAGGTCCACCACGAAAACCGCCCCGCCGCCCTCGGGCGTCGCGTGCCGGACGTCGCCGCCGTGGCGGCGGGCGATCTGGCGGACCAGTGCCAGGCCGAGCCCCCAGCCGCCGGCATCCTCGCCGTGACCGCGGGGCCGGTAGAAGGGCTCGAAGACGCGCGCCGCCTCGCCCTCGGGCAGGCCCGGCCCGTGGTCGCGCACCGCGAGGCTGGCGCCGCCCCCGGCCAAAGGCTCGACCGTGATCTCGATCGGCGGGCGCCCGTGCCGTGCCGCGTTCTGCAGGAGGTTGCGCACCAGCCGGCGCAGCAGCCGCTCCTCGCCCGGGACGATGACCGGCGCCACCTCGACCGCCGCCCCGACATCAGCATCGACCCTCGCCGCCTCCTCGGCCGCCAGCGCCAGGAGGTCGACCGGCTCGCGCCGCTCCGGCGCTGCGGCGTGGTCGAGGCGGCTGGTCAGCAGGATCTCCTCGACCAGCGCCTCGAGCTCGGCGAGGCTCTGGACGATCTCGGCCCGCGTCGCCGGCGAGCCACCGGCCCCACCCATGTCGATCGCCAGCCGCAGCCGGGCCAAGGGCGAGCGCAGCTCGTGGCTGGCATTGGCAAGGAGCGTGCGGTGCGCGCCGATCAGCCGCTCGACCGCCTCGGCCGCGCGGTCGAAGCTTCTGGCCACCGCCGCCACCTCGTCCCGGCCGGCGAGGCCGACCCGGGTGTCGAGCGCACCCTCGCCCCAGGCCTCGACGCCATGGCGCAGCCGCTCGAGCCGCCGGGTCAGGTGGCGCACCACCGGATAGGCGCCGACCGCCAGGGTGAGCGCCACGACGATGACGGCAAGGAGCGGCCCGCCGTCGCGCCGTCGCCAGGGGCTGTCGAACTGCACCAGCACCGTCCGGCCATCGGGGAGCGCGAAGTGCAGGACCCGTGGCCGCCGGCCCGCGCGGAGTGCCGCGGCACCCGCCAGGAGCTCGCCATCGCCGCTGCGCAGCGCCAGCTCGGCATTGAGCGCCGCCGCCAGAAGGTCGAGCTCGGCCGCGCCGCTCCCCGGCGGCAGCATGGCTGCGAAGAAGCGCGCGCCCCGCTCCTGCCAGCCCTCGAAGTCGTCGTCGCTGCCGAGGTGCACGAGCGCACCCATCACCAGCGACACCAGCACGAGGCAGGCGACCAGCGTCAGGTAGATCTTCCAGAAGAGGCTGAAGGCCAGCCGCGCCCGCAGCCGCCGCAGGAGCCCCCTCAAGACTCGTCGTCCTGCACTCTCGCAAAGACATAGCCGGCGCCGCGCACCGTGAGAATGCGCCGCGGCCGCTTCGGGTCGTCCTCGATGGCGGCCCGGATGCGCGACACGTGCACGTCGATCGACCGGTCGAAGGCCTCGCCGTCCGTCCCCTTCACCAGCTCCATGAGCTGGTCGCGCGACAGCACCCGGCCCGGATGCCGGGCCAGGGCGAGCAGCAGGTCGAGCTGGAAGCTGGTGAGCGGCCGCTCCTCGCCATCGACCCGCACCCGGCGCGAGCCCGGGTCGATCTCGAGCCGGCCGAAGCGCAGGCTGGATTCCGCCTCGCCCCGGCCGCGCCGCAGGATCGCCTTGAGCCGGGCCAGGAGCTCGCGCGGGTTGAAGGGCTTCGGCAGGTAGTCGTCGGCGCCGAGCTCGAGACCGACGATGCGGTCCGTCTCCTCGCCGCGCGCCGTGAGCATCAGCACCGGCACGGCGGAGACCCGCCGCAGCCGCCGGCAGACCTCGAAGCCGTCGAGGTCCGGCAGCATCACGTCGAGCACCACCGCATCCGGCGCCCGCCGCGCCAGCTCGGCGAGGCCGGCCGAGCCGGTGGCGGCGGTGCGGACCGCATAGCCCGCCTGGGTCAGGTAGTCGCGGAGCATGGCGGCGAGCCTGAGGTCGTCGTCGACGATCAGCACCTCGCCTGCCATGCCGGACATCCGCGCCCCTGCCCGCTCAGTCCCGGCCGTGCCCGCGCCGGCCGCGATGCTCCTCGAGCCGCGCCGCGAGCGCCGCCCGCTGCGCCGGGTCGAGCACTTCGGCCGCCTCCAAGAGTGCCGCCACGGCGCGTTCCGTGGCCGTGTCCAGGGCCGCCAGCCGCGACGTCCGCAGCTCCTCCACGGCCACCGTGTCGATCTCCGGCTCCGCCAGCAGGCCGGCGAGCTCGCCCCGCGCCTCGCGCAGTTCCGCCATCATCGGCGCCAGCTCGTCATGCGCGGCCTCGGCGATCGACTTGATCCGCTCCTGCTGCTCCGGCGTCGCATCCACCGCCTCGAGTGCGCGCGTCAGCCGCCACTCGGCGAAGTCGCGCATGCCGCCGTGCCGCCCGCCCTCGTGCCAGCCGCTGCCGGTGGCGGCCACGACACCGGCGCCGACCCCGATGGCCACCACCACCACGGCACCACCGATCATGATGCGCTGACCCCAGCGCCCGCCGGCCCGCTGCTGCCCGTTGCCGCCCTGATCCGTCCCGTTCGTGTCCTTGCCGTCAGTCATCGGTCGTTCTCCGCAATTGCACGGTCACACCGACCGTGTTGCAGCGAAACTGGGCCTCCACCATGTCGGCCATGCCGGCCGCATGTAAAGAAATGTGAAGCCCGGCCGACGGCCGCGGCGCCGCTCAGCCCATATCGGGCTCGGTCGCCCTGAATGTCTCGTGCGCCTGCATCGCCTCCCACCAGCGGCCGACACCGGGCAGGGACAGCACCCGGTCGGCATCGGGCGCCATGGCGACATAGAAGACGACCGGGCCGAGGAAATAATCGGCCAGCGTCGCCCGGCCGCCGACGATCCAGGGATCGGCATGCTCCATCAAGAGACCCAGCAGCTTGCGCGCATCCTCGTACTGCTTGGCCCGAAGCTCATCGTTCTGTCCGCCGATGAAATCCGGGAAGAGATGATAGGCCGTCCAGCCGAGGAGCGCGCCGTAGCCATAGGCGACATAGAGGCTGATCGCCTCCGCCATCTTGGCCCGCTCTCTGGCATCGCCCGGCACCACCGACGGGCCGTCACGTGTCTCGTCGACGTAGCGGCAGATCGGATCGGTCTCGCGCAGGCGCATGCCGTCGATGTCGAGCACCGGCACCTTGCCGAAGGGATGCCGCGCCAGATGCTCCGGCAGGCGCGTCTCGCCGCCCAGCACATTCAGCGGCACCTGGTCGTACTCGACGTTATTGTCGGCGAGGACCATGCGTGCCGTCCTTACATAAGTAGAGAGACTGTATCCGTAAAGAACCGGCTTCTCGCTCATGCGTTATCTCCCCGATAAACGCGTGGAATTCTCTCGTTCAGCTTGGCCGCCTCTATCGTGCCTCTTGTCGAGCCGGCGATCAAGCCGCACCGCACCGCCCCTTCCAGCGAGGCCGCCGCAGCCCGGATCACGCCTCGCCGGTGCATCCCTTTTGCCCCCCTTTCGCACCATCCGGTTATCGCGCGGGCCGCCGCAAGTGGCAGCGCTGCCGTTCTCGCGGACATTTCGGCGAATCGACGGCCAAGCCCTTGACAGGCCTGCCCCGAACGGTCTCTCACACCTCAACCCGACCGGACCCCGCGCCCCTGATGGACATCTATCTCCCCGTCGCCGAGATGTCGGTGAACCTCTTTCTCCTTCTCGGCCTCGGCGGGATGGTCGGCTTCCTCTCGGGCGTGTTCGGCGTCGGCGGCGGCTTCATCATGACACCGCTGCTCATCTTCATCGGCATCCCGCCGGCCGTCGCTGTAGGCTCGGGCGCCTCGCAGATCCTGGCCTCCTCAACCTCGGGGGCGATCGCCCACACCCGGCGGCGCACCGTCGACTTCCGCATGGGCTGGGTGCTCATCGCCGGTGGTGCCTTGGGCTCCGGTCTCGGTATCCTGCTCTTCCGCTGGCTGCGTGCCACGGGCCAGATCGACGTCGTCATCGCCTTCGCCTACGTCATCTTCCTCGGCACCATCGGTGCGCTGATGTTCGCCGAGAGTGCCCGCACCCTCTTCCGCACCCGCAAGTCCAGCCCCGCCAGCCGCCGCCGCAAGCTGCACCAGCACCACTGGTTGCACGGCCTGCCCATGAAGGTGCGCTTCCACCAGTCGCGCCTCTACATCAGCCTGCTCACGCCGCTCGCCGTCGGCGCCGGAGTCGGCGTCCTCGTCGCCATCATGGGGGTCGGCGGCGGCTTCATCATGGTGCCTGCCATGATCTACCTGATCGGCATGCCGACCAGCGTCGTCATCGGCACCTCGCTCTTCCAGATCGCCTTCGTCACCGCGATCACGAGCTTCCTGCACGCCTACACCAACCAGGCTGTCGACATCGTCCTGGCTCTCCTGCTGATCGCCGGCGGCGTGATCGGCGTGCAGTTCGGCTCGCGCGCCGGCGCCGTCCTCAAGGGCGAGCAGCTCCGCATCCTGCTCGCGATCATCGTGCTCGCCGTCGCCGTCAAGATGGCCTGGGACCTGGTCGCCACCCCGGCCGACCTCTTCTCCATCGCCCGCTGAGGCATGGCGAAGGGCACGCCAGCCGTCCAGGCGCTGACGCGGGCGAAGATCGCCTTCACCCTGCACGAGTACGAATTCGTGGCGACGCCCGGCGCCATCGGCCTCCAGGCCGCCGCAGCCATGGGCGTGGCACCGGAGCGCGTCTTGAAGACGCTCATGGCGGTGGTCGACGACAAGGAGCTCGTCGTCGCCGTCATCGCCGTCGACCGCGAGCTCGACCTCAAGGCCCTGGCGAAGGCCGCCGGCGGCAAGCGGGCCGCCATGGCCGACGTACCGCAGGCCGAGCGGGCCACGGGCTACGTCAAGGGCGGCATCAGCCCCTTCGGCCAGAAGAAACGCCACCGCACCTTCCTCGACGCCGCAGCGCTCGCGCACTCCACGGTCATCGTCAATGGCGGCCGGCGCGGCCTGCAGCTGGAACTGGCGCCGGCGGAGCTCGTCCGCGCCACGCAGGCCAGCGTGGCGCCTATTGTACGCGAGTGACCTCGACAACCCGGGAGGAACGACCCATGCCCTATCCGAGACTGGCCCTGGCCCTCGCCGCCATGCTCGGCCTTGCCGCGCCGGCGCTGGCCGACCCGCCGCCGGAGGACGCGCTGCCGCTCTCCGAGGTGCTGGCGCGGCTGGAGACCACCGGCAATGTCCGCTACTTCGAAGACATCGAATGGGACGACGACGGATACTGGGAAATCGACTACGTCGCGGTCGGCGGCGAGGACGTCGAGATCGAGGTCGATCCCGTGACCGGCGCGGTGCGCTGAGGCCCCGCTAAGGGCCGGGGCCGCGCTGCGACGGCCCAACCGATTGTCTTCGGCCCCCTGCCCGCCGCATGATGCAATGGAACAGACGGGAGCGGCTTGATGGGCGAGGCGGTCTTTCCCCTGGCTGAGGGCTTCCCGGCGGCCGACCGTGCCGCCTGGCTGGCGCTGGTCGAGAAGACGCTGAAGGGCGCGGACTTCGCCACGACCCTCGTCTCCCGCACCGACGACGGGATCGAGATCCAGCCGCTCTACAGCGGCAGCGCCCACCCGCCCGGCGAGCCCGGCAGCCCGCCCTCGCTCCGCGGTGCGACCGCCGCCGGCCAGGTCGCCGGCGGCTGGGACGTCCGCCAGCTGCACGACCACCCGGACCCGGCAGCGGCCAATCGCGCGATCCTCGAGGACCTCGAGCACGGCGTCACCTCGGTCGTGCTGCGCCTGGACGCGGCGTTCGCGCAGGGCGCCGACGAGCCGGACGGCATCCTCGCCTGGGACACG
>CAZGUW010000070.1:16723-18304 GCA_964528705.1 uncultured Geminicoccaceae bacterium
GCGTCATGCTCGACCTCGCCCCCGTCCGGCTCATGGCACCCGGCCACACCGTCCCGGCCGCCGCAGCGCTGCTCGATCTCCTGCGCCGGCGCGGCCATGCGCCGGAGACCACGGCCGCCGATCTCGGGCTCGATCCCCTGGGTGCCATCGCCCTCGGCCGGACCGACCCGATCGACGCCCTGCCGCCGGCGTTCGCCCTCGTCCGCGACGTGGCGGACGAATGGCGGGCACTCGGTCTCCTCAGGGTCGACGGCGAGCTCTACCATGCGGCGGGCGCCAGCGAGGCGCAGGAGCTGGCGGCGGCGATCGCCACCGGCATCCAGTATCTGCGCGAGGGCGAGGCGGTCGGGCTGGAGCCCGCCCTCCTGGCACCCCGCCTCGGCTTCACCCTCGCCGCCGATGCCGACCTCTTCCTCACCATCGCCAAGTGCCGCGCCGCGCGGCGGCTCTGGTCCCGGGTGATGACCGCCTGCGGCGCCGACGCGGTGCCCATGCGGCTCGAGCTGCGCACCGCCAGCCGCATGCTGACGCGCCGCGATCCCTGGGTGAACATGCTGCGCACCACGGTCGCCTGCCTCGCCGGTGCGGTCGGTGGTGCCGAGGCGATCACCGTCGCCCCGTTCGATGCGGCGCTCGGCGAGTCCGGCAGGCTCGGCCGCCGCATCGCCCGCAACGTCCAGCTCGTCCTGACGGAGGAGTGCAACCTCCATCGCGTCATCGACCCGGCCGGCGGCAGCCCCTATATCGAGACGCTGAGCCGCGAGCTCGCCCTGCGGGCCTGGCCCCTCGTCCAGGCGATCGAGGGCGAGGGCGGCATGCTGGCGAGCCTCCGCCAGGGCATCGTCCAGGACAGCATCGCCGCCACCTGCCTCGGCCGCCTCGACGACCTCGCCCACCGTCGCCGGGCGATCACCGGCGTCAGCAGCTTCCCCGATCTCGACGAGCGGTCGCCGCCGGACGCCGCAACGGATCTCGCCCCTCTGCTCGAGCGGACGGCCGCGTCCCTGCCGCCGCGCACGAAGCCGGCCGGGACCGTCGCCGCCCTGACGCCGGCGCGCCTCGCCGAAGGCTTCGAGCGGCTGCGTGACCTCAGCGACCTCGCCCTCGTCGAGCACGGGCAGCGGCCCCGCGTCTTCGTCGCCGCGCTGGGCTCCCTCGCCCGGCACGGTGCGGAAGCAAGCTTCGTGCGCAATGCCCTGGCCGCGGGCGGCATCGAGGCGGTCACGAGCCCGCCGCTCGAGGACGGGGCTGCAGCCGCTGTCGCCTTCGCCGAAAGCGGCACCCGGATCGCCTGCCTCTGCGGCATCGACCGGACGGACCCGGCCGCCGCCGGTGCCGTCGCCCGAGCCCTTGTCGATGGCGGGGCGATCGCGGTCTATGCCGCCGGGCGCCCCGATCCGGTACTCGAGGCCGAGGGGATCGACGGCTTCGTCCACACCGGCGCCAATATCCTGGGCCTGCTCGAGGACCTCCACTCCCTCGTGCTGGGAGAAGCTGCATGACCCGTGTTCCGGACTTCACCCGGCTGCCGCTCGACGACGGGCCGGCGACCGCGCGCGGCGACTGGGCCTCGGCCTTCCG
>CAZGUW010000071.1:0-18249 GCA_964528705.1 uncultured Geminicoccaceae bacterium
GCTGCCGGCCCTGCCCGGCTCGGTCTATGCCGGCACCTATGCCGACACCGTGACGGTCAACGTCACCGCCAACTGAGGCTTTTTCCGACGATGGAAGGACGGGGGGCCCAGGCCCCCCGTTCCTGTTCCGGGCCCGGCGATTGCCTCTTTACCTGTCACCGATTGCGCGGTAATCGATCTCTACAATCTATTTATAGTTGAGGAAACGGGAAGCCCGGGTCGGCCCGCAAACCGGTGTGCCAGGTCTGGTGCGCCCCGACGGATTGACGTTGCATGCGGTCCCGTTCGCTCGCCGTTCTTCTCGGCCTCCTTGCCGCCGTCATCGGGGCGTGGCCGGCCGAGGCTTTTCGCGTGCTGCCGATGACCTATGACCTCGCCCCCATCGGCAGCGGAGCGACGCAGGTGCTCCGGGTCGAGAACCTCGGCGACCGGCCCTTGACGGTCGAGCTCTACGCCGAGCGGCGCGACATCCTCGAGGACGGCAGCGAGCGGCGCACGCCGGCCGACGACGATTTCGTCATCTTCCCGCCGCAGTCGATCATCCAGCCGGCCGAGACGCGGGCCTTTCGCGTGCAGTATCTGGGCGAGCCAAGGCTCGAGCGGTCAGTGACCTATGCGGTCTCGGTGGCGCAGCTGCCGATCGAGCTGGACGGTGAGGCGGAGACGGGCGTGCAGGTGGTGTTCGCCTTCTCGACACTCGCCAATGTCGTGCCGCCGGGCAGCCGGGCGGTGCTGGAGGTGCGCGAGGTGCGCCCGGACCCGGCGGGCGGGGCCGTGCTGGTGCTGGTCGAGAACACGGGCACGCGCTACGGCCGGGTGACCGAGGGGAGCTGGCTGATCGGCAATGCCGCGGGTGCGGAGGCGACGCTGGCCGGCGAGCCCCTGCGCGAGGCGGTGGCGATCGGCCTCGTCCAGCCGGGCACGACGCGGCTGATCCGCCTGCCGGTGCCGGCCGGGCTGGAAACCGGTGGCGGGTTGCGGGCGAGCTTCAGGCCGGCCGGCGGCTGAGGCCCGCCATGCGCAGGCTGCACCGGGCCGTGGCGGTCTGGGCGATCACCCTCGCCTGCTCGGCCGCCGCGTCGGACGTGGCACCCGCGCAGCCGGAGGGCGAGCGGTACCGGCTGACCCTGCCGCTCTATCTGGACGGCGCCTATCTCGGCGACATTGCGGCGGAGGTCGGCCTGGACGAGCGGGCGGGGGTGGCGGGCGGCCGGCTCGTCGAGCTGCTCGGCCCGCGGCTGGACCGGGCGACGCTGGAGGCGCTGCAGGCGGCGGTCGGCGACCAGACCGTGGTCGAGCTGGAGAGCGTCACCGCGGCCGGGGTGGCGCTCGCCTACGACCCGGCCGAGATCGCACTTCGGGTCGAGCTGCCGGCGGACCAGCGGGCGGTCACCGACCTGTCGCTGGCATCGGTGCCGGCGGAGCGGCCGGAGGATGCGGTGCCGCCGGCCCGGCACGCGGCCGGGCTCGGCCTCGCCGTCGGCCAGGACTGGGTGCACCAGAGCGACAGCGAGGACGAGGGCATGGGCGAGGTGGTGGCGGTCGCCACCGGCTTCATCACCATGGGCGGCTTCGACGGCGTCTCGCTGGTCTTCGAGGGCGCCTATGACGGGACGGACGAGGACCACAAGTGGCAGCGCCGCGACGCCACGCTGCTCAAGGACGACTGGGCCCGGGCTATCCGCTACTCGGCCTGGGACGTGCGCAATCTGGGTGCCGGCTTCCAGGAGCCGGTGGCGCTCGGCGGCGTGGCGATGCAGCGGCTCTACGCGCTCCTCCAGCCCTTCGCCAATATCCGCCCGGGCGGCAGCAGCAGCTTCGTGCTGGCCAGCGCCTCGGATGTCGACATCCTCGTCAACGGTGCGGTGGTGCAGAGCCTCCGGCTTTCGCCCGGGCGCTACGACATCCGCGACTTCCCGGTGACCGACGGCTTCAATGACGTCCAGATCGTCGCCCGGGACGCCTCGGGCCGCGCGCAGGTCGTCTCGCTCTCGGTCTTCTCCGACACCACCCTGCTGGGAGCCGGGATCGACGAGTTCGAGCTGCTGGCGGGGATGGTGCAGGACCAGGAATCGAGCACGGTCGAGTACACGGGCAAGGCGGCGGCGACCGGCTTCTATCGCCGGGGGCTCACCGATCTCGCCACCGTCGGCGCCGACCTGCAGGCCTCGGACGAGCTGGCGATGGGCGGGGCCACGATCGGGCTCGGCACGCCGGTCGGCATTTTCGGCCTTACCGCGGCCGGCAGCCTGCACCACGACGCGGACACCGGGGCGGCGCTCCGTGCCTCCTGGCGGCTGCAGCGCCCGCTCGAGGTGGACCTCAGCGAGCAGTACGACCTCGCCCTCGAGTACCGCACCGACAGCTTCGCCGTGCTCGGCGACGACGCGGTGGACAATGACCGGGCGCTCGAGCTCGACGCCCGGTACCGGCGGAGCTTCGCCAACGGCATCGGTGCGTCGGCCGGCATCGGCGCCACGCTCGGCCGCGGCGACACGAAGGACGAGCTGCGCGCCAGCCTCGGCCTGTCGCGGCTGTTCGGGCCGGTCTCGGCCTTCGTCACGACGGATGTGGTCGAGCGCGAGAGCGACGACCTCGACCTGCGGCTGCTGGTCTCGCTCACCTGGCGCTTCGGCGAGCGCTATTCGGTCCGTGCGAGCTATGACACGCGGGGCAACCGGACGGTGCTCGAGGCCGATCGTCGGCAGCGCATCGCGGTCAACGACCTCGCCTCGCGGCTGCGGGTCGAGCGCAGCGACGATGACGGGGTCGACGTGACGGGCGACCTCAACTTCATCGGCAACCGCGCCGAGGTGGAGCTCAGCCACGTGGTGCTGACCGACGCGGACGACAACGACGTCAGCCGGCAGGTCGCCAGCTACCGGGTCCGCTCCGGCATCGGCTTCGCCGACGGCGCCTGGGCGGTGGGCCGCGACCCGGCGGGCGGCTTCGCCATCGTCGCGCCGCACGCCACACTGGACGACCGCGTGGTCCGGACCACCGACCGCTTCAGCCAGGGTGATGCGGCGCGCAGCGGGCCGCTCGGCCCGGCCCTGGTGCCGCTCAACCAGCCCTACCAGGGCGACGAGATCACGGTCACCGTCGACGACGCGCCGCTCGGCTACGACCTCGGCCGGGGCGGCTTCGAGATCTTTCCGGGGGCCCGGAGCGGCTACCACCTGACCGTCGGCTCGGCCGCCTCGAACATCGTGCTCGGCCGGCTGGTCACCGCCGATGGGGAGCCGGTGCCGCTCGCCACCGGCCGGCTCGAGCCGCTCGACGCCAACGGCGAGGAGCGGCCGGCGCCGCAGCTCTTCAGCAACCGGAACGGGCGGTTCGTCGCCGAGGGGGTGGCGGCCGGACGCTACGCCATCGTCATCGATGGCCGGGCCGCGCCGGCGGGCGAGCTGGAGATCCCGGGTTCGAACCGCGGCCTCTTCGAGGCCGGCACCGTCGTCCTGCCGAGGGAGTGAGCCGGATGCGCCAGCTTTCGATACGTGGCCTGGCCCTGCTCCTCATGGCGGGACTATGGGGTGGCGCCGGTGCGGCGGAGCAGACGGACTGCGCGCCGGTGATCCAGCGGGCGACGGCCGACAGCCTGCGCTACGACCCGTTCGCGCCGCGCGAGATCAGCGGCAACCTGGTGATCGAGATCGTCAACATCGGCAGCGAGGTCTGCCGGCTGTCGCTCGGCATCGACGCGGCGAACGGGGACCGGCTGCAGCTGCGCGGCCCGGGCGGCAGCATCGCCTACCGGCTGCGGCCGCGCCGCGACGGCTTCGACAGCGGGCCCGGACCCTTTGCCCGCAATCTCGACGTGGCGGTCGGCGCCGGCGGCACCACGCGGCTGAACCTCGCCATCGAGGTGGCACCCGGCGTCGTCGTGCCGCCCGGCCCGTATGGCGACCTCCTGCAGCTGCGCCTCTTCGGCCGCGACGGGGCGCCGGTCGGCAGCGAGGAGGACGTCCGCCTCGACCTCGACGTGATCCCGCAGGCGCAGGCCAACATCGCCGGCTCCGCCGGCCGCTTCGGCGGCGGCCCGACCTTCGGAGTGATCGACTTCGGCACGCTCGAGACCGGCGAGCGACGCCGGGCGATCGTCCAGGTCCGCGCCAATACCGAGGTGCGGATCCGCGTGCGCTCCGAGCATGGCGGCGAGCTGCAACACGTCCAGCATCCGGATCTGCCCGGCATTCCCTACAGTGCCAGGTTCGACGGCATGGCGGTCGATCTCGCCGCCGTGGCCGAGCTGGCCCGCCGGCCGCCGCAGCGGCTGGCCGGCATCGGCTACCCGCTGGACCTGACCATCGGCCATGTCGGCGATCGCTTCGCCGGGCGCTACCGAGATACGCTTACCATCTCGATCGAGCCGCGCTGACTTGACGTTCCGCGATCGACGCCCCGATAGGTTTGGGGGTTCGGCCGTTCGCTGGAGCCTCGCCCGGAGCCGCTCGATGCACGCCTCGACCCGTCTCGCCAGCCTCGTCGTCCTCGCCGCCATGGCGGCTGCCGGCGGCACGGCGCTCGCCTCGACCATGACCTTCGAGCTGCGCGGGGTCGTGCCGGTGGCCTGCGATGCCGCCCTGGGTGCGGTCCGGGTCAGCGGCAACCGCGCCACGCTGGAGATCGCCCGGCAGTGCAACACCGAGCATCTCCTGGTCGTCACGTTCGATGCCGCGCGGCTGAGCCGGCCCGGCGCCGCCCGTTTTCTCGTCGACGGCCGGCGGCTGGCGGCTGACCGGACGGCATCCGCCACGATAAGGTTGCCGGCCCATTTCAAGGGCACGCGCCGCCTCGAGGTCGAGGCTGCGGCCGGCGACCTCGCGCCTCTGCTGCGCAGTTTACGGATCGCCGTCCAGCCGATCTGAACGGGCTTCGGCCGCACGTTGCGACGGCCTGCCGGCGCGGGCACTCACGGCGCCGGCCGCCTTTCTTCCTGGTCCGACCGTCAGCCCGGGTCCGCGGGCTCGGCACCCCTTTCGGCCGCGATCACCTTGCGCATCAGGGTCAGGAACTCCGCGCGCTCGGCCGCCGAGAGGAGGGCCAGCGCCTTGTCGTTCTCGGCCATGGCCGCCGCCAGGGCCGGGGCGCGCAGGCTGCGCGCCTTGGCGGTCAGCCAGATCCGCTGGAGGCGGCCGTCCGCCGGATCCTTCCGCCGCACGACGAGGCCGTCGCGCTCCATGCGGGCCAGCGTGTTGGCCATGGTGGCCTGCTCGATGTCGAGCCGCTCGACCAGATGCTTCTGCGTCAGCCCCTCCTGCTCCCAGAGCTCGAGCAGGGCGGGAAACGTGCCGGTGGTGAGGCCGAGCGGCCTGATCCGCGCCTGCAGCCCGCGGGCGAAGAGCCGGGCCATGTGGTTGGCCAGATAGCCGGCCGACTGCTCCTTCACGAACGCCATGCCCCGTTCCTGCACTTGAATAGCAAGCTATGCAATGATACATAGCTTGCTATGGTTATCCTGCAGCATGCGGAAGGAGGAACCTGATGAAGTGCATCCACCCGCTCGCCGCCGGCACGGCGCTGCTGGTCATCCTCGTGTTCTGGCTCTCGACCGCCCTCGTCGAGCTCCTTGGCGACGAAGCGGCCATCACGCTGGTCAAGACGGCGATACCCTGGGGCTTTGTCGCCCTGATCCCGGCGCTCGCCTTGACCGGTATCTCGGGGATGCGGCTGGCGCGGGGGCAGGACGGGCCGCTCCTGCGCACCAAGCGGCGACGCATGCCGTTCGTCGCCGCCAACGGCATCCTGATCCTCGTCCCGGCGGCACTCTATCTGGCGATGAAGGCCGCCGCGGGCGAGTTCGACATGGGCTTCGGCCTCGTCCAGACGGTCGAGCTGATGGCCGGTGCGGTCAATATCGTGCTGCTCGGCCTCAACATGCGCGACGGGCTGCGCCTGACGGGCCGGCTGCCCCGGCGACCAGGGAGCGCGCACCGCGCCGCCTTGCCATGACGCGCATGTGCCCCGGGAAAGGTGCCTTCAGCGTTGCGCCATGCCGGCCTGGGCGGTGGGCTGGCCGGCCTGCTGCCAGGCCTCGATGCCGCCGCGGTACCAGAGCACGTTGCGGTAGCCGAGATTGATGGCGCGAAGGGCGGCGTTGTAGGACATCCAGCATTCCGGGTTGAGGCAGTAGAAGACCAGCGGGGTCTCCTGGTTGCCCTGGGTGACCTGCTGCAGATAGCCGCCGAAATCGCGCTGCACCTGGTCGTCGAAGCTGCCGGGCTGGTGCGCGGGGACGGCGGGGATGGCGCCGGGGAGCGTCTGCGGGCCGCCCAGGATGTCGAAGACCAGCGTTCGCATGTCCTGGCGCCGAAGGAGCTCGACGAGGCCGCTGGTGGTGATCAGCTGGCCGCCCGGGATGCTGGCCGGGGTCGGGCCGTGCATGGCGCCCTGGTGGAGCTGGCTGGTCGGTGGCACGCCGAAGTCGCGGCGCTCCGGGTCGACCGCCGCCTGCTGCTGGCCGAAGCCCTGTGGTTGGCCGGTGGCCGGCTGCTGTCCAAAGCCCTGTGGTTGGCCGAAGCCTTGTTGCTGGCCGAGGCCTTGCTGTTGGGTCGGCACTTGCTGTTGGCCGTAGGCCTGCTGCTGGCCCATGCTCTGTTGCTGGATGGGCGCCTGTTGCTGGCCGTAAGCCTGCTGCTGGCCCATGCCTTGTTGCTGGCCATAGGCCGGCTGCTGCCCGTAGCCCTGCTGCTGCTGGGTGGCGGGGCCGGGCAGCGTGGTCTGGAGCTGGGGGAAGTTGTCCTGGGCGGCGGCCGGCAGCGGTGCCGCCAGGGCGAGGGCCAGCGGCAGGATCCGGAGGGTCGGGCGTCTCATGGCAGGCGTTCCATCTCGGTGCCGTTGACGCCGAGGTCGCGCCAGGGCTCGAAGTTCAGGTCGTTGGAAAGGAGGTAGTCGCCGCCGTCGAGGCGCCAGGCGCGGTCGTAGTGGCTGGGCAGCTCGACCTGGCCGTCGAGCGGATCATTGTAGACCTCGACCTCGCGGATGGTGCGGGAGAAGCGCTCGTGGCCCTCGTCCATGATCCGCTGCCGGTTCTCGTAGCCCTGGTTGATGATGTCGAGCATCTCCTCGCCGTGCCGCTGTGTCGCGGCCGCGCGGTCCGCCGTGCCCTTGGCCTGGATGCGGTTGATCGTCTGGTAGTGGGCGGCCATGCGGCGGTCGTACTCGGGGTCGGAGCGGATCGAGCTGCGCAGCGATTCCACCATGGTGAAGTCGAGCCGGCCGTCGGGGGCCCGAAAGGCGAAGGCGGGCATGGCGAGGACCGCGAGAGTCTCAGTGGTGCCGCCCAGCGCGACGTTCTGCATGATCGAGTGGGTGAAGATGACGGTGGCCTGGATGACCTCGCGCCGGGGCGTGCCGTTGTAGGTGTAGCCGAGCAGCACCTCGCCGGCCTCCGCCCACTGGCGGAGCTCGCCCATCGCCATGGGCGTGCGCTGCTCGGCCACGCCGGAGGCCTGCACGAGGTCCGGCCGGTCGCGGTAGTCGAGGACGCGCGCACCCGGGCGGCGTTCCTGCGCGAGCTGTTCCAGGTACTGGCGGGCGGAGGTGGCGTTGCGCTTCGGGCAGGGATCCTGGGTCTGGAACTGGGGCGGCAGGTTGTTCATCTGCCAGGTGGTGTTGGGCATCAGCTCGACGCCGTAGAGCCCGTCCGGCGACCAGGCGGCCCACTCGAAGATGCCGCTCTGGCCGCAGGGGCTCGTCGGGTTCCACATGACACCGCCCTGGGCCTGCCAGTCGTGCGGGACGAGCATGCGGGCGGCGGGCACCGGCCGCTCGAAGCCGTTGTAATCGATGATCTCGACTTCGCGGACCCGGAGCGCATCGCCGCCCTGCGCCAGTGCCCCGGTGGCGAGCCCGAGAAGGGTCGCGGCAAGTCCCGCTATAACCATTGGTTGCATGGCGCAGCTCCGGATGCTCGGGCCGAAGTCGATCAACAGGTGATCGTAACCCTATCGGCGAGGTGCGACAATCGTGCCACCCCCCGAAGGCATACGTGGGGGGCGGCGATCGACCGGACCGGGCTAGTTCCGCGGCAGGAAGTGGTCGCCGACCTGGATGCCGTCCTCGGCCTCGTCGACCTGGATCGTGTCGGGCGTGTCGATGAGCAGGGCCTGGTCCGGCGGGGGAACGTTGAGCGGGCCGGGCAGGAGCAGGTACGCCCCGCCCTTGCCGAAGCCGGCGTAGCTCGAGAAGAGGCCGCCCGGGCGGAAGGCGACGAGGGCCTCGGCGAGGCGCTCGCGAAGGGTGTCGAAGGGGGTGATCAGGGTCTCGGGGATCAGGCGGCGGGCGCGGTGCAGGCGCTCGGTCTGCCCCGCGGCGTAGCTCAGGGCCTCGGCGGTGACCGGCAGGCCGCGTTCGTTGAGGCGGATGAGCGACCGCGTGGCCTCGGCGACGGCCTTCTCGCGGTCCTCTTCCTGCCGGAGGATCTGTTCGGCCCAGAGGACGGCGCCGTCGGGGAGCGACGGGAACCAGTCGGAGAGGTTCTGGAGCCAGTCCTCGACGAGGTCGAGGCGTCCGGCGCGCAGCAGCACGAGCCCGGCGACGGTCGCTGCCAGAGGCGAACTGGTTTTTTTCCGGACCATCTCCCGCATGGTGCCGGCCTCGAACTCGTCGACCGCCGTGTCGGCGTCGGCGGTGGCGTAAGTGCGCCACAAGCGGGCGGCCTCGCCGACCGGGCCAGCGGTCGAGGGGGCGATCCAGGCGTCGAGGCGGAGCAGGCGGCGGCCGTAGAGGTTCGGGCCGTCGAGCCGCTCGATGTCCGCCTCGAACCGGTAGGTCAGCGGCCCGGAGGGGTCGGTCGGAAGGACGACGCCGTGCCGCTCCTCGCCTTCCATGCCGCCGCCGGCCTCGACCCAGTAGCCGAGCGGGTCGGGGACGTCGATCCGGACATCCAGCCGGTAGACCCGGGCGGCGTCGTCATAGGCGACGCCGAGGAGCTCGATGTCGTCGGCGCCGACCGCCTGCAGGCCGGTCAGCGCCGTGACCCGCGTGTCGTTCTGCCAGAGGTCGGTGACCCGCTCGCTGCCGAAGAGCTCGTGGCCGATATCGAAGTCGCGCGCCCAGAGGCCGCGCATCTGGTCCGGGGCAGGCGCCTTGTGGTGCATGAGCACGTCGGCGCGCATGCGGCGGAGGTCGAGGCCGCGGCTGGCGGCGGAGCGGGCCGGAGGGGTGCCGCGGGCGCGGGCGATCATCGGCGGGCGGCCGGGTGGCGGCGGTGGCGGCGGGCGAATGGCAGCGATGGCGGCCGGATCGAGCTCGGTGATCGTGCACTCCTCGGCGCGCGGGCCGTCCAGCATCACCGATTGCAGCGCCAGGGACTGGTGCTGCCTCATCAGCTCGAGGACGCGCTCGCGGGTGAAGCCGTGCAGCTTGGTCAGAACCACGGCGAGCCGGTCGTCCTTCTGCAGGAGCTCGATGTCGGGCTGGCCGGCGAGGCCCTCGAGGACAGCCTGGCCGAAGAGCGAGACGCCATCGTTCGGGTCGGTCGGCTGCCAGGCCTGCAGCGAGCTGTTGGTGGCGAATAGGAGGGCCCCGGTGCGCAGGCCGGCAAAGGCCAGGGCGGCCTCGTCCTCGGAGAGGATGCGCTGCCCCTCGGGGCGCTTGGCGCGGAGCTTCGGCAGGTCGTTGCGGCAGGCGTCGAGGAAATAGAAACGGTCGGGGATCTCCAGCGACTCCAGGCCATAGAGCAGGTTGCTGGTGCCGATGGCCTCGTCCCAGCTCGGCTCGTCGCCACCGAGATAGCTCGACGGCAGGAGGAGGTGCTTGCCGTGGTGGACCTGCAGGCCGTGGCCGCTGAAGAAGAAGAAGGCGCGGCTCTCGTGCTGGGCGGGCTTCGGCAGGGCGCGGAGCTCGGCGCGCCAGGCCTTGAGCGCCTCGCTGCAATTGGCGAGCGTGGGCTCGGCGATGTGGTCCGTTATCGCGGGGTCGTGCGCGATCTCGGCGTCCGTCGGCGAGAGCAGCAGCCAGCACTGGGCGATGGGCGCCTTGGCGTAGCTGTAGCCGGTGGCGAGCCAGTCGAAGAAGCGCCGCGCGGTCAGGGCCGAGACGAAGAGCTGGCGGAGCGTGCGGGCTTCGGTGATCCACTCCTGGCCGTCGTCCCGGGCCGGCTCGGTGCCACCGTCGAGATGGGGGTAGGCGCTGACGCCGATGACGACGGCGAAGCTGCCCGGCATGCCCGGCTGCCAGGCGGGATTGACCCAGAGCCCGGGAGTCGCCGGGTCCGGCCGGAGGTTCAAGGGCGTCTCCAGCCCCCGGCCCTGGCGGCCTCCAGCTTCGCGGCGAACTGGCGGAAGAAGCTCGGCCGCTCGAGATAGCCGCCATGCGCGGTGATCAGCGACATGCCGCTGGAGTAGGGCTCGTCGTCGACGCCCTCGACGATGCCCCTGGCGGTGAAGCTGATGAAGTCGTTGTGGTCCCAGACGTTCCACCAGTGGCCGAGATTGGCCTTCGGGAACGGGACAGGGTTGCCGGTCCTGAAGGCCGGGTCGCGCTCGATGAAGAGCTTCGCGTCCTCGAAGAAGCCGACCTGGCTCGCCGTGGCGCACCAGAAGTCGACGCGGAGATCGGCCAGCGCCGGGTTGCGCGGCAGGAAGTGCGAGACGGCGTCCCACATGAGCTGGCCGCCCATGCTGTGGGTGAGGACGACGAGCGGCTCGTCGCCCCGGCTCTCGGCATTGGCCTTGGCGGCGCCCAGCTTCTCCAGGAGGAGGCGCGGGATCGGGCCGGGCTCGGGCACGGCACCCCTGCCCTGCAGGTAGACCATGACGTCGCCGAGGAAGATGCTCACCATGTCGTTGAGCGGCTTTCTGAGCTCGGCCGCGACCACCGAGGCGGCGTAGGTCGGCAGGCCCAGGGCACGGCGCGTGGCCTCCGATACCCGGTCGCCGAGCCTCGCCCAGAAACCGCCGGCGCCCATGCCGGCGAGCGCTTCGGCGGGTGCCCGGGCACGGACCAGGTCGAGGGCGATCCGGACCTCGTCGGCCGGCGTGGCGGCCCCGGCGAGCGCGGCGCCGGTCGCCGGGTCCATGGCCACCTCGTCGGCGGCGAGGATGCGCTCGGTGCGCGCCTTCGAGGGCTCGGGGTCGGCGGCGACGATGGCGCTCGTGAGGAAGTCGGAGAGCTCCTCGCGCGAGAGCTGGCTGAGGCGGAGCTCGGCCTGGGCCGGCGGCGCAGCACCGCCCGGGCCGCCGGCGGCGAGGCCGCCCCGGGCCGGCGGCGCCGGCGGCGGTGGCGCTGCCGGCACGCGGTCGAGCGCCTCGGCGAAGGCGGTGGCGGCGAGCGCACCCTCGACCGGCTGCAGCTCGCGGGCACCGGCACCCATGCCGATGAGCTGCGAGCGCGGCCGCGAGCTGCCGCCCCAGGCGAAGGTGACGCCCTTGTCGCCCCAGAAGACGTCGTCGATCAGCACGTTCTCGGGATCGTCGGCGATGACCGGGGCGATGTAGCGGCGAAGATAGTCGGTGAGGGCCAGGAACCCGTCACGCGAGCGAACATTGACGCCGTGGACATAGATGATCGGCATGAACCGCCCTCCCTTGGCCCGGTCGCAGACCTGACCAAGTATCCGCCCAGTTCAGCCGTCGATCAAGATGCGGCGAACCTCGGGTAGAACGGTTTCAGTCGCTCATAGGTCTCGCGGTAGAGGCCGTAGAGATGATCGTATGCCGCGGCCCGGGCCGGATCGGGCTCGTACGTGGCGGCCGGGCGGGTGAAGCGGGCGATGGCGGACCAGTCGTCGGCGGCACCGGTGCCCATGGCGGCGACCCAGGCGGCACCGAGGCAGGAGCCGGGGTGGCCCGCGAGCGTGGTCACCGGCAGCTGCATGGCGTCGGCGGCGATCTGCATCCAGAGCGCACTCTTCGAGCCGCCGTCGCTGGCGACCAGCCGCTCGACCGGGTGGCCGATCTCTTTCGCCACCTCGATGTGGTGGCGAAAGCCCATGACGACGGCCTCCAGCGCGGCGCGCCAGAGATGGTCGATGCGGTGGTGCAGGCCGAGCCCGACCAGCGTGCCGCGCGCGGCGGGGTCGTGGATCGGGGTCTTCTCGCCAAGCACGTAGGGCAGCAGCACGAGCCCGTCCGCGCCGGGCGGGACGCTTGCTGCCAGCACGTCGAGGGCGGCATGGTCGCGACCGCCGGCGAACTCGCGCACGATCCAGTTGAGCAGCGAGCCCGAGGCGACCATGCAGCCGTTCGGCATGAAGCGGCCGGGGACGATGTGGTAGTCGAGGAAGAGGCGGGGATCCGGCCGGGGTGCCTCGGCGGCGAGCATGATGTCGCCGGCGCCGCCGAACTTGAGCAGCACGTCGCCCGGCCGGACGATGCCGGCGACATAGGCCGAGGCGATGTGGTCGGCGGCCCCGGCAACGACGGGCGTGCCGGCGGCAAGCCCGGTCAGTGTCGCGGCTTCGGCCGAGACGGCGCCGATCACTTCCTCGCCCGGGGCGACGCGCGGCAGGCGGGCCGGGTCGAGATGGGCGAAAGCGAGAAGGTCCGGTGCGGCCGTGCCGGTCGCCAGGTCGACGAAGCCGGCCTCGAGCGCCCAGTTGCGCTCGACCACGCGCTCGCCGGTCAGGCGGAAGTTGATGAAGTCGTAGGCGCCCATGACGGTGGCGACCCGGGCCATGACGTCGGGCTCGTGGCGCTCCAGCCAGCGGAGCTTCGTGCCGACGAGCTGCTGGTTGATGCCGTTGCCGGTGCGCGCGGTGAAGGCGGCCTCGTCGAGCTCGCCGCGCATCGCCTCGACCTCCGCACCGGTGCGGCCGTCGCTCTGCTGGATCGAGGGGCGGAGCACCCTGCCCTCCCCGTCGAGCAGGACGACGGCCGGCAGCATGCCGGCGACGCCGACGCCGGCGATGGCATCGGCCACGATGCCGGCCGTGGCGAGGAGCTCCGGCACCAGCGACTGGACGTTTCGCCACCATTCCTCGGGGTCGGCCTCGGCCCATCCGAAATGCGGCGAGCGGAGCGTCGCCGGGCGCGTGGCGGTGGCGAGGATCCGGCCGTCGGTGGCGGCGAGCACGCCGATGGTCGAGGTGGTGCCGATATCGAGGCCGAGCGTGACGGCCGCGCTGCCCTGCCCTGCCATGGCGGTCAGCGGAGCTGGCGCACGCGGTCCATGAAGCGGGCGGCGCGAACGCGGTCGACCGCGTTCCAGGTATCGCCGTCCCGCTTGAAATGCGTGCCGATGACGACCCCGTCGGCGACGGAGAGGATGTCCGTGACGTTGTCGATGTTGACGCCGGTATTGGCGAAAACCGGGGTTTCCGGCAGGGCCTCCTTGACGGCGCGGAGCTCGGACTGGTCGACGGCCTGCCCGGTGATCGGGCCGGAAACGCAGACGATGTCGGCCTTGGACGAGAAGACGGCGCTCTTTGCCTTCAGGGCGGCAGGGCGGGTGTCGAGCGGCGCCGCGAACTCGGCGTTGATGTTGAAGAGGAGCTTCAGGTCGTTGCGCCCGAGATTGTCCCGCAGGCGCAGCGCCTCGGCGCATTTCGGCTCCCAGAGCCCCATGTCGGAGGCATAGACGCCGGTGAAGATCTCGCGGGCGAAGAGGGCGCCGGTGGCGACCGCCAGCGCCACGGTGGCGACCGGGTCCCAGAGATAGTTGACGCCCAAGGGCACCCGGATGGCGGGCTTCAGCGTGGCGACGATGGCGGCCATGGCGGCGAGGCCTTCGGGCGGGGCCTGCAGCACGTAGGGACGGTCGCCCTCGTTGCCGAACATGATGGCGTCGACGCCGGCCGCCTGCAGGTTCTCGATATCGGCGGCGACGTCGTCGACGAGCTTCTGGATGCCGCCCTTGCGGTCATGGCCCGGTGCGCCGGGCAGCGGCCCGAGATGCGCCATGGCGATGATCGGCTTTGTGGTCCCGAACGGCGGCAGCATGTCGTCTCCTCTGGTGTGTTGGTCACCCGATCCTGCCGGGAAAATGCTTCTCGCGGTAGCCCTGCCGCATCGTTCGGGCGACCGAACTTGCCTCTCGGGAGAGCCGCTACGCGCTTGTTCCCGTAACTGACCATAGACTGCCTCTATGCCGCGCGAGAGTATGCGCCCACCGGTTGCACCATGTGCCCGACACTGACGTACGGGCGCTGCAATTCATAATGGGGAGAGACGCCATGGCCGCAGTCGACGATCGCGCGACGACCAACGAGGACACCCCGGTCACGACCAATGTTCTGGCCAACGACCGCGACCCGGCGGGTGGCATCGCCCGTCTCGACGCCATCGTGACGGCTCCCGAGAATGGTCTGGCCACGATCAACCAGACCCAGGGCACGATCACCTATCAGCCCGGCGAGAACTTCAACGGCTCCGACAGCCTCGTCTATCGCAGCATCGATTCCACCGGCACCGCCACGACGGCGACGCTCTCGATCTCCGTGGCGGCGGTCAACGACACGCCGGTTGCCTTGGGTGACAGCGCCACCACGACCGAGGACACGGCGGTCTCGGTCGCCGTGCTCGAGAACGACACGGACGTCGACGGTGACGCGCTCAAGATCACCCAGGTCAGCTCCGGCGCCAACGGCAGCGCCCGCATCTCCGGCGGCGAGATCGTCTACACGCCGAAGGCCGACTTCACGGGTGAGGAGGACATTTCCTACACGATCAGCGACGGCAAGGGCGGCACCGCCACGGCGATCCTGCGGATCGAGGTGACGGCCGTCAACGACGCGCCGGTGGCCGAGGCCGATTCGGCGACGACGACGGAGGACACGCCCGTCGAAATCGCCGTCGTGGCCAATGACAGCGATGTGGATGGCGACGCGCTCAGCGTGGACGCCGTCACCGTCGCCCCGGCGAACGGCTCGGCCGAGGTCAGCGGCAACGGCACGGTCACCTACACGCCGAACGAGAACTTCAACGGCACCGACAAGTTCACCTACCAGGTGGCCGACGGCGAGGGCGGGCTCGACACGGCCGAGGTGACGGTGCGCGTGAACGCCGGCAACGACGCGCCGGAGGCGGCCGACGACCAGGTCACGGTGACCGAGGACGCCAAGGCGCAGAAGATCCAGGTCCTGACCAACGACACCGACATCGACGGCGACAAGCTGACCATCACCGCCATCGGCAACGAGGCGACGCTCGGCACCGCCACCATCGCCAAGAACGCCATCAACTACACGCCGCTCAAAGACGCCACCGGCACCGACAGCTTCACCTACACCGTGAGCGACCCGAGCGGGGCGACCTCCACGGCAACGGTGACGGTTGAGATCAGCCCGGTCAACGACGCGCCCACGGCCGTCGACGACAACGTCGCGACGGCCGAGGACACGCCCCTCACGATCTCGCCGCTGGTCAATGACGGCGATGCCGACGGCGACCCGATCGCCATCACGGGCGTCGGCGCCGCCTCCCGCGGCACGGTCGAGATCGGAGCGGACGGCAGCACCCTGATCTACACGCCGAACGAGAACGCCAACGGTACCGACAAGTTCACCTACACGATCAGCGACGGCGACGGCGAGGACGCGGAGACCAGCACCGCGACCGTCAACGTGACGATCGAATCCGTGAACGACGCGCCGGTGGCGGTGGACGACACGGCGACGACGACCGAGGACCGGGCACTCGCCGTCAACGTGCTCAGCAACGACTCCGATCCCGACGGCGACCGCCTGACGGTCGCGGCGATCACCGTGGCGCCCGAGAACGGCACGGCCGAGATCGTCAACAACCAGATCCGCTACACGCCCAATGCCGACTTCAACGGCCAGGACTCGCTGACCTACAGCATCGACGACGGCCAGGGCGGCACGGCCGAGGCGGTGCTGTCGTTCGACGTATCGCCGCTCAACGACGCGCCGGTGGCCGAGGCGGATGAAGCGACGACCGACGAGGACGTGGCGGTCGAGATCGACGTGCTCGCCAACGACTCGGACATCGACGGCGACGGGCTGGTGGTGACCACCGTCGGCGGCGCCAAGCTCGGCGAGGTGACGATCGCCGAGGACGGCAGCTCGCTCACCTACACGCCCAAGGCCGATGCCAACGGCACCGACACCTTCACCTACACGGTCAGCGACGGGACCGCCCGGGCGACGGCGACCGTGTCGGTCACCGTCAATCCGGTCAACGACGCGCCGGTGGCGGTGGACGACACGGCGACGACCGCCGAGGACCAGGTGCTGCTGGCCAGCGTCCTGCGCAATGACAGCGACATCGACACCCCGGGGCTTCAGCTCAGCCGGATCGTCGAGGGCCCGACCAACGGCACGGCCGAGATCGACGGCGGCACCGGCCAGATCCGCTACACCCCGGACGAGAACTTCAACGGCTCGGACAGCCTGGTCTACGAGGTGACCGACGGCGAGCTGGTGTCGACGGCAACCCTCGACATCACCGTGAACGCGGTGAACGACGCGCCCGAGGCCGTGGCCGATGCCGGCACGACGGCCGAGGACGCGTCCGTGCTGATCGACGTGCTCGGCAACGACACCGACATCGACGGCGATTCGCTCAAGGTCGCGTCGGTCGCGCGGCCGGGCAACGGCAAGGCGGTGATCGACGGCGAGACCGGCCAGGTGCTCTACACGCCAGATGAGAACTTCAACGGCGAGGACAGCTTCACCTACACGGTCAGCGACGGCGCCGGCGGCACGGCGGTGGGGACGGTCACGGTCGCGGTCGAGCCGGCCAACGACGCGCCTGAAGCGGTGGCCGACAACGCCGCCACGGCCGAGGAGACAGCGGTCGCGATCGACGTCCTCGCCAACGACACCGATATCGACCTCGACGCGCTGACGGTGGCTGCGGTCGCGGATCCGTCCAACGGCACGGCCGAGATCGCCAACAACCAGATCGTCTACACGCCCGATGCCGACTTCAACGGCACCGACAGCTTCACCTACACGGCGAGCGACGGGGCGGGCGGCACGGCCGAGGCCACGGTCACGGTGCAGGTGACGCCGGTCAACGACGCCCCGGTCGCCGCGGCCGATGCCGTGACGACGAAGGAGGACACGTCCGCCACGTTCGACGTTCTCGCCAACGACAGCGATGTCGACGGCGATTCGCTGAAGGTGACGGCGGTCGGCGAGGCATCGAACGGCACGACGTCGATCTCCGGCAACAAGATCGACTACACGCCGAACGAGAACTTCAACGGCGAGGACAGCTTCACCTACACGATCAGCGATCCGGCGGGCACGACATCCGAGGCGACCGTCACGGTTGCCGTGCAGTCGGTCAACGACCAGCCGGTGGCGGTCGATGACAGCTTCGACGTCGCGGCCGGCACGCGCCGGGCCCCGCTGAACATCCTCGACAACGACAGCGATATCGACGACGGCCTCAACGTCCGGTCGGTGCAGATCAGTGATCAGCCCGAGAACGGCGCGGCGTTCGTGCGGGTGGACGGCACGATCGACTACTACATGGATCCGGGCTTCGTCGGCACGGACAGCCTCGTCTACACGGTGGGCGACAGTGCCGGGTACGCCTCGAACCCGGCCAAGGTCACCATCAACGTGGTGGCGCCGGAGGCGGAGCCGTCGATCGCCCTGGAGGACGTGCTGAGCACCGAGGACGACATCTCGGTCGGCCAGGCGTCGACACCCGCGGCGGCCGACGCCGGCTCCGCGGGCGGTAGTGCGGTTGGCACCGTCGACGAACTCGTGATCGCCGGCGCCGGCGAGATCGTCTGAACGGCGGGCGGCGCCGGCCGGGGGCTCAGCCTTCGGCAGGCGCCGCCTGGTAGGCTCTGGCGAGCTGGCGGATGCGCTCGACCATGGAGTAGAGGCCGTTGGCCCGGCCCGGCGTCAGCAGGCGGCCGAGGCCGACTCGCTCGAAGAGTTCCGGCGGGTTTTCCAGGATGGTCTCGGGCGTGCGGCCCGAATAGAGCCTGAGCAGGAGGCTGATCAGCCCCTTGACGATGACCGCGTCGCTGTCGGCGCGAAGCCTGACGGCCCGGTTCGCCGGGTCGAGCTCGGCCACCAGCCAGACCTGGCTCTGGCAGCCGCGCACGCGGTTGCCCTCGGTCTTGTGCCGCTCCTCGAGGGGTGGCAGGTCCTTGCCCAGATCGATGACGTACTCGATCTTCTCACGCGGCTCGTCGAAGAGGGCGAACTCGTCCTCGATGGCCCGGGCGGTGGCGGCGAAGTCTTGCTGGTGCTGCTCGGTCATGTCCACCATATGCGTGGCCGGCCGGGACGGGTCAACGCACGCACGGGTAAACGCACACACAGGGAAGAGAGAGCGCATGCGACGGGTGCTCGTGGTGCAGCATCATGCCGATTCGCCG
>CAZGUW010000072.1:0-7419 GCA_964528705.1 uncultured Geminicoccaceae bacterium
TCGCGGGGTCGAAGGCGTTGAGGGACAGGATGTCGGGATCGGTCGGCATGGGTTCAAGCGTTCCTCGCCGCCGGGCCACGGAAGAGACACCGGCAGTTTGCGTCGGGACCGGGATGAAGGCAACCGGGGGCCGATTTCGGGTGGCACCCGGCGCCGGATGCCGTTATCGACATGATAACTACAATCATCTGGTCAGGGAGACAGGTCGATGTTCAGGCACATTCGCAATGCTATCGTCGGCACGACGGCGCTGGCGCTGGTCGGCACGGCGGCGCTGGCGGCCACGCCGCCCGACATGCTGGTGATCGGCACCGATGTCGGCGCCATTCCGACGCTCGATCCGGCGGCGCTCAACGCGCGGACGGTCTCGGAGCTGGTCTCGAACCTCTACGACAACCTGCTCAAGCTCGACCCCAACGACCTGCAGTCGATCCAGCCGATGCTGGCCGAGAGCTGGGAGGTGGCGCCGGACAACTCCAGCATCACGCTCAAGCTCCGCGACGACGCGACCTTCTCGAGCGGCAACCCGGTCACCGCCGAGGACGCGGCCTGGACCATCCAGCGGGTGATCAAGCTCGGCCAGGTCGGCGCCACCGACCTCGCGCAGTGGGGCTTCACCGAGGACAATGTCGAGGAGCTCGTTCGCGCCGAGGACGAGCACACACTGGTCATCGAGCTGCCCGAGCAGGTCAGCACGGACCTCGTGCTCTATTCGCTCGCCGGCTCGTCGCTCGGCATCATCGACAAGGAGGCGGCCCTCGAGCACGAGACGGATGGCGACCTCGCCCGCGACTGGCTGCGCGCCAATGCCGCCGGCAGCGGCCCCTTCACCCTCGTCGAATGGCGCCCGGAGGACATCGTGGTCACCGAGCGGCGCGAGGACTACTGGGGCGGGACGCCGGCGATGCGGCGGGTGATCATGCGCCACGTGCCGGAGTCCGGCAATCTCCGCCTGCAGCTCGAGGCCGGCGACGTCGACATCGGCCATTATGTGGGCTCCGGCGACCTCGAGGCCCTCGCCGAGAACGAGGACATGGAGATCCAGCACACGCCGGGCTTCGGCTTCTACTACATCGCCCTGAACCAGAAGGACCCGGACCTCTCGAAGCCCAAGGTGCGCGAGGCTTTCCAGCACGTGCTGGACTGGGAGGCGCTCAGCAACTCGTCGATGCGCTTCAACGGCTTTCCCTGGCAGTCGATCATCCCGCGCGGCATGGCCGGAGCGCCCGAAGAGTTCGAGGAGAAGTTCGCCTACGATCCCGAGCGGGCGAAGGAGCTGCTTGCCGAGGCGGGCTATCCGGACGGGCTCAAGAAGAAGCTCTATCCGGCCAGCGACGGCCATCTCCTGAACGCCGAATCGCTCCAGGCCACGGCCCGGCTCGCCGGCATCGAGCTCGAGCTGATCCCGGGCAACCACGTGCCCGAGTTCCGGGCGCGCGACTTCGAGGTGTACACGGGCAATTCGGGCGGCCGCCTGCCCGACCCCTTCGCCACGGCGACCCACTACGCCTTCAACCCGGACAACAGCGACGAGGCCCAGCTCAGCGGCTACTACATGTGGCGGACGGCCTGGGACGTGCCGGAGCTCACCGAGCTCACGAACGAGTCCAAGCGCGAGTCCGACCCGGAGAAGCGGGCAGAGATCTTCCGCGAGATGGACGCGATGTATCAGAAGCTCGACCCGTCGCTGATCGTCTTCTTCCAGCGCGTCGATCCCTATGTCGTCCGGGGCGAGGTCGAGGGCTATGTCGGCCATCCGACCTGGTCGACCCGCTGGGCCGACGTGACGAAGAACTAGGCGCCGACGGCGGGCAGGGACTTGGCAAGCGTCAGCACCGTGCCGGGGCCACCCTCGGCCGGGGCACGCCGGGCCCGGCTCGGCCGCCTCGCCGGCCGGGCGGTGTCGCTGGCGCTCACTTTGCTCGGCCTCCTGGCGCTCACCTTCCTGATGGGGCGCCTGTTGCCGGCCGACCCGGTCCTCGCCGTCACCGGGTTCGAGGTCGACCGCCCCACCTATGAGCGCGTCTACCTCGAGCTCGGCCTCGACCGGCCGCTATGGGAGCAGTTTCTCTCCTATGTGGGCGGTGTCCTGCAGGGCGACCTCGGGCGCTCGACCACCACGGGCCAGCCCGTGGCGGTCGACCTTCTCAGGGTTTTCCCTGCGACCTTCGAGCTCGCCCTGACCGCCGCCCTCATCGGCTCGCTGCTCGGCATCCCGCTCGGCATCGTGGCGGCGGTCAATCGCGGCCGGCTGATCGACCACATCGCCCGGATCATCGGGCTTGCCGGCTACTCCATCCCGATCTTCTGGATGGGGCTGATGGCGCTTCTCGTCTTCTACGCCAAGCTCCGCTGGGTGGGGGCCTCGGGTCGCGTCGACGTCTTCTACGAGGGGCTGGTGCCTGCCCGGACGGGGCTGCTGCTGGTCGATTCCGCCATCGCCGGCGACTGGGCCGTCTTCAAGAGCGCCTTCCAGCACCTGATCCTGCCGGCCTCGATCCTCGGCTACTACTCGACCGCCTATATCAGCCGCATGGCCCGCAGCTTCATGCTCGAGCAGCTCGGCCAGGAATACATCATCGCCGCCCGCGCCAAGGGTCTGCCGCAGCGCGGCGTCATCTGGCGGCACGCCTTCAAGAACATCCGCGTCCAGCTGCTGACCGTCGTGGCGCTGGTGTTCGCCGGCCTGCTCGACGGCACGGTGCTGATCGAGACCGTCTTCGGCTGGCCGGGCGTCGGCCAGTACCTGACCCGCGGGCTGACCTACAACGACATGAACGTGGTGATGGGGACGGTGCTGGTGGTCGGCGTCCTCTTCCTCATCATGAACACGCTTTCGGACTGGCTCTACCGCATGCTCGACCCGAGGACGCGGTGAGCGGCATGGCCGGGCCCGGCAGCGATTCACTCGAGCGGCCCCAGGGGCTGCGGGCCTGGCTCGAGGCCGAGGAGCCGACGAGCTTGCGCCAGGCCCGGGCGCAGCGCGCGTGGCGCGGCTGGCAGGCCTTCCTCGACCACCGTCTCGGCGTGATCGGGCTCATTCTCGTCGTGGCCCTCGTGCTGGTCGCCCTGTTCGCGCCCTGGCTCGCCACCTACGATCCGATCATCCAGGTCATGGACGAGCGGTTGCAGCCGCCCTCGGCGGCGCACTGGCTGGGCACCGACCATCTCGGCCGCGATGTCTATTCCAGGATCGTCTTGGGGGCGCGAACGACGCTCCGGATCGCCGTGCTGGTCGCCGTGATCGTGGCCCCCATCGGCCTCGCGATCGGCGCCACGGCCGGCTATCTCGGCGGCATCGCCGACGAGGTCCTGATGCGGGTCACCGACATCTTCCTGGCCTTTCCGGGCCTGATCCTCGCCCTCGGCTTCGCGGCGGCCCTCGGCCCCGGCATCAACAACGCCATCATCGCCATCGCCCTCACCGCCTGGCCACCGATCGCGAGGCTCGCCCGTGCCGAGGCGCTGACCATCCGCGGCAGCGACTACATCGCCGCTGTCCGGCTGCAGGGCGCCTCGCGCACGCGGCTCATCGCCCGCCACGTCGTGCCGATGTGCCTGCCCTCCGTCGTGGTCCGCGTGACGCTCAACATGGCTGGTGTCATCCTGACGGCCGCCGGCCTGGGCTTTCTCGGCCTCGGCGCCCAGCCGCCCTGGCCCGAATGGGGTGCGATGGTCGCCGTCGGCCGGCAGTTCATGTTCGACAGCCCCTGGGTCGTGGCGGCCCCCGGCATCGCCATCGCCGTCATCAGCCTCGCCTTCAACCTCTTCGGCGACGCGCTTCGCGACATGCTCGATCCGCGCAGCAGCTGACGCCCGGTGCGCTTGGCTTTTGGGCGCCGGGCGGTCAGAATTCGGGCATTCGAAGGGGGTTGAACTTGGCCACGCGACCGACCATGCGGCGCAATGCGGAGATCAGTCGGGCACGCCTCGTCGAGGCGGCGACCGAGGAATTCGCGCTGCGTGGCTATGACGGTGCCAGGGTCGACGCCATCGTCGCCCGGGCGGAGGTCTCGAAGAACCTCGTCTACCACTACTTCGCCGGCAAGGAGGCGCTCTTCATCGCGGTGATGGAGCGGGTCTACGTGCTGATGCGCACCCATCACCAGGACGACCTCCTCAAGCAGCTCGAGCCGCGCGCGGCGATCGAGCGGCTGATCCGCTCGGTGCACCGGCTCTTCGTCGAGCGGCCCGAGATCATCACGCTGCTCAACAGCGAGAACCTGCACAAGGCGGCGCACATCGCCAAGTCCGAGCGGATCAAGACCCTCTACAACCCGCTCCTCGAGGCGCTGATCGACATCCTCGACCGGGGCTCGGCGGCGGGGGTCTTCCGCCGCGGGGTCGATCCGGTCGACCTCTACATCACGATCAGCGGGCTCTCCTATTTCTACATCTCCAACGCCCACACCCTGACCTTTATCTTCAACGAGGACCTGCTCGCCGAGGAGCGGCTGGCGCGGCGCGAGCAGCATATCGTCGAGGTGGTGCTGGGCTATCTCGAGGCGGATCGGGCGGCGGAGCCGGTCAGCCGGCTGCCGGCGCATGCGGCGGTGCCCGGCTGACGAGGACGAGGCCCGCGATGACGAGGACGAAGCCCAGCGCGTGATACCAGGCGAGAGCCTCGCCGAGGAAGGCCACGGCCATCGCCGCCGAGGCGAGCGGCGTGACATAGAGGAAGGCCGCGGCGCGCTGCGGGCCGAGGCGCGACACGCCGAAGATGTAGAAGGCGTTGGCCATGAGCGTCGGGGCGATGGCGGCATAGGCCAGGATGATGAATGCGGTGGCCGGGTCGGCGCCAGTGGTGGCATACGCCTCGCCGCCGGATGCCAGCCAGAGGAGCCAGGCCGGCAGCAGGACCGTGAGCGTGCCGGCCGTCGCCGTCGCGGTGGTCAGCGTGAGGCTGGAGATGCGATCCCGGTAGGGCCGCATGCGGGTGGTGAACCAGGCAAACAGGATGGCGGAGGCGAGCACGTAGAGATTGCCGATGCCGGCGCCGAGGGCGAGGATTGCGGCAGGATCGCCGCGCGTGACGACGAGGAGTGCTCCGGCGAAGGCGATGGCGAGCCCGGCGAGCGTCCCCCCGGCGACGTGCTCCCGACCCCGGAGCCAGACGATCAGCGCCACCCAGGCCGGCGTGGTCGAGCTGATGATGCCGACCTCGATGGCGAGGCTGTAGTACGCGCCGGCGATCAGGAGGACCGAGAAGAGGCCGACGCCGACCGTGCCGAGCAGGAGCAGGTCCCGCCAGGATTCGCGCAGCACGGGCCAGTCGCGGCGAAGGCCCCGCCAGGCGACGGCGATCAGGATCGGCAGGGCGGCGGCCCAGCGCCAGAAGACGAAGGCGGCAAGCGGCACGATCTCGGTCGAGCCCCGGGCGACGACGTGGTTGCTGCCCCAGAGCGTGGCGGTGGCGAGGAGCGCCAGCGCGCCGAGCAGGGTGCCGCCGGTGAGGGGGGCGCCGGCGGACGGTCTCAAGTGGCGCCGGCGGCGAGGAAGTGCTGCAGCTCCGCGCTGGCGCGGTGGATGCCTTCGAGCCGCTCGGCCGGGAGATGGACCTCCGTTCCCTTCCGCCAGCTCGGCCGGGCGCGGCAGCGACCGAGCCAGTCGCCGACTCGCGGCCGACCCTCCAGCATCCAGTCCTCGAGACCGTAGAAACTCGCGATCTGGAGATAGGGGAGGAGGGCAATGTCGGCGAGCGAAAAGCCGTCGCCGGCGAGCCAGGACTTGCGTTCCAGACCCTGCTCCATCTGGCACAGCGTGGCGGCGAGCACCCGGAACGAGGTCTGCGTGTCCGGCGAGCCGAAGCCTTCCTTCAGGAGCCGCCGCTGGCGGTCGCGGCGGGCCGGGTCGAGCAGGGCCGCCAGCATCGCCTCGATCTCGTCCTGGCTCTTGTCCAGCCAGCGCGGCCGGACGGCGATGGGCCAGGCGAGCCCGGGCCAGGCTGGATGCAGCGTCTCGTCGACATGCTTGAGCCAGAGCCGCATGGCGGCGACGTCGCGCGGGGCGTCGGGCACGAGGGAGGGGTGCGGGCAGGCGACCTCGATGTAGTCGAGGATGGCGGTCGATTCGACCAGCACGTCGTCGCCCCAGCGGAGCGTCGGCACGTAGCCCCTGTGATTGAGGGCGAGGTAGTCGGGGGTGAGGTTCGCCTTGTCGGCGAGGTCGACCATGGTTTCCTGCCAGTCGACACCCTTCTCCGCCAGCGCCAGACGAACCTTGTCGCAGCAGGGCGAGAGCGGGTAGTGGTAGAGCAGGACGGATGCTGTCATTCGTTCAGCCGCCGTGCTGGCTGCCGCCCTCGCCGCGCTGCGAGACGTGCCAGGGGAGCATCAGCCGCTCGGCGAAGTCGATGGCATAGAAGAGTGCTGTGCCCATCAGGCCGAGCAGCACCAGCGAGACGAAGACGCGGGTCGTGTCGAACTGGCCCTGCGCCACGAGGACGAGGAAGCCGAGCCCATTGCCGCCGGCGACGAACTCGCCGACGATCGCACCCACCAGCGCGAAGGAGATCGCCACCTTCATGCCCGCGAAGAGGCTGGGCAGCGCGTTGGGGAAGCGGATCTTGGCCAGGATCTGCAGCGGCGACGCCTTGGCGGCACGCGCCAGGTTGACCATGTCGGGATCGACCGAGCGAAGCCCGAGCACGGTGTCGATGACGATGGGAAAGAGCGCCAGCATCACGGCGACCGCGATCTTGGGCTCCATCCCGGTGCCGAGCCAGATGACGAAGAGCGGCGCCAGGGCCACCTTCGGCACGCTATTGAGCGCCACCAGCAGCGTGTAGATCGTCCGCTCGAGGATGCGCGAATAGACGATGGCGACCGCCAGCGCGATGCCGAGCGCCACCGAGACGGCGAAGGCGAGGAGCGTCGTCCAGAGCGTGTAGCCCATGTGCCGGACGAAGAGCCCGGGCGTGGTCAGGAACTCGGCGAGGATGGCGCTCGGCGGCGGCAGGAAGATCACCGGCGGCTCGTAGTACCAGACGCCGATCTCCCATAAGGCGACCAGCGCCGCCAGCACGAGGAGCACGTCGCGGGTGCGGCTTTCGCCCATGAGATGCTTGCGCCAGCCGGTCATTCCTTGAGGATCCCGAGTTCGGCGAAGTGGTGGCGGATCTGGTGCACATAGGCGCCGAAGGCCGGCGTTTCGCGGATGGCGAGCGGGCGCGGCCGCGGCAGGTCGATGTCGATCACCTCGACGATGCGCCCGGGGCCGCGCGACATCATCACCACCCGGTCGGAGAGGTAGACCGATTCGACGATCGAATGGGTGATGAAGAGCACGGTCTTGTTCGAGCCCTGCCAGATCCGGGTCAGCTCGACATTGAGGTCGTCGCGGGTCATGGCATCGAGCGCCCCGAAGGGCTCGTCCATGAGCAGGAGCTCGGGGTCGCAGAGCAACGCCCGGCAGATGGCG
>CAZGUW010000072.1:7429-18230 GCA_964528705.1 uncultured Geminicoccaceae bacterium
GCGCTGGCGCATGCCGCCGGAGAGCTCCCAGGGATGCCGGTCCTCGAAGCCCTCGAGGCCGAAGCGGGCGAGCAGCTGCATGGCCCGCTCGCGGTAGTCGGCGCGCGGCAGGCGCAGGAGCTCGGCCTGCAGCAGCACGTTGTCGAGGATGGTCCGCCAGTCGAGCAGCACGTCGCGCTGGAAGACGATGCCCATGGCGTCAGGCGGGCCGTCGAGCCTTTGGCCGTTGATGTCGATCGTGCCCCGCGTGATCGGCACGAGGCCGGCGAGGCATTTCATCAGCGTGCTCTTGCCGCAGCCGCTCGGGCCCACGACGCTGACGAAGGCGCCCGGCGCCATCTCGAGGTCGATGTCGCTCAGCGCCTCGACGTCGCCGCGTGGCGAGGGATAGACCTTCGCCACGCGGTCGAGCGCCACATAGGGCTGACTTCCCTGGTCCGGAAGGCTCACCCGGGCCTACTGCACGAGATCGTTGGTGTAGTAGTCGTCCGGGTTCCAGCCCGGGCTGATCAGGCCGGTCTTCTCCATGCCCTGCAGCGCCTCCTCCCAGTCCTCGCGCGCCTGCCAGCCGATCGGCTGGCCCTCGGTCGCCGCTGTGTCGAAGTAGTCGAGGGTGATGCGGATCTGCTCGCGCAGGACATCGGGATCGAGATTGGCGTCCGGCCGCTGGGCGATGATCGCGTCGACGCCGAGGTCGAGGTCCTCGCGGATCGCGGACCAGGCGCGCTGCTGCACCTCGACCAGCTTCGCGAGTTCCTCGCCGCGCTCCGCGATGGTCTCCTCGGTGGCGATCAGGCCGTAGCTCGGGAAGGTGAGGCCGGCCTCGTCCAGCATCATGCACTTGGAGGGCCGGCTGGCCTCGGCGACCGGGATGGCCGAGCCGATGGTCGACATGAGCCCGTCCGCCCGGCCGGCGGTGTAGGTGCCCCAGAGTGCCGCCGGATCGACGAACAGCACCTCGACACTGGTGTCGTCGAGGCCGCCCGCGGCCAGGTAGTCGTTGATGTAGGCGGCCCAGGGGCTGGCGGCGAAGACGACGAGCGTCGTGCCCTCGAGATCGGCGATCTCCTCGATGGGGGAGTCGCGATCGACGAGGATGCAGAGGTCGGTCTTGCGCTGGAAGCCGGCGAAGGACTTGATCTCGGCCCCCTGCTCGCGCGAGGCGCCGAGCAGGCCGAGCTGGATCTGGCCGACATCGACCTGGCCGGCATTGACGAGCTGCAGCGTGTTGCCGGAGCCGCGGCCGTCCTGGAGATCGACGTCGAGGCCGGCCTCCTCGAACCAGCCCTCGTTCATGGCGTAGTGCATGCCGGCATGCACGCCCCAGGGCGAGAAATCGAGCCGGACCGTCAGGGGTTCCTGGGCCGCGGCAAGGCCGGCCGTGGTGGCCGTCAGAACTGTAGCGAGCGTGCTTGCGAGGATCGTACGTCGGGCTGCCATCGTCGTCTCTCCTTGGTGAAGCTCAGGTCCTTTGTGTGCGCATCTCGGCACGGAGCGCTGCCGTCGCCGCCGCGTCCGGCACGAAGGTGTCGGTAAGCACCACGCCGTGCCGGTCGCGGGCGAAGTCCCGGCTGATCTTCTCGTCGAGCGCGTCCGTTGCGACCAGCGCCGGGTCGCGCTCGAGCGGGTCGCCATAGCCGCCGCCGCCTGCCTGGTGGTGGCAGAGGCTGTCGCCGGCCTCGATCGTCCGCGTGAGCTTGCCGGGCACGGCCTCGGCATTGCGGTCCGGGTTCAGGACGTTCCGGGTGAGGGCACCCGGCTCGCCGCCGAAGAGGCCGTAGGGCGCATGCGCCGTGCGGTCGGAGCGAAGCTGCAGCATCGCCTCGGGCGCCAGCAGGCGATAGGAGCGCGTGAGGCCGAGCCCGCCCCGCCACTTGCCGGCACCGCAGGAATCCTGCCGGTAGCCGAACTCCTCGATGCGCACGGGATAGCGCGCCTCCAGCGTCTCGACCGGCAGGTTCGACATGTTCTGCGCCGGGTTGGTCACACCCTCGATGCCGTCCTGGTCGACCCGGCCGCCCCAGGCGCCGTTGATCATGTCGACGAGGATGAAGGGCTCGCCCGTCGCCTTGTCGTAGCCGCCGAGGCAGACGACCGTGTTGCCGCCCTCGCCGGCGGCCATGACTTTCGCCGGCACGATCTGGGCGAGGGCCCCCAGCATGGTGTCGACGATGCGATAGCCGGTGAGCGCCCGGGCGGCGACGGCGGCGGGCAGGCGCGGGTTCAGCATGGAGCCCAGGGGCGCCTTGACGTCGATGCAGCGAAAGACGCCGGCATTGTTGGGTGCGTCGGAATCCATGACGCAGCGCACGCTGAGATAGCTCGCCGACTTGACGAAGGAGAGGGTGGAATTGATGGCCCCCTTCACCTGCGGGGCACTGCCGTCGAAATCGACCTCGAGATGGCCACCCTTGACCGTGATGGTCGCCTTGATCGGGATCGGCGCGTCGCTGAAGCCGTCGCCGTCGATGTGGTCCGTGAAGCTGTAAGTGCCGTCCGGCCAGGCCTCGATCTCGCGCCGCGTCATGGTCTCGGCGTAGTCGAGCAGGCCCTCGATGTAGCTCTCGACGGTGGCGGCCCCGTAGCGCTCGAAGAGGCGGAGATACTGCCGCTCGCCCATCCTGCAGGTGGCGTATTGCGAGAGCAGGTCGCCGATCACGAGGTCCGGCACGCGGACGTTCTTCTCGAACAGGCGAAAGAGCGTCTGGTTGGGCTCGCCGCGCTCGTAGAGCTTGAGCGGCGGGACGCGGAAGCCCTCCTGGAAGATCTCGGTCGAATCCGAGGCGTTCGAGCCCGGCACCCGCCCGCCCATGTCGCAATGATGGGCGACGACCACGGTGAAGCCCTGTAGCCGGTCCGCGAAGAAGACCGGCTTGAACATGAAGATGTCCGGGAGATGCATGCCGCCCTCGTAGGGGTCGTTCATGATCACCACGTCGCCCGGCGCGAAATCGTCGCCGAACGCGGCCTGCACCGCCTCGATGGCGTCGGGTACGGCCCCGAGGTGCAGCGCCACCGTTTTCGCCTGGGCGACGATGCGGCCCTGCCGGTCGCAGAGTGTGGTCGAGTAGTCGAGCACTTCCCGGACGATGTGCGAGCGCGCGGTGCGCATCACGTTGTCGGCCATCTCGTCGACGATGGTGTCGAAGGCGTTCTTGATGACGGCAAACGTGATCGGATCGCCGAAGGGCGAGGCGTCGTTCGTGGTCATGACCGTCAGCCCTCCAGCTCGATGCGCAGGTTGCCCGCCTCGTCGGCACGGACGACGGCACCCGGCGGGATGACGGCGGTGGTGTCCAGGCTCTCGACGATCAGCGGCCCCCGGGCTTCGACCGGCAGCGCCGCGCGGTCGATGACGGGGGTCGAAACGTAGCCGGATTCGCGCGCGAACATCACCTGGCGCTCCAAAGCAACGTTCGTGCCACCGGCGGCGGCCGTGCGGTAGCTCGTGAAGTCGAGCTTGCCGGCGCGATGGCCGCGGCCGACGACGCGCACCGCCACGACCTCGACCCGGTCCCTCGCACGGTACTCGTAGACCCGCTCGTAGGCCTCGAGGAAACGCTCGCGCAAGGGGGTGGCGAAGCCCGCCTCGATGGTGCCCTCGACGACGATGCCGAGCTCGGTGTCCTGGTTCTCGAAGCGGAGATCGACCTGCCGCTCGATCGCCATCTCGCCCGCGGTGAAGCCTTCCTCGGCGAGCGCCGCCCTGGCCTCGGCCGCGAGCCGGTCGAGCGCTGCCTGGAGCTTCGGCCCCAGCGCCTCGTCGAGCGGGGCGGGCAGGGGCTCGACGAGCTGGCGCTCGATGTCGCCCGCCAGCATGCCGGCGGCGGTGAAGACGCCGGCGAGGTTGGGCAAAAGGACGTGGCGGATGCCGAGCATGGCGGCGAGGTCGCAGGCATGGACCGGGCCGCTGCCGCCGAAGGCGACGAGCGTGAAGTAGCGCGGGTCGACGCCACGCTCGACGGTCACGGCGCGGATGGCGCGGGCCATGTTGAGATTGGCGATCTCGCGCATGCCGAGGGCGGCCTCGGCCGCACTGACGCCGAGCGGGGCGGCGACGTGGGTGGTGATCGCCTCTTCCGAGAGGCCGGCGTCGATGGCGAGCGTGCCGCCGGCCAGCTCCTTCGGGTTGAGGTAGCCGAGCACGACGTTGGCGTCGGTGACCGTGGCATGGCTGCCGCCCTTGCCGTAGCAGGCGGGGCCGGGCTCGGCACCGGCCGAGCGGGGGCCGACATGGATGAGGCCGCCCGCATCCACCCGGGCGATCGAGCCTGCCCCGGCGCCGACCTCGGCGATGTCGATGGTGGGGGCCCGCATCAGGAAGCCGCCCGCCTTGATGAAGCGGCTCGGCGTCGAGATGCCGGCACGGAACTCGTACTCGTTGGTGCGCGAGATGCGTCCGCTCTCGATCAGCGCCGCCTTCGCCGTGGTGCCGCCCATGTCGAAGACGATGAGGTCGTCGATCCGCCCGGCAGCACCCAGCCGGGCGGCACCCGTGACACCGGCGGCCGGGCCGGAGGCGATGAAGAGGACGGGCTGCTCCTGCGCCACGGCGGAGCGGACGAGCCCGCCGCTGGAGCTGACGACGAGGAGCGGGGCCGTGATGCCGAGGTCCGCGAGCCCGGCGGCGAGCCTTGCCAGATAGCCCCGCATGACCGGCAGGACATAGGCATTGACCACGGCCGTGCTGGTCCGCTCGTACTCCTTCGCCTCGGGCTGCAGGGCGGCCGAGAGCGTCACCTCGAACTTCGGGAAATGCTCTGTCAGGAGCTCGCCGACGCGGCGTTCGTGGGCGGCGTTCCGGTAGCTGTTGATGAAGCAGACGGCGACCGAGGTGATGCCCTGCGCCTCGAGCCGCCGGCCGGCCGCCAGCACCTCGGCCTCGTCGAGCGGCGTCAGCACCGCTCCGTCGGCGGCGATCCGCTCGGTCACCTCGAGCCGGGCACGCCTCGGGACGAGGGGCTCGGGTTTGCTCCAGGCGAGATCGAACATCTCGGGCGTGCGCACCCGGCCGATCTCGAGAATGTCGCGAAAGCCCTTCGTGGTGATCAGCCCGGTCGGCGCTCCGGTGCGCTCGAGCAGGGTGTTCGAGCCGATGGTCGTGCCGTGCAGCACCTCGACGACCTGGCTGCCGTCGACATTGGCCTCGGCCATGATGCCCCGGATGCCGTCGAGCACCGCAGCCTCCGGGGCAGAGCCGGTCGAGGAGACCTTGGCGGTCAGCACCTCGCCCGCACCCTTGATCAGCACGAGGTCGGTGAAGGTGCCGCCGATATCCGCGGCGATCCTGACCGTCCGCCCGTCCGCCAAGCCCATGCGTTCCGTCCCTAACTAACCAATTGGTTAGTACGCTAGGTGCGCCAGCGGACCTTGTCAATCGGCGGGTAGGGCTCAGGCGGTGGCGATGACTTGGGCTGGCGGGAAGGCGGTGAGCGCCGCGTCGATCGCGGATCGGTCGAGGAGCACGAAGCCGGTCGAGAGGCCGTCCGCGATGGTGGCGCGCGGATGCAGGACGGCGACGCGGCGCCACATGCCGGCGGTTGGTCGGCCGAGGCGCGGGTCGATGATGTGGCCGACGGCGCCGGCGGCATCCATGACCGTGCCGAAGGGTTCGGAGGTGGCGATGGCACCGTCCCTCAGGCCGACGACCTCGTCGGCCGTGCCGAGGCCGATGCGCCAGGGCTCGCCCGGCATCCGCTCGCCGGTGGCCCGGACCTCGCCCAGATCGACCAGCACATGGGCGAGCCCGCCGACGCGCAGCAGGTCGGCGATGCGGTCGGTGAGGTAGCCTTGGGCGATGCCATTCAGGGTCAGCGCCATGCCCGGCCGGCCGAAGGCGATTTCACCGGTGTCGACCGCGACGGCCTCCATGCCGACGGCTGCCCGCGCCGCCTGCAGGGCGTCGGGCTCCGGTCTCCTGCCGGCAAGCGCCGCCTCGGCATGGAGCCGCCAGAGCGGCTGGACGGTGGGATCGAAGACGCCGCCGGTCGCGCGGTGGACCGCCCGCGCCTGGTCCAGGAGATCGGCGAGCTCGAAGGGCGGTTCCGGGAGCCGGCCGTCGCGGTTCAGCCGGGCGAGGGCGCTCGTCGGATCGAAGAGGCTGAAGATGCGTTCGAGCCGGCCGATCTCGGCGACGGCGGCGGCCAACAGCCCCTCGGCCCGGGCCGCATCGTCATGGCGGATGACGAGTTCCGCCGGGGCACCCAGGGCGATGCCCGACCAGCGCCGCGTCGGAGCGGCAGCGCCGGCGCCGGCCGACAACGCCAGGCTGGCGGCGGTGGCCGCGAGGACCGTCAGGCAGCGGCGCCGGTCGAGCCGCCTCATGCTGCCCGCTCCCCGGCAGCCAGACGATGCCAGCCGAGCCAGGCGATGGCGAGCCAGACGAGGCTGCGCAGCGTCATGGCACCCACGGTGCGCATCTCGAAGGCGCCACCGGTGGCGACATGGACGGCGAAGGCCGCGAAGACGACGAGCGTGGCGACGGCGATGAGCCAGGCGAGGCGGGGCGCCCAGGGCCGGGCGCGCCAGAGGCCGATGCCGGCCGCGATATAGGCGAAGCCGGCGAACGTGTTGAACCAGAGGACGAAGGGCACGGCATCGCCGACCGCTTCCCGCGCCTCGGGCCCGCCGAAGAGCGCCCTGCCGCCGGAGAGGACGGTGGCGATGCCGAAGACGACGGCGACGATCGCGAGGGTCTTGAGCAGGCCGTTGCCAGCGTTCATGTCGGGCCTCCTCCGCCTGCCGGCGCGTGCAGGGCGGCTGCCGCCTCGCGGCGTTTGCGGCCCTTGATCAAAGGCGGGCAGGTATGGGCGTCGTGGTAATGCTCCTGGCAGTCGAGGCAATGGATGCACTCGTTGGGGACGATCTCGCCGGAGGGGTGGATCGCCTGCACCGGGCAACTCACCGCGCAGATCCGGCATTCCCGGCCGCATTGCGGCCGCCGCTTGAGCCAGCGGAAGGTGGCGAGCCGGGCGGGGATGGCGAGCGCGGCACCCAAGGGGCAGACATAGCGGCAATAGAAGCGCTCGACGAAGAGCCCGGCGCCCAGCAGCAGCAGCGCGAAGACGACGAACGGCCAGTCACGGACAAAGCGCAGGATGATCGCCGTCTTGAAGGGCTCCACCTCGGCAGCCAGGGTGGCGGCGCTCATCGCATGCAGCGAGAGGGCGAGCAGGCCGAGGAAGATGATGTACTTTGTCGGCCAGAGCTTCTCGTGCAGCCCGAAGGGCAGCTCGAGCTGCGGCACTCGGAGCCGGCGGGCGAGCTTGTTGGTCAGCTCTTGCAGCGCCCCGAACGGGCAGAGCCAGCCACAGAAGACGCCACGGCCGAGGAAGAGCAGGCCGAGTGCCACGTAGCACCAGAGGATGAAGATCAGGGGCTCCATCAGGAAGACCTGCCAGCTGAAGCCGGTGAGCAGGCTATGGATGAAGGTGAGGATATTGACGACCGAGAGCTGCGCACCCGCGACGAAGCCGAGCCAGACGAGGGTGACGGCGAGGAAGCCCAGGCGGAAGCGGCGATAGAGCGTCTTCCTGCGCACCAGCGCGTCCTGGAAGACCAGGGCCGCGGAAAGGACGAGGAGCAGGAGGACCAGCAGCACCACCTCGACCGACCGGGCGGCCCAGATCTCGAGCCAGAGGCCGGGGCTGACGATGAGCGAGCCGTCGGGCTCGCCGGCGGCCTGCAGGAGGGTGGCGAGCCAGCCCTGCGGCGCTTCCTCGACCGGCCGGGCGACGAGTGTCGCAGGTGCCGTCACCGGCAGCACGAAATCGAGCAGCACCTCGCCCGCCTCGGTCGGCTGCGCGACGATCAGCCGGAGGCTCCATGGCTGCAACGGGTCGAAGCCGCTCGCCGCCGGCAGCGTGAACCAGCCCATCTCGCGGAACTCTGGCGCACCTTCGACCTCCAGCTCGGCGATGCGGGTGTGGCCCTCGGCCTGCAGCCGGATGACCTTCTCGCCCTGCAGCACCTGCAGCCGGTCGAAGACGCCGCTCCTGACGAAGCCCGTGCCCTTGACCGAGTAGCGGCCGCTGGCGAGGACGACGATGGCCTGGTCGCCGGGCCGGAGCGCGTGGACCAGGGCGAGATGACGCGCCTCGCCGAGCAGATTCCGTCCGGTCATGGCGGGCGTGGCGAGCGCCACACGAAGGTCGACGAAGGCGCTGTCCGGGTCCTCGAAGCCCGGGCCGCTGGGCGGCGGGCGGCCGCGCTCGAGGAGTGCCGTGGCGATGTCGCCATTGGTCAGGAGGAGGCGGCTCGTCAGGCCCTCGCCCTCGAGCGCCGGCCAGTCGAGCTCCTCGAACCGGTCGAGGTCGAGCCCGGCCGTCGCACCTGCCGGCTCGATGATGCCGCGGCTGACGGCCACCGCCCGGGCCGCGCGCAGGATGGCGTCGGCGAAGAGAACCGAGGACACGGTCGCCCGGCTGATCGCGTCGACGCCGGCCTCGCCGGTGCCGTTGCCGGCCGCGTCGACGGCCCGGCCCCGGAACTGGGCGATGAAGGCGTCGAGCACCTCGGGCTCGACACCGACGACGAGCACGGGCTCGTTGTGGGAGAGGAGCCTGGCACCGGTGATGCGGCCATCGAGATCGAGCCCGAGAACGGCCTCGAACGGCCGCCCGCTATAGCCGACCGAGTCCAGCACGGCCCGTGTGGAGAGCAGGTAGCCGGCGAGCCGGCCGCCGATCATGACGTCGGCCGCCGGCGGCTCGCCGGTGAAGGCGCCGACTCCCTCGGCACCGGGAAAGACCTCCCGCGCCATGGTGAGGGAGGGCGCCTCCTGGGCGTCGCCCCGGGCCGGGATGGCGAGGAGCGTGGCGCACCAGAGGAGCAGGGCCAGAACCGTGAGGTCGAGCCTCGGCACTCCTGCAATGCCCCGACAAGTACTCACCGGGCCTCGTCCTCCGTGCATTTGCCCGACGCTAGGTTGCCTTGGCGCCAGGCTCCTTGACGCAAGTCAAGGACCGGCGGTTCCCCGGCAGCTAGCTTTCGCGCCAAGGTGCCCTGCTGCAGGCGATAAGGGAGAGGCTAGATGACGGGACGCACTGCACTTCTTGCGGCGACCGCGCTCTGTGCGTGGACCTTGGCGGCGGCGCCGGCCGGCGTCGCGCAGGAGCAGCCGGATGCGGAGGCGCTCGAAGGGCATACGCCGCCGGAGGGTACGACTTACGTGCCGGAGCTCGACGTGCTGAGCGAGATCAAGCTGGCGCAGCCGGGCCTCGCCCCGGAGCTCCAGGAAATGGGCGTCGAGCCGCTCTCGGCGGACGACTTCCAGCGGGCCCAGGTGATCTACTTCCAGCGCTGCGCCGGCTGCCACGGCGTGCTGCGCAAGGGCGCCACCGGCCGGCCGTTGACGCCGGACATCATGAAGGAGAACGGGCGCGACTACGTCAACGCCTTCATCGAGTACGGCTCGCCGGGCGGCATGCCCAACTGGGGCACCTCGGGTGATCTTTCGCCCGAGGAGGTCGACATCATGACCCGCTATCTCTTCCACGAGCCGCCGCAGCCGCCCGAATGGGGCATGGAGACCATGCGCGAGAACTGGCGCGTGCTGGTGCCCGTGGCGGAGCGGCCGACCGAGAAGCTGAACGACCTCGATCTCGACAACCTCTTCTCGGTCACCTTGCGCGATTCCGGCGAGGTGGCGCTGATCGACGGTGCCACCTACGAGATCAAGACGATCCTCAAGACCGGCTATGCCGTGCACATCTCGAGGCTCTCGGCATCGGGCCGCTACCTCTACGTCATCGGCCGCGACGCGCTGGTCAGCATGATCGATCTCTGGATGGATCCGCCAGCGGTCGTGGCCGAGCTCAAGATCGGCATCGAGGCGCGCTCGGTCGAGAGCTCGAAGGCCGAGGGCTGGGAGGACAAGTTCGTCATCGCCGGCGCCTACTGGCCGCCGCACTACGTCATCACCGATGGTGCCACGCTGGAGCCGCTGAAGGTCGTCTCGACCAGGGGCTACACGGTGGGCGAGATGGAGTTCCACCCCGAGCCGCGGGTCGCCTCGATCGTCGCCTCGCACCATTCCCCGGAGTTCGTGGTGAACGTGAAGGAGACGGGCAAGATCCTGCTCGTCAACTACGAGGACCTCTCCAACCTCAAGGTCCGCGACATCGACGCGGCGCGCTTCCTGCACGACGGCGGCTTCGACTCGACCGGGCGCTACTTCCTGGTGGCGGCCAATGCCGTGCACCAGATCGCCGTGGTCGACACTCAGGACGGCGAGCTCGAGGCGATCATCGACACGGGTGGCCAGACGCCTCATCCGGGCCGTGGCGCCAATTTCGTCCATCCCGAGTTCGGGCCGGTCTGGGCCACGACGCATCTCGGCGACTGGACGATCTCACTGATCGGCACCGACCCCGAGGGTCATCCGGATGAGGCCTGGAAGGTCGTGCAGATGCTGGAAGGCCTGGGCGGTGGCTCGCTCTTCCTGAAGACCCATCCGAACTCGCGCAATCTCTGGGTCGACACGCCGCTCAACCCGGAGCCGAGCATCGCGTCCTCGGTCGCCGTCTTCGACCTCGACAACCTGGAGGCCGGTTACGAGGAGCTGCCGATCGGCGAGTGGTCGGGCATCACCGAGGGCGTGCGCCGCATCGTCCAGCCCGAGTACAACAAGGACGGCACAGAGGTCTGGTTCTCCGTCTGGAACGCCCAGGACCAGGAATCGGCGATCGTCGTCGTCGATGACAAGACGCGGACCCTCAAGCACGTGATCAAGGATCCGCGGTTGATCACGCCGACCGGCAAGTTCAACGTCTTCAACACCCGCAACGACGTCTACTGACGA